>CAZDIZ010000044.1:0-35368 GCA_964505625.1 uncultured Solibacteraceae bacterium | reverse complement strand
GTGCTGCGGACGGCGCTCGGCGAACTCCGGCAGCAGAAGCCGCGAGTGTATCAGGAGATCGGCGGAAAGCACGTCGAGGTGGCGGCGCGGTACACGCTCGCGCCGCACAACCGTGTGAGCTTCGAGTTGGCGCGCTATGACCGGACGCGCGAGGTCCGTATCGATCCCGTGGTATTGGTCTATTCCACCTACCTGGGTGGAAGTGGAAGAGATGTGGGAGCGGCCATCGCCGTGGACGCGGCAGGTTCGGCGTACGTTGCCGGGTACACCGATTCGACGGAGTTCCCCACAAAGTCGCCCTACCAGTCAACGAAGACAGGGAGAGATCCTGACGCTTTCGTGACGAAGTTGGCGCCGTCGGGCAACGCCCTGGTTTACTCGACGTACCTGGGTGGCGCCGGATACGACGAAGGCCGTGGCATTGCGGTGGATGCGACAGGCGCAGCCTATGTTGCGGGAGTCACGAATTCGACCGGCTTTCCCACGCGGTCACCATACCAAGCGGCATGCCAAGGCAGTTTCGATGTCTTTGTGGCGAAACTGGCGCCCGCGGGTAACGCGCTGGTGTACTCCACTTACTTGGGCGGGAGCGGCATCGATCACGGACGCGCAATCGCGGTGGATGGGGCGGGCTCGGCCTATGTCGCCGGATTGACTCAATCGGACGATTTCCCGATGCAGTCGGCGTACCGTATGGTTCGCCGCGGGGCTCAAGTTGGTTTTGTAACGAAGCTGACATCGGCGGGCAGCGCACTGGTGTACTCCACTTACTTGGGCGGGAGCGGTACTGACTCGGCCGAAGGGATTGCGGTGGATGCCGCTGGAGCGGCCTATGTTACGGGGTATACGAATTCGGCGGATTTTCCGGTGGAAGCGGCGTACCAGTGGGGCCTGCGCGGTCCCAGTGACGCGTTTGTGACGAAGTTGGTGCCGGCGGGCAACATGCTGACCTATTCGACCTACTTGGGGGGCGGCGGCGAAGAGGCGGGCAGAGCTATCGCGGTGGACACGGCAGGTTCGGCCTATGTGACGGGATACACCAGTTCGACCGACTTCCCCATCCAGTCAGCGTTCCAGACGACCTTCCAAGGCGGGCATCGCGACGTCTTCATCACGAAACTGACACCAGTAGGAAAGACGCTAGCGTACTCGACATACCTGGGCGGAAGCGGCATGGATGAAGGCACGGGAATAGCGGTGGACACAGCCGGTTCGGCTTATGTTACGGCATGGACCGCTTCGACCAACTTTCCAACTCAGTCGGCCCACCAAGCTTCGTTCCAAGGCGGTGATTGGGACGTGGCGGTCACGAAGCTCACGCCGGCGGGCAGTGGGCTGGTCTATTCGACCTACCTCGGCGGAAGCGCCGCTGATGAGAGTTCGTCGATTACGGTGGACGCCGCGGGAGCGGCCTATGTGACCGGATGCACGACATCCAGCAACTTCCCAACCCAGACGCCATTCCAAGGAGCGTCTCAGGGAAAATGCGACGCCTTCGTGACCAAGGTCCAATTCGATGCGGGTCCATCGTTCACGCTAGCAGGTGTCGGCAATGCGGCCAACTATGTGGCGGGCAAAGTGTCGCCGGGCGAGATCGTCGTTATCTTCGGCAAGAGCTTCGGACCCGCCGAACTGGTGGGATTGCAGCTTGTGAACGGCCTGGTGAGCACGGAAATCGGCGAGACCCGTGTGTTGTTCGACGGCGTGGCGGCGCCCATGATTTACGCCATCAACGGCCAGATCAGTTGCGTGGTGCCTTACGAAGTCGCCGGCAAGACCGCGACGCAGGTGGTGGTCGAGTACAAGAAAGTGAAGGGCGCGGCGGTCGCCGTTCCAGTGGTGGAAGCGGTGCCAGGCCTGTTCAGCGCCAATTCGAGCGGCACGGGTCCGGGCGTGTTCCTCAATGAGGACGGCACGGTGAACTCGGTGGCCAATCCGCTGACGTGCGGCAAGGTCGCCGTGTTCTACGGCACCGGCGAAGGGCAGACCACGCCGGGCGGCGTGAACGGTCTGCCGGCCGCCACGTCATTTCCCAAACCAGTGCTTCCGGTAATGGTGACCATCGGCGGCAAGAACGCCGAGGTGTCGTACGCGGGTGCGGCACCGTACATGGTGGCCGGCGTGATTCAGATCAACGCCAAAGTGCCCACGGACATTCCAGCGGGCAACGCGGAAGTGGTCGTCAAGGTGGGTAACAATTCGAGTCAGAGCGGTATTACACTCGCGGTGAAATAGTGCGTTCCGTTGTTGCGTGATATGCCGAAGACCGGACGGCCGCGCCGCGCGCCCTACAATGGAATTGATCATGCAATTATCGAGACGTACTACTGCGTTCGGCGAAGTGATGCTGCGGCTCTCTCCTGACAGAAAGGAGCGTCTTCTTCAGAGTTCGCAACTGGTCGCGACGTTCGGCGGCAGTGAAATCAACGCTATTATCGCCATGGCCCAACTTGGGGCCGGGACTTCGTTTGTTACTGTTCTGCCCGATGCCAATCCGCTGACGGAAAGCTGCATCGGTGAGATGCGGCGCTTCGGTGTCGATACCTCGACGATTGTTCGCGGCAAGGGCCGGATGGGAATCTACTTTCTCGAACCCGGCGCCGGGGAGCGCCCCACTCGCGTGTTTTACGATCGCGCCGATAGCGCGCTGGCGCTGGCCAAACCGGGCGATATCGATTGGGATACGGTTTTTCAGGGCGCCGGATGGTTCCACATCAGCGGCATCACGCCGGCGGTGAGCGAGTCCGCGGCCGAGCTGGCCATGGAATCGGTCCAGAAGGCGAAAGCGGCGGGACTCACCGTCTCCTTCGATTTGAACTACCGAAAGAACCTGTGGAAGTGGGGTAAGTCCGCGCTCGAAGTGATCCCGAATTTGACGCGCTTTGTGGACATCATGATTGCCAACGAAGCCGACGTTCGGATGGGGCTAGGATTCGACGTGCCGCCCAGCAAGCGCCCCGGCTATCTGGATGAGGAAAGCTACCGCACGCTGACCGGAAAGGTGCTGGATGCGTATCCGGGAATGCAGGCCATCACCATCAGCCTTCGGGAGCCGATGACCACCGGGCAAATAGGCTGGTCGTCCTGCCTCAACGACCGCAAGGATTTCTTGGTGAGCCGTCATTTCGCCATGAACCAGATTGTGGACGGCGTGGGCGCGGGAGACTGTTTCGCGGGAGCGTTCATCTACGGGTGGCAGATGCTCGCGACCCACGCGGAAGCGCTCGAATTCGCCGTCGCGGCCGGTTGCCTGAAGCACTCAGTCCCCGGCGATTTCAGCCACTACACGCTCGACGAAATCAACGCGCTGATGCAAGGCGGCTCAAGAGCCATCGCGCGATAGGGTGGCGAGGCCGGTTGTATCGGCCACTTCCTCCTCCGCGCGTCGCGCTAGTGACGAGAAGCGTCTCGCTCAGCTTGCCGGATGATAATTGGAGCCAGGCTCTCCAGTTCGGGCGGCAGGCGTACGTGCAAATGAAGCAGGTTCAAGGCGTCGTCGAAGAGTATTACCACGCCGCGAATGGGGTCGCCGTTCTTGATGAGCAAGGAATGCGTTCCCAAGCCGTCTGCATTCGCAGGAGTCTGATACTCCACCATTTCATTGGTGAGGTATGTAAGCTTATCGGAAGGGTACGGTCCGGAAGGGAAGTCACTCGCCGGCTCAATTCCTTCGTCGATCACGCTCTTCACAAACGACAAGTGTGCGGGGAATACGCGGGCGATCATGCGAGCGACACTGAATCGTCCAGACGTGTCCCCGAACATTGCGGAGATCTGAATCGCCGGCCCATCGAATCCGTTCCACTGAGTTGAGAACAACTCCGCAGAACCGAATGGCCTTGGACTCACAAACAGACTGCTGCCGTTTGAGCCATATGTGCAAAAACAGTGCCATCCCTGCGGAGCCAATACGCCAACTCCGAAGTCCGACTTGTAATAGGCCAACCGTGAAGCGCTTCTTGCGGGGATTGCCACCAACTTGCCTTTTGGAGCCGCAACCGGTCCCATTTGTCCGTCGGATTTACAGCCAACAAACGGCACGAGGCTCAGCTTCGGCTGCTCCTTAGTCGACGTGCCTTTCGGCTGGGCGGCCAGTGGCGTCAAAGTGCACAACGCAAGGAACGAACCCGCGACCCACTTACGAACCATGGCCTGAGTATATAACGAGACCGCGAAATGTCAGACTCAAACCGCGATGTGAGAGTACGATTGTATCGGGTCATACGAGATGAACACTAATGCGATTCGAGCGAAGTTCGGGTGGGACTATGTCGCCACCGAACGCACTTACGTGATGGGAATCGATCAGCGTTTCACCGCCAGGATCGCGGCGCGTTTCCAGAACCGGCGGGTTCTGGAAACGTGCACCGGCGGAGGATTTACGACGATTGCGCTGGCGCGCGTGGCCGCGCATGTAGTCACCGTCGAAATCGATCCGGATCATCACGCCGATGCGATGCGGAACGTAGCTACAGCCGGACTGTTGGATCGCGTAACATTCGTGCACGGCGACATCATGAGCGAACGAACCTGGGACATGTGGACGAGCGTAGACGCGGCGTTCCTCGATCCGGATTGGGCGATGACCGGCCCCGATCATGTCCATCACTTTCGTCACTCCACGATGCGCCCTCCGGCAGATGCTCTTTTGGAGAGAGTGTTTCGAGCCACGCGCAACGTCGCCCTCGTGCTGCCCCCGAGCCTGGACACCGGCGAACTTGACGGGCTTCCCGCACACGAACGTCAGAAACTCTACATGGACGAAAAACACGAACTCTACTGCCTCTACTTCGGAGACCTCGCCGCATTGCCGGGCGAGACGGAGCTGCGCGTGTGATCCACTCGTTTGCTAACGCGCGTGGCCGCGAGTGCAGGCTCCTATAATAGAGAAATGTCCCTCGACGTAGCGGCGCTGGTGGCGCCGGATGTGCTCGCCAAGTATGAAGCGGTCATCGGTCTGGAGGTTCACGTTCAACTGGCTACCCAGACCAAGATCTTCTGCCGCTGCCAAACCAGTTTCGGCGCGCCTCCCAATACCAACGTCTGCCCGGTTTGTTTGGGCATGCCCGGCGCGCTGCCGGTGTTGAGCCGGCAGGCCGTTGAGATGGCCATCGCCGCGTCGCTCGCGCTGAATTGCCGCGTCAACCCCGTGTCGCGTTTCGCGCGCAAAAACTACTTCTATCCGGACCTGCCCAAGGGCTACCAGATTTCGCAGTACGATCAGCCGGTGGCCGAGCACGGCTGGCTGGACGTCGAAGTCAACGGCGAAACCAAACACCTGGGTATTACGCGCGTGCACATGGAAGACGACGCCGGCAAGAGTATTCACGAAGGCTTCAAGGATTCGGCGCGCTACACCTACGTCGATCTGAACCGCAGCGGCACGCCGCTGGTCGAGATCGTCACCGAACCCGACATGCGCAACTCCGACGAGGCCTACGAATTCCTCACCGCGCTCAAGCAGACGCTGCAATACGTGGGTGTCTCCACCTGCGACATGGAGAAAGGCCACCTGCGCTGCGACGCCAACGTGAGCGTGCGGCTGCGCGGCGCCAAGAAATTCGGCACCAAGGCCGAGGTGAAAAACCTGAACTCGTTCCGCTTCGTGAAGATGGCGCTGGATTACGAAATCGCGCGCCAGGTGGCGGTGATCGAAGGCGGCGGCACGATCGTTCAGGAAACGCGGCTCTACGATTCCGAGACCGGCGAGACCGTCAGCATGCGCAGCAAAGAGCACGCGCACGATTACCGCTACTTCCCCGAACCGGACCTGGTGCCGCTGCGCGTTAGCGAAGAATGGCTCGCGCGTGTGAAGTCGTCCATGCCGGAGCTGCCCGCCGTGAAGCGCGCGCGGTTCATCAACGAACTTGGTCTGCGTGAATACGATGCGCAGGTGTTGACCGCTTCGCGCGACATCGCCGAATACTTCGAAGCCGCCGCCGCGCGCGCCGGCGACGCGCGTACGGCCGCCAATTGGGTGATGGGCGATTTAATGGGCGCGCTCAAGGCCGCCGCGAAGGAGATCGGCGAGTCGCCGGTGAGCGCGGAAAATCTGGGCGATCTGCTGGCGCGCCTCAACAAAGGCGAGATCAGCGGCAAGCTGGCCAAGGAGATTTTCCCGAAGATGTTCGAGTCCGGCGAAGCCGCCGGTATTATCATCGAGCGCGAAGGCCTGAAGCAAATCAGCGACACCGGCGCGCTCGAAAAAGTTGTCGACGAAGTGCTGCGCTCAAGCCCCAAGCAGGTCGAGCAGTACAAGAGCGGCAAAACTACGGTCATCGGCTACCTGGTGGGACAGGCCATGAAAGCCACGCGCGGGCAGGCCAATCCACAAGCGCTCAACGAATTGCTGAAGCGGAAGCTCGACGCCTGATCAGCCTGGCGTCCTATCGAAGCCTTGGCCGTTTTAGTGGGGCCGCCTTTCCAGGCGGTCCGCCGGCTTTCCAGCCGGCTAACACCATCAGCGGTAGGTGATCATCGCGGCGTCGCTCAGGTGCGGCGTCGCGTTGAAGCTCCAGAGCGAAAAGCGGTCGCCGGAAAACAGAAACTCGGTACAGGCGGTATTGCGCACCAGCCAGCTCAGTTCGAGCGCGGCCTGATCGTTCAACCCGAGCGCTGCCTGCATGGCCACGGCCGTTGGACCGGCCGAGGTGACCACCGCGACGTGCACGCCGCGGCGTCCGTGGTTGCGCGTTTCGGCCAGCGCTCCTCGCACACGCGCGGAGAAGCCGCGCCAATCTTCCACCGCGGAAGCGTCGAATTCCTTGCGTATCCACATCGTGGACACACGCCGGAACAGCTTCTCGATCGCCGCAAGCAGTCCCGGCGTTCCTTTGGCGCGCTGGACGGCCTGGCACAACTCGGCCACGTCCGCATGCTTCTCGGTCAGCCCGGGGATGTAGCGCCGCATCACTTCATCGATGCGATACTCATCCAGATCCGCGAGGACTTCCGGCGTGGGCCAAGTGAGACCCGCCTTCTGGTAGGCGGCGCCCGCGATTGCCGCCGTGTCGATCTGACGCTTTCTGGGGCCAGTGTAGACGGCGTCAAACTTCACGCCGGTGCGCGCCCAGTACTCACCTAGCGCGGCGGCCTGCCGCTCGCCGGTGGGAGAGAGCTTGTCGTAATCCTCCGCGAAAAAAGAAGCCTGGCCGTGCCGTACAACCGTGAGAACACTCATCCACTACCCAGTGTAGCGGAGTGCGGACGTGCGCCTCGCGCCGGGCGCACGTCCGTGGTTACTCGATGTTTCTACCAGGTCAACCGCAGCGTCAACTGAAGTTGGCGCGGGGTGTTGGCGGAGGTGCGTTTCGATGCGATGCCAGTCGCGTCAGGTTGTACCAGGCCCGGATCGTTCAGCACGTTGAAGAAGTCCGCGTTGAAGCGGATCACAACGCGTTCGGTGATCGGGATGGCTTTGAATGCCGAAGCATCCAGGCCAAAGCTCCAAGGTCCCGGCACGTACTGATTGCGGTACCAGTGGAGGTTGGTGTCCATGGTGGTGCGCACCACCGAACCGTTCTTGAGGGTTACCCATGCGGTGTTGGTCTCGTAGTACGCGGTGTTGGGATCGCCCGCGGGGATGCCGCCGGCAGGTGTGGCAAAGATGGGTTGGGTGCTCGGTTTGTAGTTCGCCGGCACCCCCATCACGCCGTTGGGTTGTCCGTTCGAACCGTAACTGTTGATGCGATTGGCGGGTATGTACCCGTTGAACCAAAGGTAGCCGTCGTAGCAGGTGCCAGTGCGGCAATCCTGGATCGGGTACTTCGTGCCGTAAAACTCCACCGGGTTCGTCGCGCCCCAATAACTTGTTGGCAGCGCGAAGTAGTTGCTTCGATAGGAACCCATGCCGGCGATCTGCCAGCCACCGACGATGCGGTTGAGAATTCCGCCGGCGTTCGATAGGAACTTATGTCCGCGGCCAAACGGCAGGTCCGCGATCCAGTTCCAGGCGAAGCGGTGCTTGGGCAAATCAGTGTCGCGCCTGTAATTCAGGAGCCGGTTGCGAGCGTCGTAGTCGGTTGGCACCGCACCTGGCAAGTAGTTCTGAGTCGGATACACGTAGTCCAAGTCCTTGTCGTAGGACTTGGCCTTGAACGCGTTCGAGAACACGTAGTAGAACTGGTAGCCAATGCCTTTGGCGTAGCGGCGTTCGGCTTCGATGCGGAACGTGCTGGCGTTGGACCAGCCGGTGCGGCGGAACTGTTTCAATTCGCCGTACGTGGTTTGGTCGAAGGGGCGCATGGCCGTGCCGGCATACTCGCCGGTGGGAATCGTCTGGCCGGTGGATACGAACCAGACATACTGATTGGGCGCCAAGTTGTATTCCTGGTATTGTTCCAGGCGCGCGCCGTGCGTGCCGACGTATCCCAGCCTCAGGACCGTATCCATCCACATCTCGCGTTCGATGGTGAAGTTCCATTCGTGCGCGCGCATGGTGGGTTGGTTCGGTTCAAAGAATGTGGTCGGAACCGAACCTCGCAGCGCGGCGCCCTGGGTGCGCTGCACTAGCACGTCCTTGCTGTTGACCCCCGCGATGATGCTCGGAGCGTTGCGCAGGTTCCAGTTGATCAGCCCGTCCGGGCTGTACTGCGCCTGGTTGGGATAGAAGTTGCGCACCGAATACATGGGGATGTCGCGCCGCATGTTGTCGGTAAACGAGCGCAAGTCGGGCGCGAAACCATAGAGGCCATATCCCGTACGGATCACCGTGGAACGCGTGCCGCCGCCGATGTTGTACGCCAATCCAATGCGGGGATTAAAGTCCCAAGGATTGGCGTGAATCAGCGAACTGGGCAACCCGGCTTCCTTGGCTGAAAGGAATGTGCCGCCGATGTCGGTGTAATCCTTCACCACCTCGGGCGCCGTGGCTCCCAGAGCATACAGTTCCTGCAGCGATGCGCCGGTGACAACGGCCTTGCGGGAAAGGTCGAACCCGGTGAGGATGTTGTTGTCTTCCGAGAAGGGCGGGAAAAACTCCCAGCGCACGCCCAGGTTCAATGTCAGCCTTGGCGTGACCTTGAAGTTGTCCTGCACATAGCCGGTGAAAGTGCGCGAAAGCATGTGGTACCACGGGCGCATCAGGATGGTGTCATAACCGGCGGCGTAGCCGATGAAGAAGCCCGCCGCGTCGTGGCCCGTATAAGGCACCGGCGAGTAGGACGCGCCGGAGGTGGGGTCGTACTGCGATGTGCCGTAATTGTTCTGGAACGAATTGGTGAGCCGCGGTTGCGCGCCCAGCACGTGATAACGCTCGTGGCGGTAACGTCCGCCGAACTGGATCTGATGGCGTCCGTGGATCTTTGTGAAGTTCTGATCGAACATCAGGAAGCGGCTGCGGCTGGATTCATATTCCTGCTCGCGGTAGTCCATGTTGAAGCCCACCACGCGCACGACGATCGCGCCGTAGCTGTTCTTGTAAGGATTCGGGACGCCCAACTTGTCCACCAGAAAGCCCGCATCGCTCGATCCCTTGCCGACGGTGTATTCTTCCTGCGCGCCTGTCAAAATGGTCTCGCTGAAGAAGGTCGGCGAGAAACTGTGCGTCCAGTTGAAGGACGCGCTGTGGTCCTGCACCGGCACCTTGGAGACGTTCAACAACCCATCGGTGGTTGGCAGATAGCTGCGCAAACCGGTGTTGTTGATTTCGCCAAAGCTGTACCGGCCGAAGATCTGGTCCTTGTCGGTGAGCTTGTGATCGATGCGCCCTGTTTCGGTGTGATTGCGGTTGGAGAGCGGCACCAGACCGATGTAGTTAATGCCGATCAGCGGGTTCACATCCGGCAGCGTCGGCGCCGGTGTGACGTCGAGCAGGTACTTCGCCATGGGGCTCTCGCGCGTGGTCGGAATCTGGTTGTTCACGTAGGGTACGCGCTGCGAGTTCGCGCCGGTGGACCAGGGATCATAGATGGTGTACTTCTGGCCTGTGGCGGTCACCAAGCCGCTGTAGTCGCCCTGCCGCATAGCCATGGTGGGCATGGTGATGGCGGAGGTCGAGGAATAGGCCTGCCGGAATGCTTCATAGGAGAAGAAGAAGAACGTCCGGTTACGGCCGTCATAGATCTTCGGCAGAATGATGGGGCCACCGGCCGATGCGCCGAATTCGTTGCGGATCATCTGCGCCGCTTTGTTGCCGTCCGTGCGTGCGCGCGCCAGACCGAAGCCGTTGTTGCGCGCGGTTTCGAACGCGCTGCCGTGGAACGAATTGGTACCGGCGCGCGTGGAAAGCAGCGTGGTGGCCGGGGCGGAGAACTTGGCTGACGAGTTGTTGGTTTCGACTTTGAACTCCTCGACCGTGTCCACGCCCGGTGGCCGCAACGAGATTCCACCCGTATAGCGGTTGGCCAGGATCGCGCCGTCTTGCAGGAATTCCATGCCGGCGCGGATGCCGTATACGGTCGGGTTCCCCGCTTGCCCATCCACACCCGGCACCGTTTTGTAGATCAACCCCGAAATGGAGCGTCCGTTCATGGGGAGTTGCTCGAGGCGCGTGCGTTCCACCACGTTACCCAGCGTTGGGCTGTCGGTGGTGATCAGTGGTGTCACGTCACCTACTACGGTGACCTGTGTGGCGGTGGTACCCACCACCAGTTTGACGTCCACCACCGCGGACTGCCCGACTCGCAGCATGACTGAGCCTTCCCAAACCTGCATCCCCGATGCCGTCACGGTCATCTTGTACAGGCCTGGTTGCACGGACGGGAAAATGTAATACCCGATTGTGTTGGTCTTAGTTTCGTACTCGCGGGACGTGGATTCGTGGACGATCTTGACCTGCGCCGTACCGATCACCGCGTCCGTCGCGTCTCTGACCGTGCCCTGGATGTTACCCGCGCCGGTCTGTGCAGCGCAAGTTATGGCTGAAAGGAGACAAAGAAGTACACTTTGGACTCCCCGATTAGTCACGGCACTACCTCCTCCTTCACCCCTGAGGGCTACGGCTGGAGGATAAGGCTAGACGGCGGGCGCCGTCACGCAAATTCACCGTGAATTCACACTCGCCGCTTGCGGGTAACTAAAAAAAGGCGGGCGCCAAGCCTCGAACATCGAGGGAGCGCCCGCCGGGTAGCGAGAGTGATGCCTGAATAGGTACTACCAAGTCAACCGCAACGTAAGTTGCAGTTGACGCGGGGTGTTTTGCGAGTACTGCGTACTGACAATGCCATCGGTGCCGGGTGCCCGCAAGCCCGGATTATTCAACACGTTGAAGAAATCAGCGTTGAAACGCATGACGACGCGCTCGGTGATCGGAATGGACTTGAAGGCAGAGGCGTCCAATCCGAAATTCCACGGTCCCATCACGTACTGATTCCGGAAGGGGTGGAGGTTCGGATCGAGTGTCGTACGGACCACCGAGCCGTTCTTGAGGGTCACCCAAGTCGTGTTGGTTTCGTAGTACGAGCTGTTGGGATCGCCCGACGGAATGCCGCCCGCCGGAGTGGCGAATACCGGTTGTGTCGACGGTTTGTAGTTGCTGGGAACCCCCATCACACCGTTGGGCTTCCCGTTGGAACCGTAGCTGTTGATGCGGTTGGCCGGAATGTAGCCGTTGTAGTAAAGGTAGCCGGCGTAACACCTGCCACTGCGGCAGTCCTGGATGGGGTACTTCTTGCCGTACACTTCAACATCGCTAGTGCTGCCGTAGTAGGACGTCGGCAGGGCAAAGTAAGTGCTACGGTACGAACCCATACCGGCGATCTGCCATCCGCCCACGATGCGGTTAAGCACCCCGCCTGCGTTCGACAGGAACTTGTGGCCACGCCCGAAGGGTAGGTCGGCGATCCAGTTCCAGTTGAAGCGGTGCTTGGGGATGTCGTCGTCGCGACGGTAGTTCAGGAAGCGGTTGCGCTCCTGCGTGTCAACCGGAACAGCGCCCGGCAGGTAAAGCTCGGTGGGGTAGATGTAATCCAGGTTCACGTCCGAGCTGCGCGTCTTGAACGCGTTCGACATGACGTAGAAGAACTGGAATCCCACGCCTTTGGCGTAGCGGCGTTCCGCTTCCAGGCGGAAGCTGTTGGCGTTGGACCAGCCCAGCCGGCGGTAGTACTTCAGCGACTGGTACACGGTCTGGTCGTAGGGGCGCATGGCCACGGCGGCGTATTCGCCGGTCGGCTGCGCCAACCCGGTCCGCGTGTACCACACGTAGGCAGTCGGCACCTCATTCAGCTCCTGGTACTGTTCCAGGTTGTAAGCATGCGTGCCAACGTAGCCGGCGCGCACCACGGCGCTCTTCCAGATTTCGCGCTCGATGGTGAAGTTCCATTCGTGCGCGCGCATGGTGGGCTGGTGCGGGTCGAAGAAGGTGATGGGGAACGCGCCACGCAGGCCGGCGCCGGTCAGGTCGGTCGAAAGGATGTCCTTGCTGTTAACGCCCGCGATGTACTTGGGAGCGTTGCGCAGGTTCCAGTTGGGCAACCCGTCGGATGCGAACGAAGCCACGTTGCCGTAGTATTGCCGCACGGAATAGGTGGGCACGTTGCGGCGCATGTTGTCGGTGAACGAACGCAGGTCGGGAGCGAACCCGTATAGGCCGTAGCCGCCGCGCAACACCGTGGTGCGTCCGGTGTCACCCATGCTGTAGGCAAAGCCCAGGCGCGGGTTGAAGTCGAACCGGTTGGCGTGGATCAGAGAACTCGGAAGCCCCACGTCCTTCGCCGACACGAACTTCGCCCCAACGTCGGTGTAGGCCTTCACCGCCGTCGGCACGGTCGCTCCGATGCGGTACATCTCATCCAGGCTGGCGCCGGTGATAACCGCTTTCTGCGCCAGATCGAACCCGGTGAGGATGTTGTTGTCCTCGGAGAACGGCGAATAGCTCTCCCAGCGAACGCCATAGTTCAGCGTGAATCGTGGCGCCACTTTGAAGTTGTCCTGGACGTAGCCCACCATGGTTTGCGAAGTCATGTGGTACCACGGGCGCATCAGAATGGTGTCGTAGCTGGCCGCATAGCCAATGAAGAAGTTGGCCGCGTCGTGGCCGGTGTAGGACACCGGCGAGTAGCTCGAGCCCGACTTCGGATCGAACAACGAGGTCCCGTAGCTCTTGTCAAAGCTGTTGGTCAGTCTAGGCTGGCCTCCCAGCACGTGCAGACGCTCCTGGTAGAAACGTCCGCCGAATTGGATCTGATGCCTTCCCTGGATCTTGGTGAAGTTCTGATCCACCACGGCGATCCGGTTGCGCCCGACTTCCATTTCCTGCTCGCGGTAGTCCATGTTGAAACCGACTTTGCGGACCACGATGGCGGCGTACTGGTTGGCGAACGGGTCCGGCACGCCCAACTTGTTGATCAGATAACCGGAGTTGGCGCTACCCTTACCGAGTTCGCGTTCGTTTACGGTTACCGAGACCAAGGTTTCACTGAAGAACGTCGGCGAGAAAGTGTGCGTCCAGCTAAAGGCGCCGCCGTCGTCCCAGACGCGCGTAGCGCTGGTGTTGAGCAGGTTGTCCGTGGTTGGCAGCGCGCTGCGCAGGCCTTGATTGACGACGCCGCCGTGGGTATAGCGGCCGAAAATCTGATCGCGTTCCGAGAGCTTGTGATCGATACGCACGGTTTCGGTATGGTTGAGTTGCTTGAGTGGTACCACGCCGATATAGTTGTTACCCACCAGCGGGTTCACGTTGGACAAGGTGGGCAGCGGCGTCGTGTCGAGCAGCGCCTTGGCCATGGGGCTTTCCCGCGTCACCGGAATCTGATTGTTGACGTAGGGCACGCGCGACCAATCGGCGCCAGTCGACCAGGGATCGTAAAGGGTATAAGCCTTGCCGGCCCCGTCCACCAGGCCGCTGAAATCGCCCTTGCGCATGGCCTCGGTGTGCAGGCTGGTGGCGGCGGTTTGCGCGTATGCGTAGCGGAAGGCTTCGTAGCCAAAGAAGAAAAAGGTCCGGTTACGGCCGTCGTAAAGCTTGGGTAATAGCACCGGGCCGCCGGCCGAAGCGCCGAACTCGTTGCGGATCAGTTGCGGCGGTTTGGTGGTGTTGAGGTCCTCCCGAGTTCGCGCGACGCCAATGCCGTTGTTGCGCGCGGTCTCAAAAACGCTTCCATGGAACGAGTTGGTGCCGCTGCGCGTGGATAGGATGGTGGTGGCCGGCGCGGCGAACTTGGCCGAGCTGCTGCTGGTTTCCACGCGGAACTCTTCGACGGTGTCGATTCCTGGAGGACGCTCCGTAATTCCACCGTAGGTGCGGTTGGTGATTACCGCGCCGTCTTGCAGGAACTGCATGCCGTAGCGGATGCCGTAAACGGTAGGGTTACTCGCTTTGCTGTCCACGCCGGGCGTGGTGGCGGTAATCAGGTTTTGCAGGTAGCGCGAATTCAGCGGAAGCTGCTCGACGCGGGTGCGTTCCACCACGTTGCCCAGCGTCGGACTCTCGGTGGTGACCAACGGCGTGACGTCACCCACCACATTCACCTGCGTGGCTGCGGCGCTCACCGCCATCTTTGCGTCGATGACCGCCGTCTGTCCGACGCGCAGTATCGCTTCGCCCTCCCAGGCCTGCATGCCGGGGGCGTTGATCACGATCTTATACTGGCCCGGTTGCAGCGCCGGGAAAACGTAAAAACCAACTCCATTGGAAACGGTTTCATAACTTCGGGAAGTACTTTGATGCGTGACCACGACTTTGGCGCCGGCAATCACCGCGCCGCTCGGGTCCGTCACCACTCCCTGAATACCGCCTGATCCGGTTTGCGCCATGCAAACCGATGCACAGGCAACAAACACAACCAAGATAGCAGCTAATATTTTGCCCACGAGACAATCTCCTGAATCCCCGGTCGTCGGGGTCTTGCTGGAGCATAAAGGAGGGTTTCGGACAAGTCAATCGGGACATCCCCGGTTTCTCCGTGAATTCACATTTCGATCCACAGCTAACCCGCAGCTTCGCCGGGACTTTCATCATCCCGCACGGAATGATATGCTATACATCGGCGCTTGCCCGAGTCCTGTGTCCGACGGCAACCAATTCACCGTGAATTCACGTTTGGAGGCCCCATTTGGCCCATCAAGCCGCTAATTCTGGCTCCGTGAGCCCCCGGCCGAGGGTCGCAGACTCGCGGTGGGAGCTGGTTGTCCGGGTGGCCGACAGCCGCTTTTTTCAGCGATCGGCGCGGCTCCGCGACTTCCTTTTCTACGTCGCTGCCCGTTCCTTGGACGAGCCCGGTGTCGCCATTCACGAGCAGGAAATCGCCATGCACGTCTTTGGCCGCAGTGCCGATTCGGCCACCGGTGAAGACACCATTGTCCGGGTGCATGCGTCCCAATTGCGCAAACGGTTACAAGAGTATTTCGGCTCCGAAGGGGCGCACGAAAACATCGTCATTGAAATCCCGCGCGGCAACTACGCTCCGGTGTTCCGGCGGCGAAACCCGGCGTCGGCATCACGGCGGCGGCGTCTGCGTTTGCGCCTTCCCAGCATCCTTGCCGGCGTGATCACCGGACTGGCGCTGTTTTGCGGCTGGCTGGCGTGGGATAACGTATCGCTGCGCCGCGACATGCGCTCTTCGGCCGACATGGGACCGCTCACCAGGCAGTTCTGGTCGCAGTTTGCGCGCCCCGGGCGGCGGTTGGACATCGTGCTGGCGGATTCCAATCTCAGCACCGTGCAGGACCTTTTGCAGCGCCCGGTAAGCCTGAACGAATACCTGGACCGGTCCTACTTCAAAAGCATCGACGCGCTTCCGGAGCCGGCTCTGCGCGAAAGCGCTCGCGAGATCATGATGCGGCAGCACACCAGCCTGGCCGATGCCACGCTGCTGCGCAAGGTTCTCCGCCTCACCGGCGACAGCGACCGTGTCAGCGTGATTTTCGCGCGCGACTTCCACGCGCGGCTGTTGAAGTCCGACGACGTCATTCTGTTTGGAAGCCGGCGCGCCAATCCCTGGGTGGAACTGATCGAGGAGCAACTCAACTTCCGCTTTGCTTTCGATCGAGCCTCCGGAGCGGCCGTCATCGAGAATCGCGCGCCGCGTCCGGGCGAGCAGGCACAGTACCGCGCCGCTCGAGGCAGCGGCATCGGAGCGGCCAGCTATTGCCTGATTGCCTGCGTGCCCAACTTGTCCCGCACCGGCAGCATCCTGGTCCTGGCCGGCACGGAAATGGAAGGCACCGAAGCTGGCGGTGAATTCATAACCAGCGAACGCTGGCTCACGCATCTCCGCGACAGGTTGCAGCCTGCTTCCGCGGACACGTTTCCGTACTTCGAAGTCCTGTTGAAGAACTCCAAGGTGGGCGGCACCTCGCCCCGCTTCGAGGTGGTGTCCCTGCGGACGCCCAAGCTGTAGCGCGCGCTATTCGGGAAAATACAGATCCTGATCGCTCATGTCCGGAATCCCGGCCACCAGCACCCGCATGCGTCCGCGAGCGCCATGCACTACCCCCGGCGGAATGTGTACGACGCTGCCTTGCCGGATGTCGTGTTCGACGCCGTCCAAATGTATAGTCCCCTCGCCCTCCAGCACGTAGTAGATCTCGGTGGCGACCTTGTGATAGTGCAGCTTGGCGCCATCGATGTCGACCACGTGGACCCAGGCGGCCACTTTTCCGTGATCCTGCCGGCTGATTAGCATGTGGCGCCATCCGCAGGTGCTGCGTTCCTTGGGCGAGTCGTTCTCGTGCCGGACCAGCACCGGCACTTGGTTGAGTGAGGGCATGCGTTCCTCTTTCCTGCTGCCTTTCAACGCCAGTTTCGCTTCTCGCAGTGGCAACCGTCAACCGGCTGGCGTGAGGAGGATCCTGTGGCTACGGTGTGGCGCTGACCGGCACGGTTGCGCGGTTTGCCGCCGCACCTTCCACGATGACTATCAGCGGCTGATCCCCAGTGGTCAAGCCAGCCGGAATCTTCACCGCCATCTGATAGAGTCCGATGGCGTTGGGAGTCAGCAACGCCGCATATACCTCCGCGTTCACGCCTCCAATGGTCACTGTGAAGCTGGAACTCACCATGGCCAGCGGATCGAGGGGCGAGACCTCGCCGGTGTTCACCACCCCGGTCGTCGGACCCATTCCTGTCAGGTAGAGCAGAATGTACTCGCCCGGTTTTGCCGGTGCTCCGTTGTTGACCAGAGAATAGTCGAGGTGCTGGGCGATAACGCGCCCGCCCAGATCGACAACTATGCCGGGTGAGAGCTTGGCCAGACGCAGTTTCTTTGGCGTGGCGAAGCGATTCGCGTTCTGGACGACGACATCGTAAACCGCGCCGGGCGCCAACTCTACCGGCACCTGCGCGTTAATCTGGCCGGCACTGACCATGAAGAGCGGCGCCTGGATGCCGCCGATCAGCACCGTAGTCTGGCCCAATTGCCGCGGCAGCGGCACGGATTGCGCCTGCACCGTGCCGGAGGCGAGATTCTTTCCGTAAATGGCGATGATCCCGTTCGGACTCGATGGAGCGTTGAGCGATGGGTTGACGTTGTTCACAACGCCTCCGTTGAACACCACCGGCGCGTCCGGATCATCCACCACCGTGCCGAAGACCTGGTCTATCGCCGGGGTGAGAGATCCCTTCATGGCCCGCAGAGTGATCGACATGTTCGACGCCGCCACACCGGGGATCCACGTGGCTTGATATAGCCCTTTCGATGTGTTCCAGACCGGCAGGTTCACGGCCGCGTCGCCGTTGGAAAACGATGCCGTTACCGTGGCATCCGCGACCGGCGAGCCGCAATCGTCGAACACCACCGCGCCCAACGTTACCGGCCAGTCTGCCGTGAACTGGAAATGCGATGGCGGCTTGGAAGGTGCCGCAATCAGACGCCCGGGTGTGCATGCCTGGGCCGCTCTGGGTTCCTGGCGCGCCTGAACTACTCCGCTTCCGCTGCGTGCCTGCGCTCCGCCGCTCCCTGGAGTAATGATATTGCCGTGGTAGTCCACAACGGCGTTCAGCCCGACGAAAGGCGCGATCGTAGCCAAGTCCAGCGCCCATTTCTGGGCGGCCGCCGCCTGGGCCGGATCCACCTTCATGGAGACGGTGGCCGAGCCGCTGGCTGGCAGCACGCCAGTGGGGAAGTCGAAGGTGATCCCCGGAGTAGGTGTCGTGATCGCGTATGAGACCGGAACGTTGGTCGGGTTATTGATCTTCAACTGCGCGCTGAGAGCGGCGCTGGAGTTGGCGACCAGAACCGGTTGGTCGATCTGAGCGTCGATGGTACTGCGCCAGTAGGTGTTTGCGCCGGTGCCTTCGTTGACCACGTTGACGCCGATCCGCGCGGCCGCCGGCGACCCTGTGGCGCCCGGCGCGGTCACCTGAAGCAACCCCTCGTGCCGGCCTGTTCCCAACTGCCGGAGATTGAAATTGAATCCCAACTCAAATGGGTAGTCTTCCCAGTTCGGCTGGTTTGCCGGAAGAGCATTCAAGTGCCCGCTCGTCGCCGTCAGGCTTCCATTCGATCCAAATCCGGTGAGCGCCGCCGTAAAGTCCATCGCCGTGCCGGCAACCGTGTTGTAAACGAGCGCCTCACTGCTTGGGGAAAGACTTCCAACGAAGAGAGTCCCGTTCTGGCCGTTCACCGCGATCTGGAGATTTGGAACATACTTCGGCGATGGAACAACCATCACTACCGGGATCGTCTTGGTTTGTCCTGACGCCGTCACCGAGATCGTCCCCTGGTAGGTGCCCGGGGTGGTTCGTTCGCTGATGGTCACCGTCAATGCCTGCATCTGGCCCGCGGCGAGCGTCACCTGACTCGGCTTGACGCTCAGCCAATCTCCCCACGAACTCGCCGATACCTGGGCCGTCACCGAGCCACTGCCAGCGTTCCAGGTGTGGAAACCCAGTTGGTAGCTTTTCGCCGGAGCCATGGGATCGGTCTTGGGAGCCAGAGACAGATCCGCGGACTCGGGCGCGACGGCGATGATGGGGGATGGCTGCGCGATCGTCGCCGTCACAGTTACCAATACCGGCTTCTTGCCGGAGTCCGGCGTAAAGACGAGGTGGCCCTGTATGACGCCTGGCTGGAGTTTGGACGGATCCACTTGAACGCTCACGCTGGAAGGCGTTGAGGCGGAAGCCGGCGAAACCGTGAGCCACGCGGAGTCGGAACCCGACGTGTATTTCACCGTGCTCAGGTCACTGGTGGCCACCCCGAGCGGCTGGCTTTGCGCGGCGCTTCCCGTGATGGCCAGGAAGCTGAGCTCCGTGGCCGAAGTGTAAAAGACACCCGGCGGCCCGACCATGAGCGTATACGTTTGTGTCCCCGACGCTCCTGCCGAATCGGAAGCCGTCACCTGAAACGTGTAGACACCCTGCAGGGTCGGCGTACCTCCGACGTAGGCACCCTTTGCATCCGATTTAAGGCTGAGACCGGGCGGCAGTGCCCCGGAGACCAGGTTGACGGTGTATGGCGACGTGCCGCCGTTGGCCAGGGTCGTCTGGCAGGCAAACCCCTCGTTGCAGGGCGGCAACCCCGGACCCGCCGTCATGCCGAAGGGCGCGCTGACGCTGATCTGGTAAGAACTGTGCGACTGCGTAAGGCCAGACCATGGTGACGGAAGCGGAGGGCAGGAGATGTCCAGATAAAACGAATAGTACGTCCCCTGCGGCGTCGGCGATGTAAAGACTCCGGAATACTCATACTGGCCGGCGGTCGCGGTCCATGTGAAGTTGGCTGGCATGGAGCTCTTTGCGTAGTCCAGCGAGACCGAGCACGTTGAGGATCGCGGGACCAGTTTCAGGCTCCACGGTTTGTTGACGGTCCAGTTCGCCAGCGGATTCGTCTTCCACTGGTTCAGGTCCGGCGTCGTCAGCGGTTCATTGTTGGCAAGGCATGTGGCAACAACGGTCAACAGAAGGAAGGAATAACTCCGCGGCATAGGTCCTGTCCGTTGCACGAGTGTAACGTACCGGGCGGTTGGGAAACAAGATCGTCTTGTCGCTTTTGCGGAGAGTGAGGGTAGGCTAACCCCCTAATTGAAGGTGATTTTACCTTATTTGAGGGCAAAGTTTTGGCGAATGCTGGTCGATAACAAGGACGGAGGGTCGCGCGCCGTGCGGTGTGCCATCGCCGATAGCCGGTGGCCGGCCACTCTGAGGCGCGAGGTAAGTAGTTGATGCAAAAGAAGTTCTGGGTGATTTTGGCGGGTATGGCGATGGGCGCGCTCGTGGCGGCGGCCCAGCCGTTACCACCGGAACTGAAGGCCAAGGTGGAAGCCAAGGCCCGGCAACTCCAGTCCTGGAGCAGTGACGCGCAGATTGTGGCGGCAGTGAAGCAGGCCAACGCGAACCCACCGGCCGAGTCCAAGGCCATGACCAACGAGAAGTGGAAGGGGCTGACTCTGCTTGATCCTTACGTGCGGTCGTTCAACAAATCGGCCTTGGGACAGTACCTGAAAAGCCGGCGCGACAGCCAGATGTCGGAAGTGTTCGTTTCGGCGGCCGATGGAACGAAAGTGGCCTTTCTGAGCAAGCCGACCAATTGGTCGCACAAAGGTAAGCCCAAGCACGACCTGCCCCTGTCCGGACGGGTCTGGTTCGGCGCGGTCGAGGTGGACGACAGCACCGGCGAACAGCAGGTACAGGTGGGCTTACCAGTGCTTGATGGTGGCCGTCCCATCGGGTCGATCGTGATCGGGCTGCGCGTGAGCGTGCTGAAATGAGCCGGGGCGGGGGGGCCAGGCGGTTACTGAAGAACCAGGGACAGACCACTCTGCCCCCGATAGGAAACGCTGAAAGCGTGAAGCTTCTCGCGTGGGGCAGAGCAGTCTGTCCCGTTCTTCAGCCGACCGCCTGGGGAGGTCAAAGATGAAATCGTTGGGAATCGGACATCAGATGCTGGCCCTGGCGGCAGCGTTAATGGTTGTGACGCTACTGGCTATCGGGGCGCTATCGTTCGACAACCACCGTCTGGCGGAGGAATCCGATCAACTCCGGACAGCCGCCGACGCCTCCTCGCTTTCCTTGTTCCAATTGGTGGACGCCATTATCGACGTGGAAGCCAACGCGCAGAAGTTGGTCCGCGAGAAGGATCCGGACACGATCGAGAAGCTAATGGCGCAAGGCGAAGAGGTGCGGCGGAAGGCGGAATCCAAGATACAGGAGTTCTCCTCGGCGGCGCCGGATCTGACGGCCAGTTACCGCCGGCTGGAGGAAACCAATCGCCGTCTGACTGCCACGCTGCTGCTTGGGGAGCACGCGCAGGCGCAGCGAATACTGATGGAGGAGTCGCATCCCGCCTATGACGCTCTGCTGGGCGCGGTGCAACGGGCGCGGCAGCGCAAAATGGAGCGCGAGGCGACGGAACGGGACCGCCTTGAACAAGCATCGGCGCAACGCCGCATGGCGATCTATTTCCTGGTGGCCGGAATGCTGGTCGGGTTGGGCGTCGTGATCTGGCTGCTGGTCAACCGTCTCGTGCGGAACCTCCGGAACGTCGTGGAGGGTCTCGACGAAAGCGCCGAGCAAATGGCCAGCGTAGCGGGGCAGGTCTCCAGTTCCTCGCAATCGTTGGCGCAGGGTGCCAATGAACAGGCCGCCTCGCTCGAGGAGATTTCGGCTTCGGCCGAACAGATTAACTCGATGACGCGGAAGAACGCCGACAACGCGACCCGCGGCGCGGATCTGATGGGCGAGGCCGCCGCGGCAGTGACGAACGCCAACCAGCGGTTGGAACAGATGGTGGCTTCCATGGCGGAGATAGGGGCATCGAGCAACCGGATCGCCAAGATCATCCGCGTGATCGACGAAATCGCGTTTCAAACCAACATTCTCGCCTTGAACGCGGCCGTGGAAGCGGCTCGCGCCGGAGAAGCCGGCATGGGGTTCGCCGTGGTGGCCGACGAAGTGCGGAATCTGGCGCAGCGATGCGCGCGCGCCGCGCAGGACACCGCCGCGCTGATCGAGGACTCCATCGCGCGCTCGAGCGACGGCCAGCGCCGGGTAAACGAGGTCGTTTCGGCGATCCGCTCGATCACCACCAGCGCGGCCGGCACAACCGAAGTTGTACGCGAGGTAAGCCAGAGCAGTCAGGAGCAGGCTCGCGGGATCGACGAGATAGCACGGGCGCTGGCGCAGATGGAGCAAGTTACGCAACGCACTGCATCGAGCGCCGAGCAGAGCGCCGCCGCCGGTGAAGAACTGAACGCGCAATCGGAGTTACTGCGCCGGGTGGTCTCGGATCTGGCCGTTCTGGTGGGCGGCGAACGCGGCGCCGGCGCCGTCAAGAACCTCGATCCGGAAGCCAAGGAGGCAGAGTGGACACTGTGACAGCGGACAAGGCGGTAGCGCGGCAGGAAGGCCCCGCGGTGGCGCGTGCCGGTAAGTATCTGGCTTTCCGGCTGGGGCGGGAGGAGTTCGCCATACAGGTCCGGAAGGTGCGGGAGATCATGGGGCTTCAGGAAATCACGGCTGTGCCGCGGACACCGCCTCATGTCAAAGGCGTAATCAATCTGCGGGGCAAAGTGGTGCCGGTGGTGGACTTGCGGCTGAAGTTCGGTTTGCCGGAGCAGGCGTATACTCCGCGCACCTGCATCATTGTCGTGGAACTCGGCGGGGCGGGGCCCGCGATTCTGACCGGCGCGGTGGTGGATGAGGTCTCCGAAGTGTTGAATCTATCAGCCGACGATGTGGAGGACACACCGGACTTCGGCGACAACCAGGAAATCCCGTACTTGCTGGGGATGGCCAAGGTCAAAAACAAGGTGAAGATTCTGTTGGACATCGAGCAGGTGCTGACCCGGCAGGACCTGAGCGGTTTGGAAAACGTGCTGGGCTGAAACGGCCGGGAGAGATTTGAGGGACAAGCGGTGAACAGGAAGCTGACAGTATCGAGGCGTTTCGCCTTCACTTGTGCCGCGTTGCTGGGACTCGGTGTGCTTTTGGGCGTGGTGGCGGCGGGCGCCATCTCCGCGGTCAAGTCGCGTTTGTTGGCCATCAACACGGACGCCAACACCAGTGCGCGCCGCGCCGAGGCGCTGGCGGCTGGCGCCGAGCGCGTGCGAGTGGTGCTTCTGGCAAGCATGGTAGCTGCTGAACCGGACCGCCGGGCCGAAGAGGAACGGGCATTCGCCGAAGCTACGGCGCGCTGCCGCCGCGAACTCGATGCGTACGAAAAGAGCATAGCCACCGACCGTGGCCGCGAGTTGTTCGCCAGAGTATTGCCGGCGTACCAGCGCGGTATGGAACTGGCGACGGAGGCGATGGCGCGGAATCGCGAAGGCAACCGGGCCGAAGCCGTGCGTCTGCTGTTCGGACCAGCGCGAGAGACCGACATCGAGTTGCGGGACGCGCTGGATCGACTGGTTGAATATCACACCAGCCGGAGCGAGGCCGGTGCGGCCGAGGCGTTGCGGGCGATCCAGAGCGCCAGTTACTGGATCTGGTTCCTGCTGGGCGCGATGGTGGCGGTGGGCTGCGGCACGGCATGGTTATTGGCACGCGGCGTGAACGCTGATTTCGAACATGTGATCTCGGAACTGACGGACACCGCTGGCCGGTTGACCGCCGTGGCGTCCCAGGTTGCCAGCTCCAGCCAGGCGTTGGCGCAGGGTTCGTCCGAGCAGGCTGCCGCGCTCGAACAGACCTCCAGCTTCAGCAAGCAGATCAGCGCCATGGCAAACCGGAACGCCGAAACCGCCCAATCGGTGGCTGAACTGATGGGCGGCGCTGGGCGGAAGATCGCGGAAACCAGGCGTGCGCTGGACGAAATGGTCGGCGCCATGGGCGAGATCCAGGCGTCCAGTGAACGTGTGGCCAAGATTATCCGGATCATTGACGAGATCGCCTTCCAGACCAACATCCTGGCTTTGAACGCGGCGGTCGAGGCGGCCCGCGCGGGCGAGGCGGGCATGGGATTCGCCGTGGTGGCCGACGAGGTTCGCAATCTGGCGCAGCGGTCGGCGCAGGCGGCCCACGACACCGCCGAGTTGCTGGAGGAAGCCAGCCTGAAAGCCAACAGCGGCAGAAGCAAGGTGGATCAGGTGGCGCTGGCCATCACCGCCATCACCGAGGACTCGGGGCGTGTGAAAGCGTTAGTGGAACAGATGAACGCGGGCAGCCAGGCGCAGACGCGAGACCTGGGACAGATGTCCACCGGGATCGCGCGCATGAAAGACGTCACGCGAGCCGCGGCAGCGGGCGCCGAGGAAGGTGCGGCGGCGGCCGAATCTTTGAACGCGCAGGCCGGATCCCTCCAGCAGGTGATCGGGCGGATCGATTTGTTGCTGCGCGGGCACTCGCAAGCAAGCGTCGTGCCGCGCCGGACCTCCGACGCCGCGCCGGCGAGGCGTTCGCCGGTCCGGTCAGTAGTAAAGGCTGCGCCCGTCATGGCGCTGCCCAAGGCGGAACCCGAAGAGTTTCCGCTCGACGATGACTTCAAGGAGATGCTCTGAGTTCTCCGACGGGCCGAAGCATGTCTACCCGATCCGAAAACGATGCGAACCTGACGGCGCTGCGCGGCGGTGTTGAGCGGTTGGCTACGCAACTGGTGCTCGAGGGCGTGACGGGTGTCGCACCGGAGTCGCTGGCGCAACTGGAGCGCCTGGCTCACGACGCGGGATTCGCCGAGATCGGGAGCGTGGCGCATCAGGCGCGGGAGCAACTGGGGACCGCTTCTCGAGACGACGCCGAGGAAAGCCTGTCCGCGGCGTTGATCCGGATGCAAGAAATCCTGTCAGCACCGCCGGCACTGGACCGGCCGGCCGGAGACGATGCGCCGGACGAAGGGGGACCGCTTGCCGACGACCCGGCCATGGTGCGGGACTTCATCGTCGAATGCCGCGAGCACCTTTCGGCAATTGAAACTCGGATGCTCGAAATCGAGCGGAACCCGCGCGACACGGAAGCCATTCACACGGTCTTCCGCGCGTTCCACACCATCAAAGGTCTGGCCGGTTTCCTGGATCTGACCGACTTGCACGAAGTGGCTCACGAAACCGAGACCGTGCTGGACCGGGCGCGCGACGGTGGACTCGAGATTGTGCCCGAGACCGTGGACGTGATCCTGGCCGCGGCCGACTATGTGAAGTCACGGCTGGGAGAGTTGGACGCCGCGAACAAGACCGGCGCGGCTCTGGCTGTTCCGGACAACCGGGCGCTACTTGCACGGGTGCGGGCCTGTGCGGCGGGCCAACGCGTCGAGCCGGCGGAAGCGAGCGCGCCAGCGCCTTCCGCGGAGACGTCCGAACAATCCGCGCCGGCGAAAGACAGCGCGCCGGCCGCCGCGCGGCCAGCCGACGGCGAGTCGCGGTTGGTGCGCGTGGACACCACCAAGCTCGACCATCTGGTGGACATGGCCGGCGAGATGATCATCGCCGAGAGCATGGTGCGGCAGCATCCGGATCTGGCCGCCGCCTGTACTCCCGCGTTGGCCAGGGCGCTGGTGCAGTTGTCGCGGATTACCGCCGAACTCCAGCGCACCGCCATGAGCATGCGTATGGAACCGATCGGCGGGCTGTTTCAGCGCATTTCACGACTGGTGCGCGACGCGGCCCGCAAGAACGGGAAGACGGTTTCGCTGAAGACCGTCGGAGCCGAAACCGAACTCGATCGCAACATCGTGGAGGAACTGGCCGACCCGCTCATGCACATGGTGCGTAATTCCATCGACCACGGCATCGAGCCGCCGGACCAGCGACGGGCAGCCGGCAAGGATACGGCCGGAACCATCACGCTGCGGGCATCGCATCAGGCGGGCCATATCGTGGTGGAGGTGGCCGACGACGGCCGTGGTCTGGACCGGGAGAAGATCCTGGCCCGCGCCCGCGCCATGGGGTTCGTGCGCGAGGATGAAACACCCAGCGACAGCGAAGTATTCAACTTCATTTTCCGTCCGGGATTTTCTACCGCCGAACGCGTGACCGATATTTCCGGGCGGGGCGTGGGTATGGACGTGGTCCGCAAACACATCCAGAATCTGCGGGGCCGCGTGGACATCCATTCCACGCCCGGCGAAGGCACGCGATTCCTGTTGCGGCTGCCGTTGACTCTGGCCATCATCGACGCGCTGATCGCCGGGGTGGGCCGGGAGCGCTACGTGATCCCGCTGCATTCGGTGCGGGAGATGTTCCGGCCGCCGGCCGACATGGTGTTCACGGTGGAGAACCGCAGGGAGATGGCGATGGTGCGCGGAACGCTCTATCCGGTGGTACGTCTGGGCCGGGCTTTGGGCGTGGAAGCGCGCGCGGAGAGTCCGGAGCAGGGCCTTTTCATTATCACCGAAGCGGGTGGGCGCGTCTTTTGCCTGATGGTGGATGAACTGATCGGCAAGCAGGAAGTGGTGATCAAAACCTTGGGCGAGATGCTGGATGGCGCCCGGGGGGTGGCGGGGGCGGCGATTCTCGGGGACGGCCGCGTGCGCATGATCGTGGATCTGGAGAGCGTGGCGGGAATGGAGTTCCATGGGTAACCCGGTCCCAGTTTCGGGCAACGAGTTGCAGCTCGATCCAACCGGGCTCACGCGCGCTGAATTCGATCAGATCCGCGATCTGGCGAGGCGTCAGTTCGGGCTGGATTTGCGTGACGGCAAGGAGCAGCTTGTGTCGGCGCGACTGGGCGTGAAGATGCGCAAGCTCGGTATGCGTTCGTTCGAGCAATACTACCACTATGTGGTGGCGGACCCTACCGGCCAGGCCCTGGTGGACTTGATCGACGCGCTCACCACCAACCACACCAGTTTCTTCCGCGAGCCGGCGCACTTCGAGTTTTTCAAGAAAAAGATTCTGGGCGAACGGCGCGGCCGCGAGGTGATCCGCGTCTGGAGCGCGGCGTGTTCGAGCGGCGAGGAGCCGTACACAATCGCCATGATTGCCAACGAGTGTCTGGGGCCGGAGCGGGCCAAATCATTGCGGGTCCTGGCGACTGACATTTCCACGCGGGTACTCGCCCGGGCGCGGCGGGGCATCTATCGTGCGGACCAGTTTGCGCAGCCGCTGGCGCCGTGGCTGCGAAAGTACCTGCTGCGTGGTGACAAGCGATGGCAGGGGT
This sequence comes from uncultured Solibacteraceae bacterium, assembly GCA_964505625.1. GTDB lineage: Bacteria > Acidobacteriota > Terriglobia > Bryobacterales > Bryobacteraceae > JAJFUV01. The sequence continues at coordinate 8,457 of CAZDIZ010000044.1, read as the reverse complement.
ACTACAGGATCAAACCCGACATCGTGCAGCAGGTGGAATTCCGGCGCCTGAACCTGATCGAACCGTTTACGGATTTGCCGTTGTTTGCGGCCATCTTCTGCCGCAACGTGATGATCTACTTCGATTCGGAGACGCAGCAGGATCTGGTGAAGCGTCTTTCCGCGCGTCTGGAGCCGGGCGGATATTTGCTGATCGGCACGGCGGAGAGCTTGTCTGGTGTCAAGCACTCGCTGGACTATGTGGCGCCGGCGATTTTCCGCAAGCCGGGCGGCTGGTGGTCGCGGGGGGGCGGATAAGGGGAGACGCCGGCGCGGGGCGTGCCGGAAGTGGAATGGGAACATGCGGACATTGAAAGGAACGAACGAATGGCGTTTAATTTGCTGGTAGTGGACGATTCACCCGCCATGCGAACCTTCATCCGGAGAGTGATCCGGAACTCCGGGCTGGAAGTCGGCGAGTGCTGCGAGGCGGCCGACGGTGAGCAGGCGCTCACAGTGCTGCGCGACCGTTGGATGGACGTGGTTCTCACCGACATCAACATGCCGCAGATGAACGGAGAGCAATTGGTGCGGATCATGATCGAAGACGAAATCCTGCGCGACGTTCCGGTGATCGTGGTGTCAACCGACGCGAGCGAGAACCGGGTCCGTCAGATGATGGAACTCGGCGCGCAGGGGTATATTCCCAAGCCGTTCGCGCCCGAGAAGTTGCGCCGGGAAGTGGAACGGGTGCTGGGGGTGAGCCATGCCTGAACAGGAGTTGGGAGCGTTGATCCGCTCGGCGGTCGAGGACGCGCTGGAGACCATGTTCTTCACCACCTTGTTGGGGGTGGCCGAACCGGGCAGCGCGACGGCGGAGGCCGGTGTGCGGGCGCGGGTGCCGTTCCGCGGGACGCCGTCCGGAACCTGTACGATGTATCTGGATTGGCGGGCCGCGCGGCGTCTGACGGCGAACCTGCTCGGCGAACTGGAACCGGACGTCGGAGAAAGCGAGATTCTGGCGGTGAGCGGCGAGTTGACCAACATCCTGGCCGGCTCCGTCATCAGCCGCATGCAGAGCGAAGCGCTGTTTGAGTTGGGCACGCCCGAGGTGGTCTCGGTCGACAACCCACCCCAACTCGACGAGGACCGGCCGGGCCGGGCCAGCCGTAGTTTCGCGCTCGAGCGCGGCACGTTGACGCTGGCACTGGAAGTGGGGAAAGCCGGATGACGGCAAGCGGCAAGATCGGCGTGCTGATCGTTGATGATTCGGCGATCGTACGCCAGGTACTGAGGGAATCCCTGTCGGCCGAGCCGGACCTGGAGGTGGTCGGCACGGCGCCGGATGCATTCGTCGCCCGCGACAAGATCCTGGCTCTGCATCCGGACGTGTTGACGCTGGACATCGAAATGCCGCGCATGGACGGGCTGACTTTCCTGCGGCGGCTGATGGTTCACCGTCCCATGCCGGTGATCGTGGTGAGCTCGCTCAGTGCGTCCACGGCGGCCGTGGAGGCATTGGGAGCCGGGGCGGTGGACGTGGTGGCCAAGCCCGGTGGGCCGTACACGGTGGCCGACCTGCGGCAGAGCCTGGCTGAGAAGATCCGGGCGGCGGCGGCGGCGCGCGTCAAGGCGCCGGCTCCGGCTGCCGCGGCGCGATCGGCGAGCACGGTTCCGGCCCCGATCGGCGCCGCTTACAAACGCGGAGCGTTGCTGGTGGTGGGAGCGTCGACCGGCGGTACCGATGCGATTGCGAAGGTTCTGGTGGAGTTCCCGGCCGATTGTCCGCCGGTCCTGATCGCCCAGCATATTCCTCCGGTGTTTTCACGGGCGTTCGCTGAGCGGTTGAACAGCATGTGCCAGATGCGCGTGCGGGAGGCTCAGAACGGCGACCGTTTGGAACCCGGCCTGGCGTTGGTGGCTCCAGGCGACCACCACATGCTGCTCAAATCTGGAGCGGAGGGGCGGCAGGTGGAGATCAAGAAGGGTCCGAAGGTGTGTTACCAGAGGCCTTCGGTGGACGTGCTGTTTCACTCGGTGGCGCAATACGCGGGCGCGGACGCGACTGCGGCGCTGCTCACGGGCATGGGGGCGGACGGCGCGCAGGGCATGCTCGCCATGCACCGCTCGGGCGCTCACACGATCGCGCAGGACGAAGCCACGTGCATTGTGTTCGGAATGCCGCGCGAGGCCATCCGCCTGGGCGGAGTGGACCGTGTGCTGGCGCTACCGCAGGTAGCTGCCGCGATGCTCGAAAAGGCAAGGCGCGCTTAGCGCGCCAGCCGGAGAATTTCGCTCGCGATCTGATAGAAAGCAGAGGCCAGCGCCGAACTATCTGGAGCGTACACGTACAGGCCCGTGGGCTTGGTGTCGTCGTAGACCGGACTGTCCAGATCGTTGGCCACGCGCTTTAGCAGCGTTTCGTTATCGGTGCCAATAGAGCCAAGACCAATGGAATAGACCACGATTTTGCGGCTGTCGTTGCGGGCCATGGCCGCCACGTTGTCAAGCACGTTGTAAGCCGCCGTGATCATGTTGTTCCTTGAGATCGCGTAGCGCGTGTTTCCAAGTGGGTCGTTGAAGGTGGTGAGGCCGGAGCGGTAGCCGGTTATAGTCACCAGACTGCCGTCGGGCATCCGCGCCTGGTTCGGTAGCCAGCCGATATCGCCGGCGATCCGTGAGCGATTCGACGTTGATGATCCCGCGTAGTAGCAGTTTGTACTGTCAGCGGCTAGATAGGTCTCGTTGGATTCGAACGAACTGTCTGACGGTACGGGAATGACTGGTGCTTCCGGTCTGATCGCTCCGTAGGGAGGGTTGGAGTCGCCGTAGATCGACCCTATCTTGTCAGTAGTGCTGCTGCACCTGCTGCGGCTCAGTGCGGTCGCGGGCCAAGCGGGTGCGTCGGTGTATCCACGAGCGACGGTACGCACTGGCAGATTGAATGTAAGGGTGTTCGGCTGCCCGTCGGTGAAGAACAGGATTACGTTGAGCGCTCCAGGCTCGGTGATCGCCGTGAGTTGCTCGTAAGCCAAATGGAACGGTGTTGCGGAGTTGGTGCCTCCGGCACAGACCAGATCATCCAGCAAATCGACCATGTTCGTGCCGGTACGGGTTTTGTAATCCGAGGCCAGGTCGAAGTCCAGGCGGTAAGTAATTCCGAAAGTAGCCAAGCCGATTTTGTCGCGGCCGGAAGCGAATTGATCGACGAAACCCTTGGCTGCGTTCTTCAAAGCCGTGCAAGAACCCGCCATGGATCCGGAGCGGTCCAGCACCAGCATGACGTTCACATCGCGCCGCGAGGCCTTGCCTTCGGCGCGCACCGTAGTGGTGTCGAAGCCGAGAAACCGCATGAAGTAGGCGGGAGCATCGGCCTGAGCCGTCGTGAGCACCGTGCGGACTTTCAACTGCGTCTCATCAACCTCGATGCTGACACTTCCATTCCTGGTTCCCATGTAGCCATTAGGAAAGTTGGCCAGAAAGAAGCGTTGCGCCGTGGCGGTGGCGTTGGCGCGTTGTTCTTCGATGGTCAGCCCGACGCTGAGCGAGCGCGCCGCCGCGATGGAGGCGGCGTCCGCGGCGGCCGACAATTTGGCCTTAACGGCGTACAGCATGCCGGCGTCAATCGAAAGGCCCACGGCCGGGATGATAAAGACCATGGCCACGCTGGTGACCAGCACGGCGATGCCCCGGTTCTTCTTGTTACCATCTTTGCGCTTCATGGTTCCCTCCTTGCCTTGGAAGCCATCAGTAGATCGTACGGGCATAAACGGAATTACCACTTCTGTAACCTGGAATATCCAGTTCGGGTGTGTTGAAGCAGGCTTCGGCGACGAAGGCCAGTTCACTTCCGGCCAGAGTGATGGCACTGCCCACTCCGGTGGCGCGGGCGCCCGAGTTGGTCAGATAGTCGGTGATATTCTGCTTGGAATCGTAAGTGACGCCCGTCGGTGTGCCGAAAACACTGGTTCGAACCGAGGTGTTGCCGATCTTGAGCTGTTGGACGAAAACGTCCTGGCCCCGGTTCACGCAGCGCGTGTCGCCCACGGGGAAACCGCCCGCTGAACAGGCGTCGTCGCCCACGTGCATGATCTTGGAGAGGATAATCACGCCATTGCCACCCGTGCGGGTCATCCCCAAGCCCGATGTGAGGCGGACGAGGATATCCTGGTTAGCGGTCTGGGTGAAGTCCACGTAGCGCACGTACATGTGGCCGGCATCGCGGCTGATCTGGGTGACCTGAATGCTGCGGCTGAGACTCATGCCGAGCACGAACGTGCCCAGCAACAGCGGAAGCGTGAACACCGACACCAGCGCGAATTCCATGGCGGCGCTGCCGCGGCGGGCTTTGTTCTTGTTGGGGGTCCGCATGGGTCTATTCCTTTCTCCTCTAACGTGCCGGCAGCGATGTCCCGGCCGGCAACCCTTCCATGCGGTCCGAGGACCGGATGTAGAAATTCATGGGAGAGAGATTGCCGAGTAGCGTGGACGCGATCCAGTTACGCGTCAGCCCCTCGACCGAAATCTCGACAATGTTGCCCGGTGCGTTGCTGCCGGTACCGGTCACTTCGGCGAACGTAACCGGATCGAAGTAGCGCACGTGGACCTTTTGCATGGCCGTGTCGCTTGCCAGGAATCCCATGGCATTGGTCTGTACTACCGACTTGATGGAATCGTCATGTCCCATGCCGCTCTTGAGCTGATAGGTGACCGCGTAGCGCGTGCCTTCGCGCACCGCGTGCTGCAGAGTAGTATGCGCGAAGACGCCGAACGATACGTCCACGATGCCGACGATGATCGCCAGAGTCGGCAACAAGACCAGCGCTGATTCAAGGATGTTATTGCCCCGCTGCCGGAGCCGCCGCCGCGTATGTCCTGTTTGCATGGTTCGCCTTTTTCGTTGCCGGGAGGGTGCCGTTCCAGGACGGTCGTACCAGTCCCCACTCTCACAGTACGGGAAGAAAGCGGCAAGGAAAATCAGCGAATTGGAGGAAGTCGGGTACGGCGAATCACCGTACCCAACCTTAGGGAACTTCTTAGTACCGCTCTTCCGGCAGTTGAATCGACACCGGGCAGAGCTAGCGGCTCGCCTTCACGTCGGTTACGCTACGCAGCGGTGGTCATGCCGATGCTCAAGGAGTCCGAGCCGCTATCTCTGCTTCCGCGCCAGGTTCCTCACGCTCAAAACGCGTCGGATACTCAGCACCTGACTAAGTGTAAGTGGGGGTACACGGACGTGTACATACGAAGGATCACCCTGGCATAGGGGTTGGTGGTTTCTTACTTAGGCTACGTACCTTTACGTAGTCCGGAGGAATGCTTTAGTTTGGCCCGTTTCCACAGAATCGCGCCAACCGCGAACAGAATCAGCGAGATCCACTGCCCATTGCTCAACGGACCACCGAACGGCAGGGCCTGTTCGTGGAAGCGTCCGAACTCGATCAGGAACCGGCTGGTCGAGGTGAGCATGAGGTACGTACCAAGGATGGAACCTGGGGCATGCGGTTTCGAGAAGCGCCAATACAGGATGGCGAACGTCAGTGCTTCAGCCGCCGATTGGTACAACTGCGCCGGATGCAGGGGAACGTTCAGCGGCGTACCGAACATTTCATGAGTTTCGGATCTGGTGAAGGTCACGGCCCAGGGTAGGTGGCATTCCGAACCCCAGCAGCAGCCGGCCATGAAACATCCGATGCGTCCGATGGCGTGACCCAGGGCGACACCCGGAGCCAAGGCGTCGGCGGTCGGCCAACCGGGCAGCTTCACACGGCGCATATAGAAAACCGCCACCACCAGCGCCAGCACCAATCCTCCATAGAAGACGCCGCCCGCGCGCAGGGTGGACATCGAAAATAACTCGGACGGATTGCTCAGATAGAAGTCCAGGTCGAACAGCACCATCAGGAGCTTGCCACCCAGGACGCCGGTGAGCGCGCAATACACCGACAGGTTCACCACCAGATCCGGGTTTAGCTGCTGGCGCCGGGCCAAGCGCGCGGCCATCCACAAGCCGGCGAGGAAGCCCATCGCGACGAAGAAGCCATAGCTGGGCAGGAAGAAATCGCCGATGGTAATCAGTTTCGGGTGCATTCAACTCCTGGCGTGATCTCTGGTGCGCCACATTTCCCATGCCACCAGCAGCGCTCCAACCGTGATGGCGGCATCGGCCACATTAAAGGCGGGCCAGATGAACTGTCCGGCGTAGAATTCCAGAAAATCGGTCACCGTGCCCTTAAACAGCCGGTCGTGGAAGTTGCCTAACGCGCCGCCCAACACGAGCGAAAGCCCCCAGCGTGCCGCCGCGCCGCCGGGCGTCTTGCCCATGACCACGCGCGCGAGCATCACGGCCACCGCACCCAGCACCAGTCCGGTGACGCACACCAGCAGGATGAGGCGATAGGCGCTGTCGCTCTCGGCGAACATGCCGAAGGCCGCGCCCTGGTTGCGCGAATGCACCAGGTTGAAGAAACCCGGGATTACGCGATGAGTCTCATACAGGCCGATGGAGCGCTCGACGGCGATTTTCGTCGCGCGGTCGAGCGCGAACACCACGACCGATGGTGCGAAGGCCACCAGCCAGCGCCGCATGTCAGGCTCCGGCGATTTCCACCACGGCCTTGGCGCAAGGCGAGCAGATGGTGGGCAAGCGCGGATCGGCGCCGATGGTGGTTGCGTACTTCCAGCACCGTTCGCATTTCGAGCCGTCGGCACGCTCAATGTGTACGGCGAGCGTCGCGTCCTTCTGCCGTTTGATCTTCACCTGGCTGACGATGAAGAGCATGGGCAGTTGCTCTTGATAGGCTTCGAGCAACGGGTACAGCGTATCGTCGGCCACAAGGCTCACACGTGCTTCGAGTGGCGCGCCGATGAATTTCTCCTGGCGCGCGACCTCCAGGCTCTTCAGTACGCTGTCGCGCACTTCCACCAGGCGTTCCCAATTGGCCGTGCGGGCGCGATGTTCGTCGCTCAAGCCGGCGGTGAGTTCCTCGGGCGCGGGGAATTCAGCCAGATGCACGCTCTTAGGTGCTTCGACGTTGGCGGTGAAGTGCTTCCAGGCTTCTTCGGCCGTGAAGCTCACTAGCGGCGCCAGCAACCGGATCAGTGCGCCGGTCATGCGGTAGAGCGCGGTCTGCGCGCTGCGGCGCTCGATCGATTTGGGCGCGGCGGTGTAGAGACGATCCTTGAGCACGTCGAAGTAGAGCGAGCTCAGGTCGATGGTGCAGAAATTGTAGAGCGCCTGATAGGCGCGATGGAAGCTGAACTCCTGGTAGAAGCCGCGCGTGCGCTCGACCAGTTGCTCGGCGCGAACCAGAATCCACTGGTCGATTTCGAGCATGTCGCCGGCCGGGACCGCGTCGCGCGCCGGATCGAAATCGCACAGGTTGCCGAGCGCGTAACGGAACGTGTTGCGGATCTTGCGGTAGGCTTCCGACAGGCGCGCCAGAATGGTTTCCGAAATGCGCACGTCCTCGGTGAATTCGACTGAGGCCACCCACAGGCGCAGCACGTCGGCGCCGTACTTCTTGACGATGGTCTCCGGCTCGATGACGTTGCCGATGGACTTCGACATGGCGCGGCCTTCGGCATCCAGGGTCCAGCCGTGCGTGGCGCACTGGCGGTAGGGCGAGCCGTCGCGCAAGCCCACGCCCACCAGCAGCGAGGAGTGGAACCAGCCGCGATACTGATCGCCGCCTTCGACGTAGAGATCAGCGGGCCAGGGCAGCTTGTAGCGTTCGTTGAGCACGGCCAGGTGGCTCGATCCTGAGTCGAACCACACGTCGAGAATGTCGGTTTCCTTGCGGAAACTGGATGCGCCGCACTTCGAACACTTTGCGCCGCGAGTGAGTTCTTCGGCGGAACGCTCGTACCACGCGTCGGCGGTATGTTCGGCGAACAGATTCACCACACTATCGAGCAACTTCTTGTCGGTGAGCGCTTCGCCGCACTTTTCGCAATAGAAGACCACGATCGGCACGCCCCAAACGCGCTGGCGCGAAATGCACCAGTCGGGACGCGTGGCAATCATGTTTGAGATGCGTTCTTCGCCCCAGCCGGGCATCCACTGAATCTTCTTGATGGCTTCCAGAGCGTTCGAGCGCAGGTCGTTGCGCTCCATGCCGATGAACCACTGGTCGGTGGCGCGGAAGATGGTGGGCTTGTGGCAGCGCCAGCAGTGCGGGTAGCTGTGATCGATAGACTTCTCGGCGAGCAGAGCGCCGTTTTCGCGCAGAATCGAAAGAACGACGGGGTTGGCATCCCACACAGTCTGTCCGATCAAGGCTTCCGGCAGACGTCCCTCGGCGCCCTCGGCGTGGAACATGCGTCCGGAAGCATCCACCGGGCAATACACGTTGATGCCGTACTGGCGGCCGATCATGTAGTCTTCCTGACCGTGGCCGGGTGCGGTGTGCACAGCGCCGGTGCCTTGTTCGAGTGTGACGTGGTCGGCCAGGATGCCGCCCGAATTACGTTCCAGGAA
>CAZDIZ010000043.1:4110-36752 GCA_964505625.1 uncultured Solibacteraceae bacterium | reverse complement strand
ACAACAACCCGGAAACCGGTGAAACGCTGTGCATCGCGTGCGACCTGTGCGCCAAAGCCTGCCCGGAAGCGCTGATCGTGGTGGGGAGCGAGCGCAATGAACAGACTCGCCGCAAGGAACTCACCACGTTTGTCTACGACACCTCGCGCTGCATGTTCTGCGGATTGTGCGAGGACGCCTGCCCGGTGGACGCCCTCGAACTGACGCAGGATTTCGAACTCGCGAGTCACTCGCGCGAGGGAGCTATCTGGGACCGGCAAATGCTCGAGGAAGGGCCTCGGCCCAAGCAGTACAAGTACTGATTGCCATGAGGCGGCTCAACCGACACTGACATGCTGGACACGGTATTCTTCTACACGTTCGCGATCGTCACACTGCTCGGCGCGATCCTGACCATTACTCGCAGGAACGCCGTGCACAGCGCCATCTCGCTGATCATTTCTCTCTGCGGCGTGGCGGGCTTGTTCCTTCTACAGAAGGCCGAGTTCCTGTTCGCCGTGCAAATCGTGTTGTACGTCGGCGGCGTCATGGTGTTGTTTTTGTTCGTCATCATGCTGGTGAACCTGGATGAAGCCGATAAACTGCGGCAGTTCAACAAGCAGTGGCTGTTGGCGCTGGCCGCGGTGGCGGCCACCGGCACGGCGGTGTTCTATTTCGTGCGGCGAGGCGCTCCGGCGCTGCAATTGGCCGCGCCCGCGGCGGCGCCATCGACCGAAGGCAACGTCGAAACCATCGCCAAGGTTCTGTTTGAAGAGTATCTGCTTCCGTTCGAGGTGGCCTCGCTGCTACTGTTGGCGGCCATCGTGGGCGGCGCCATCATGGCCAAGAAGAGGGTTTGAAAGTGCTCCACCCAATCACGACCACGCATTACCTGATCCTGAGCGCGGCACTGCTGCTGATCGGTACCCTCGGCGTGCTTGCGCGGCGCAACATCGTGATCATTCTCATGTCCATTGAGCTGATCCTGAACGCCGTCAACATCAATCTGATCGCGTTCTCCAAACACCTGGGTCAGGTCACCGGGCAGATCTTTGCCATCTTCGTTATTACGGTGGCGGTGGCCGAAGCCGCCGTCGGCCTGGGCATCCTGATCGCCCTGTTCCGCAACAAGGAAACCGTTCTGGCCGACGAGATCGACCTGCTCAAGTGGTGAGGCGCGCACGATGAACTTTCTCGACCTGATTTGGCTCATTCCACTGTTTCCACTTGCCGGCGCCGCCATCATGCTGCTGATCGGCCGCAAGCTCGACCCGCAACACGTGGGTGGCGAGCATCATCACGCGCCGCCTTCGAAGTTCGTGATCAGCTTGCTGTGCCCCGGCACGGTGCTCGTGTCGTTCCTGCTGTCGCTCGCGGCCACCATTCAACTCGCGGGATTGCCTGAGAAAGTGCACCAGGTGATTCAGTTCACCTGGCTTGCCGGGATGCCGTTCCGTATGGCGAGCGGTGCGCAGAGCGTGTTCCAGGCCGATTGGGGATTCCTGCTCGACCCGCTCAGCGCCGTGATGATTCTGGTGGTGACCGGCATCGGTTTTCTGATCCACGTCTATTCGGTCGGCTACATGGCGCACGACGGCGGATACTACCGTTTCTTCGGTTATCTGAACCTGTTCGTGTTCTTCATGCTGATGCTGGTGCTGGCTAACAACTACGCACTGATGTTCGTGGGGTGGGAAGGCGTGGGCTTATGCAGCTACTTGCTGATCGGCTTCTACTTCAATAAGAAGTCGGCGGGTGACGCGGGCAAGAAGGCGTTCATCGTGAATCGCATTGGCGACGCCGGCTTCCTGCTGGGCATGTTCCTGATGTTGAGCGTGCTCGGCTCGGTGCGTTTTCTTGATGTGAACAAGGCGCTCACAAGCGGCGCGTTCACGGCCGAAACCGCGGGCTTCGGTGTATTGAGCGCCATGGCGCTGCTGCTGTTCATCGGCGCGACGGGCAAGAGCGCGCAGTTCCCGCTGTATGTCTGGCTGCCGGACGCCATGGAAGGCCCCACGCCGGTGTCGGCCCTGATCCACGCGGCCACCATGGTGACCGCGGGCGTTTACATGGTGGCGCGATCGAACGCGCTGTTCCGCCTGACGCCGGAAACCAGTCTGATCGTCGCCGGCATCGGATGCTTCACGGCGTTTCTCGCCGCCACGATCGCGTTAGTGCAGAACGACATTAAACGCGTGCTCGCGTATTCGACGGTTTCGCAGCTTGGCTTCATGTTCATGGCCGCGGGCGTCGGCGCATATTGGGTGGCCGTGTTCCACCTTTACACGCACGCATTCTTCAAGGCGCTGTTGTTCCTTGGTTCGGGCTCGGTGATTCACGCACTGTCGGGCGAACAGGATATGCGCAAGATGGGCGCGTTGAAGGACAAGATCCCGGTCACGTTCCGCACCATGTTCATTGGCTCGCTGGCCATCGCGGGTATTCCGGGGTTAGCGGGCTTCTTCTCGAAAGACGAAATCCTCTGGCAGATTTACAGCTCCCCGATCGGCTCGAAGACGATCTGGGCCGTGGCCGCCGTGACGGCCTTCATGACCGCGTTCTACATGTGGCGGCTGATGTTCATGACCTTCTACGGCACATCGCGCGTGGATGCGAAAGTGGCCGCGCACATACACGAATCGCCAAAGGTGATGACGGTGCCGCTCATGGTGCTGGCCGCCGGCAGTGTGTTGGCCGGTTGGATCGGCCTGCCGAAGCTGTGGAGTGTTTTCGGCGAGGGCTTCCGGGCATTCGAGCATTGGCTGGCGCCGGTCATGAGCGAGGAAGCTGCGTACGTCGTGCATCACGACGCATCCATCGAATGGTTGCTGATGGGGCTTTCGGTGGTTCTCGCGCTCGCCGGCATCGCTCTGGCGCGCTACTTGTATGTAGTGAAGCCGGCGCAAGCTGATGCGTTCGCACGCGCCTCGGGCCCGCTCTACGATTGGGCACTGAACAAGTGGCGCGTGGATGAGGCTTACGATTTCTTGTTCGTGAATGGACTATCGAAAGGCGGCGGCACCGTGCTCGGCAGCTTCGATCAACATGTGGTCGATGGCGGAGTGAACGGCGCCGGTTGGCTAACGCGCTTCACTTCGCGCGTGAGCATTTGGTGGGACACCTGGATCGTGGACGGCGCCGTGCGCCTGACTTCGTTCCTGGTCAAGATGTCCAGTTTCCCGGCGCGCATCCTGCAAACCGGGTTCGTGCAATCCTACGCCCTGATGTTCGTGGTGGGCGTGGCGTTGATTTTCGGTTATCTGGTGATGCGCTGACCTATGAACGAGCACCTGTTGAGCATCGTCCTGTTTACGCCACTGGCCGGTTTGTTGGTTCTGCTGTTTCTGCCGGCCGCGCAGAAGAACCTGATTCGCGTGTGGGCCAACATCGCGGGCCTGGCCGGGTTCCTGGTCTCGCTGCTGCTGCTCGGGCGCTTTGACAAAAACGCCGCCGGATTCCAACTTGTCGAAAAGGTGGATTGGATTCCCAGCCTGGGCGTGAAGTACTTCATCGGCATCGACGGCATCAGTCTGCTGCTGGTGATGCTGACAACGCTGGTCGGGTTCCTGGCGATCCTGTCGAGTTGGAGCGCCATCCAGGATCGCGTCAAGGAATACTACGCCATGTTCCTGCTGCAACAGGTGGGCATGATCGGCGTGTTCCTTTCGCTCGACTTCTTCCTGTTCTACGTGTTCTGGGAACTGGTGCTGGTTCCGATGTACTTCATCATCGGCGTGTGGGGCGGACCGCGCAAGCTCTATGCGGCCATCAAGTTCTTTCTCTACACACTGGCCGGCAGCGTGCTCATGCTGCTGGGCATCCTGACGCTCTACTTCAAACACTTCGAACAGTTCGGTTTCTACACCTTCGACATTTCCGCGCTGATGCAGTTGGATTTGCCGCTGGGAGTACAGCAGTGGGTTTTCTGGGCCTTCTTCATCGGTTTCGCCATTAAGGTTCCGATGTTCCCGTTCCACACTTGGCTGCCGGACGCGCACGTGGAAGCGCCCACCGCCGGAAGCGTGGTGCTGGCCAGCGTGCTGCTGAAGATGGGCACTTACGGATTCATCCGCTTCTCGCTGCCGCTGCTGCCGAAAGCCAGCATCGATCCGTGGATCGTGCAGACGCTCGCCGCGCTTTCCATCGTCGGCATCCTCTACGGCGCGCTGGTGAGTTTGATGCAACAGGATTGGAAGAAGCTGGTGGCGTACTCTTCGGTGAGCCACCTTGGCTTCTGTACGCTGGGCATCTTCGCGATGAACCCCAACGGCATTGCCGGCAGCGTGATCCAGCAGATCAACCACGGCATTTCGACCGGCATGCTCTTCCTGATTGTGGGTGTGGTTTATGAGCGCCGGCACACGCGCGAAATCAAGGAATACGGAGGCCTCGCGCACGTCATGCCGATGTACTCGGTGGTCTTCGCCATCGCCATGCTGAGTTCGGCGGGCTTGCCGCTGCTCAACGGCTTCATCGGCGAGTTCACCATCCTGCAGGGCGCCTTCGAAGCCAACCGTGCCTGGGCCGCCTGCGCGGTGCTGGGTGTGGTGTTCGGCGCCGCGTATCTGCTGTGGCTTTACCAGCGCACCATGCTCGGCGAAGTCACCAATCCGAAGAATCTGAAATTGCCCGACCTGAACTTGCGCGAATGGGCGGTATTCCTGCCGCTCATCGCCTGGGCAGTCTGGATCGGCGTTTACCCGAAACCGTATTTCGAAATTCTGGAGAAGCCCGTAGCGCAGATTGTGGAGCGCGTACGGCCGGGCTACTTCGCCGATAAGACCACGCCGCCGGCGGCCGCGGAGGTGAGCGTACGATGAACCAGTTCTACACTTCCACCGATCACTTCGTTTTGATTCCGGCCATCATGCTGGCGCTGTTTGGCTGCGCCGTGCTGTTATTCGATTTTCTGGTCTTCCCCGAGCCGCGTCAACGCAAGTTCCTGTTGCTGTTTGTGGCGCTCGGCGAAGCTTTCTGCGGATATGGCCTGTGGCGCCAGCAGAGCTTTCTATCCGCGCAGGGCATCAGCGAAATCGGCGCGTTCAACGGATCGGTGACCATCGATGGGTTCGCCATCTTCTTCAATTGGATCTTTCTGGCAACGGCGCTCATTGTCAGCTTGATCAGCTATCGGTACCTGGAGATCGAAAACGAGCATCACGGCGAATACTACGGCTTGATTCTGCTTTCGCAGTGCGGCATGTTCTTCCTGGCCGCGGGCACCGACCTGATTACGCTCTTCATCGGCCTGGAACTGATGGCGCTGTGCTTCTACGTGATGGTGGGTTTCTTGCGCGGCGAAAAGCGCTCGAACGAAGCCGCCATGAAGTATCTGCTGCTCGGCGCGTTTTCGAGCGGGTTTCTGGTTTACGGTTTTTCGGTGCTGTACGGAATTGCGGGATCGACCAAGCTGCGCGACATAGCCGCCGCCGTGGCTGTGCGTGAGCCAAGCGACCCGATGGTGCTGCTGGCGCTGGCGACCGCCGCCGTCGGACTGCTCTTCAAAGTTTCGGCCGTGCCCTTCCACATGTGGGCGCCGGACGCTTACGAAGGCGCGCCCACCACGGTGACCGCGTTTCTGGCTGTGGGTTCCAAGGCCGCATCGTTCGCGTTTCTGGTGCGCATCTTCGTTGGACCGTTCGCTGCGGCCCGTGACCTGTGGGTGCCCCTGCTGTCGGCAGTGGCCATTCTGAGCATGACGGTGGGCAATCTGGCGGCGATCACGCAATCAAACGTGAAGCGGCTGCTCGCCTACAGTTCGATTTCGCACGCCGGCTACATTCTGCTGGGCCTGGTGGCGGGCAACTCGACCGGTATACAGGGCGTGGCGGTCTATCTGCTGGTGTACACCTTCATGAACCTGGGCGCGTTTCTGGTGGTGGTGGCGCTGCGCCGCAAGAATCTGATTGGCGAGGATGTGGACGATTTCGCCGGGCTCATGCATCGCAGCCCCGGCTACGCCGTGCTGATGTTGATCTTCCTGTTGTCGCTGGCGGGCATTCCGCCGACGGCCGGCTTCATCGGCAAGTACTTCATCTTCCTTTCGCTGATCGAAACAGGCCATTACGTGCTGGCCGTGGTGGCGGTGCTGTACGTGGCCGTGGCCATCTACTACTACTTCCGCATTGTGCGCAGCATGTTCACCGAGAAGGAAGCATCGAGTGAACCGCTGGCATCGAGCTTCGGCGTGCGCGTGGCGTTGGCCGTGACGGGCTTGGCGACGCTCGCCATCGGCATCTATCCCGAGCCTTTTGTGCGCCTGGCTCAGGCGTCGGTTTTGCGGTGATTGGGTTGAATTGACATGGAGACGGTTCTTCAAAATCCGCTGTTCATACCTCTGGTGGTGACGGTCATCGCCGTCTGCGCCTTTCCGCTGGTGGCCGGCTACATTGTGCTGCTGGAACGCAAGCTGCTGGCCGATTTTCAGGTGCGCCTGGGGCCTATGCGCGTGGGTCCGCACGGAGTCCTGCAGCCCATCGCCGACGCGGTGAAGCTGCTGCAGAAGGAAGATATCATCACCAAGCAGGCCGACAAGTTCATCTTCTGGATCGCGCCGGTGATCTCGACCTGGACCGCGCTGACGGCCTTCAGCGTGCTTCCGTTCAGCAAGAAATACTTCGTCGCCGCCGATGCCAACGTCGCTCTGTTGGTGATTTCCGCCACCAGTGCTGTCGGCGTGCTCGGCATTATCCTCGGCGGGTGGAGCGCCAACAGCCACTATCCGCTGCTCGGTTCATTGCGCGGCGGCGCACAGTTGATCAGCTACGAAGTGGCACTGGCGTTGGCGCTGCTCAGCGGCGTCATGACGGCGGGTACGTTGAGTTTGACGGGCATCGTGGAACGGCAGCAGGAGCGGCAGATCTGGTTCATCTTCGAGAACTACGGTTTCATGATCGTGCCGTTCATGGTCTACCTGATTTCCGCTATCGCCGAAACCAACCGCGCGCCATTCGATCTGCCCGAAGCTGAATCGGAACTGGTGGCCGGCTTCATGACCGAATACAGCGGCTTCCGTTGGGCGCTGTACTTCTTGGCCGAGTACGGCAACATCTTCGTGATCAGCTCGGTGGCGGTGACGCTGTTCTGGGGTGGCTGGCTGCGGCCCTTCCCGAGCGTGACGTTCCTGGAGATACCGCTCAACTACGGCGTGCCGGTGGTGGCGCTGGCGGGCGCCGGCGTGGCATGTTTCCCGCTACTTAAGCGCGTGCCGAGCAAACCGCAGCAGTACTTCCTGGCCGTCATCGCGCTCTGCATGATCTTCGCCGGGCTGCTGTTCCTAGTGCCGGCTATTAATCAGGCCGCCATCGGCGTGTTCTGGTTTCTCGGCAAAGTGAGCGTGATGATCTACCTCATGATCTGGATCCGCGCCACCTTCCCGCGTTTCCGCTACGACCAACTAATGAACATCGGCTGGAAGATCATGATCCCCATCGGCCTCGGCGCCATCATGGTGAATGCCGTGGTGGGGATGCTGAAGGGGTAGGACGGGCTTCAGGCGGCTTGATTCGGGAATATGCGTTAACAACGACGCCTACTCCGCGTCTTTCCAGTTCCACCACTTGAGCAGGTTGGGATCGTGCTTCGATTCCGAAGCGTAGTAGACCGCGCAGCGGTAGGTGTAAAGGACGCAGCGGTCGACTCGGTGGCCTACGCGGTCGCAGAAGTCTTCGTAGAGCTTTTCGGGATTGCGGCCCCGCAGGTCGGCTACTTCGCGAATTCCCAATAAATACAGGTCCGCGGCGATCGCTGGGCCGACGCTTGGGATGCGCGACAACTCCGCCACCGCCTTCTTCGGCACCGTCTTGCGGCGCTGCTCCCAGCGTTCCACATTCGTCTTGATTTGCGCGGCGGTCACTTGTCCGACCATATGGCGAGTTCGTTTCCGTTCGGATCGGTGAAATGGAATCTCCGGCCTCCCGGAAAATCGAATGTCTCTTTCACAATCGTACCGCCGGCCTCACGCACCGCCGCCTCGATGCTAGCGAGATTCACTGCGTAGATCACCACCAGCGGTCCTCCCGCGCAAACTTCGGGGACCTTCCAGAAACCGCCGGCGAGCCGGCCATCTTCAAAGCAGGTGTAATCCGGCCCGTAATCGGTGAACTTCCATCCGAACACTCGGCTGTAGAATGTTTTGGTGGCAGCTACGTCCGTGGCGGGGAATTCGATGTAATCGACTCGACGATCGTTGCATTCGGATTGGCTCATGGTCTTGGATCTACTATGACGCGGGCCTACTGACAGCGTTGTGTCAGGATACTCTAACAGTATGCGCCGTGCGGACCGCTTGTTTCAGATTGTGCAGCATCTGCGTGGACGCCGCCTCACCACCGCCGCGCAACTCGCCGATTGGCTGGAAGTCTCCGAGCGCACTATCTATCGCGACATACGCGATCTGTCGCTATCGGGCGTGCCGGTCGAGGGCGAGGCAGGCGTTGGGTACCGCCTGAGCGCGGGTTTCGACCTTCCGCCCATCATGTTCACGTTGGATGAAATCGAGGCGCTGGTGGCGGGCGCGCGCATCGTGGAGACGTGGGGAGGCAGCGCACTGGCAAATCACGTTCGTTCGGCTTTGGCCAAGATCACGCTGGCGCTTCCCAAGTCACGGCGCGAGGAAGTGGAACAAACACCGATGTTCGCTCCGGAGTTCCCCGTACCGCCGGAGACCGCTGCTTACCTGGAGACGATTCGTGATGCCATCGCAAGGCGTCGCAAGTTACGTATCGAATACATGGATCGGCAACTGTGCGATTCACGGCGCACAGTGCGCCCCCTAGGGCTGTTCTTTTGGGGCGCAGCGTGGTCGCTGGCTGCCTGGTGTGAGTTGCGCCAGGACTTCCGCAACTTCCGGCTGGACCGCATCCAGCGCGTGATTGTGGGAGGCGAATTCAAAGATACCGCTGGCCAGACGCTCGAAGATTACCTGAAGCAGGTTGACGGCTAGTCGCGCGCCGCGGTGTTACGCTGGCATGGAAGAACCATGCGCACTTCATTCGGCATTCTCCTTCTTGCAGTCTCCATTACCCAAGCACAGACGACCATCCATGTTGCGGGTGCGCCAAACACGCAACGCGTCGAAGTGGTCGCCAGCGGCAAAGTGTACGCTTCCACGCCGGCCGAAGGTGTGTGGTCCATTGCCTGCGATTGGCGCGACGGATGGCCCGCCGATTGGCATCACGCCGCACCAGCGTCGATCGAAACCGCCGGCGACTGGACCATCGTCAAGGGCCGCATGGAAGCGTGTGGCGGCGTGTGGGAGTTGCGCGACGCCTATCGCCCCGCCGATGGCATTGTGAAAGCCGTTCGCCGCTTCGAGTGGAAAGGCACGAGCGCGGCGCCGAAGGTGACACTCTCCGTGCGTTTTCAGGCGCCGGCGCGAAAGGTCAATCTGCTGCTGCCCGGCATTCTCTACTATGGCAACCCATCCGGAGCGCGCAGCGGCAAGGTGCCCGTATTCACAGGGAAGCCGGGCGAGGAGGCCGTCTACGAAGAGCACCGCTACCCGATGCCCTTCGCTTACACGGAACTCAATGCCGCTGCAGGCGTGGCCTTACACACGGTACCGTCGCCCGCGCCGTTCGCGAATATCAAAGACCAGTGGTGGTCGCTCGGCGTGATTGCGCGCGACAACGGCGCGGAGTTGACGGCGCTGTCGGGGCCCTGTGCTTCGAACGGAAAGCGCAGCGTCATCAAAGCCATTCAACCCGGATTCAAACCGTACGACGAAGCATACTTGAACGTGCCGCCCGGCGCCATCATCGAAAAGACGTTCTATCTAGAAGCTTTTCCAGTCGAGGCCGAAGGTGCGGGCTTCCGCGTTCCGGTGCGCACTTCGACGCGGCTGTTCGCCCCTTGGTATGTCGAAGACCTGCCCAGCTTCGCGGAAATCCTGCGCGACAAATACCGTTACGCGAAGTCGCGCTGGCGCGAGCGCGGACCCGTTGCGGGGTTCAGTAAGTACCCGGACCGCGACACTCTTGTGATGGGTTGGTGCGGGCAGGCGGATTCGCCGGGCTACTCGCTGCAAGTGCTCGCCAAGGGTCTGGGCGCGCCGGAGGCCGTGAACATGGCGAGGCGCACACTCGACTTTCTGAGCGGCGCTCAATTCTACGACGGCGGTTTCCACACCTGGTACACGCTCGACAAAGACGCGTGGTCGCATCACGAACCGTTGTCACAGGGCCAGGCGATGATGAACTTCGCACGTGCTATCCGCGTGGGCCGCGCCGCGCGCGCCGACACGTCGAAGTGGGAAGCCTTCCTGCGCAAGGCGGCCGACTTCCATTCCGCGCGCATTCTCGCGCCATATTGGAAGCCGCACTCCACCGACCAGGGTTTCTTCATCGCGCCGCTGGTGGCCAGTTCCAAGCTATTCGCGAACCAGACCTACATGCGCGCCGCGCTGAAAGCGGGCGAGGTATACGCCGCGCGTCACGTATCGATGCGCGAGCCCTACTGGGGCGGCACGCTCGATGCGCAGAGTGAAGACAAGGAGGGCGCTTGGGCCGCGTTCGAAGGATTTCTGGCGCTTTACGAGGCAACACACGATCCGCAACATCTGAAATGGGCCGAACACGCCTGCGATGTGGTGCTCAGCTATGTGGTGGTGTGGGACATCGACCTGCCCGCCGGGCGCCTACGCGATCATCGCTTCCGCACGCGCGGCTGGACGGTGGTTTCACCGCAGAACCAGCACATCGATGTCTACGGCGTCATCACGGCGCCCGCCGTTTACCGTTTGGGAGTGATTCTCAAGCGCGATGATCTGAAGCGCATGGGCATTCTGATGTTCCGAACCTGCGGCCAGATCATTGATCCTTACGGCAGCCAGGGCGAGCAGCCGCATCACACCAACTACGCGCAACGCGGCGACACCGCGGATGTGCTCGGACTACGCGGCGGTTATCGCGAAGAGTGGACCGTATTCTGGATCACGGCGCATTTTCTGAACGCCGGAGCGCAATTCGCCGAAATGGGCGTGAACGTGTGGTAAAGCGCGCACCCGCCACCACGTCATAATCTAGCTATGCCTCGGCGCACCCGCCATGTCGCCTTGATCTACGACGCCCGGACGGCCTACGACCTTAAGGTCATGACCGGTGTCGCGGCCTACCTGCAAGAGGGCGCGAATTGGCAGGTTTACATCGAAGAGAATGCGCTGAAGGATCAGCGTCTCCCCGATCTTCGCTCATGGCGCGGCGATGGCATCATCGCGAATTTCGACGATCCGCGCGTGGCGTCCGCCGTCGTACGGTCGAAGCTTCCGATTGTCGCCTTTGGCAGCGACTACGGGTGGTTCAAATCGACTCCACACGTTCCCTACTTCGTGACCAACAACGAAGCTATTGCGCAGATGGCCGCCGACTATCTGCTGAATCGAGGCTTTGTGCGCTTTGCTTATTGCGGCTACCCGCGCATGCCGGCCACGATCTGGGCCGAAGAGCGCGAACACGCATTTGCCCAGCGGATACAGAATCGAGACTTCCCCTGCTGGATTTATCGCGGCCGCCACAAGACGAGCCGCAAGTGGGACTCCTTTCAGCGCTCGCTTTGCGCGTGGCTGGAGTCGCTGCCGAAACCGGTGGGTCTGTTGGCTGCCAACGACGCACGCGCGAGGCAAGTGCTGGAGGCTTGCCGTCACGCCGGCTTCAGCGTTCCAGAAGAAGTAGCCGTACTCGGAATCGACAACGACGAGATGGTCTGCCAACTGAGCAATCCTCTGCTCAGCAGCGTCGAACAAGGGTCCAAGCGCATCGGCTACGAAGCAGCCGCACTGCTCGACAAGATCATGTCTGGCGGCAAGCCCCGCGAGAGTTGTTTCGCGATCGGTCCGGTGGGCGTCGTCGAACGGCGATCCACCGACGTGGTGCCGATCGAGGATCCACAGGTTGCGCGAGCCATGGCCTTCATCAACGAACGCGCAGGCGACGGAATCAAGGCGCAGAATGTGGCGGACGCGGTCGGCATGCCACGCCCCTGGCTGGATGCCCGCTTTAAGGCGCTGGTGGGCCGAAGCCTGTACGCGCAAATCCTTCACCTCCGGCTGGAGCACACCAAACGCCTGGTCTCCAGTACGAACCTGCCGCTTAAGCAAATCGCGGCCAATACGGGATTCCGGTCGGTGCAGCATATGACCACCCTATTCGGCAAAGCCTACGGGCAACCGCCGGCGGACTATCGCGGCGCGGTGGCGCCCTACGCCGATTCCATACGCCGCAACACTCGCGGCAAGCTGTAGAACTGTATAAAACATTTCTAGATTCTTATAAACGTCGTCTCTTGAAACTCGACTATCTTCGTGACAACATTTTGGGGAGGCCGCGCGTGCCGCGTTGTCCGCCTGCGAGGCCAGAACGGAAGGTGCTATGTCAACAGACGTTTCGCGCCGGAGCTTTGTCGGCGCACTCACAGCGGCCAGCGCCGCGCGCGTTCAAGGCGCCAACGACCGTATTCGCTTAGGAGTCATCGGCAGCGGAGGACGCGGCCGTTATCTGATGGATCGCGCGAACAAGGCGGGCGGGATCGAGTGGGTGGCCGTCTGCGACGCCTACGACGTGCAGCGCGACAAGGCCGAAAAGGTCGCGGGCACAACGCTCGCCAAGTGCGTTGATTACCGGCAACTGCTGGACCGCAAGGATATCGACGCGGTCATCATCGCCACTTGGGACCACATGCACTGTCCCATCGCCGTGGCGGCCTGCCAGGCGGGCAAGGACCTCTATGTCGAAAAGCCCATGACGCTGCATCCGATGGAAGGCCATCGCATTGTGCGCGCGGTACGAGAACACAAGCGCATCCTGCAAACGGGCACGCAGCAGCGCTCGCACCCGCACTTTGCCGAGGCCAAGCAGCGGTTCGTGGATACCGGGCTATTGGGACAGGTCACCATGGTGCGCTCCATCTGGAACGGCAACGGCGCGTACCGCAACATGGCGCCGCCTCCGGGCATGGAGCAGAAGCCGGCGGGTATGGATTGGGACGTGTGCCAGGGCAACTTGAAGAAGTTGCCGTGGAATCCCAAACGCTACTTCAATCATTACGTCTACTGGGACTATTCGACCAACGCGCAGATGGGCGGTTTGTTCGTACACATGGTGGACGTTGTGCATTGGTATATGAAGGTGCAGCAACCGCTCGCCGCGGTGTGCATGGGCACCATGGCACTTCCGAAGGAAGATCGCGACACCGCCGACAACATCAACGCCGTACTGCACTACCCGAACAACCTGCTGGTGACCTTCGAAGCCAACGTGACCGATCTGATTACCAAGGAAGGACAGGACATCGTCTTCATGGGCACCGAAGGACGGCTCAACATTTTCCGTTGGGGC
This sequence comes from uncultured Solibacteraceae bacterium, assembly GCA_964505625.1. GTDB lineage: Bacteria > Acidobacteriota > Terriglobia > Bryobacterales > Bryobacteraceae > JAJFUV01. Next base: position 23,442 of record CAZDIZ010000043.1, on the reverse strand, counting down.
TATCGCTTCATGCCCGCGTCGGGAAAGGGCAAAGAGGAAATCACCAGCGGGCCGACGCCGGATCTGCACGTGGCCAACTGGCTGGAATCGATTCGTACGCGCAAGCACGCGATCTGCGATGAGGAAGCGGGCCACTATTCCGCCATGGCCTGCCACATCGCCAACATCGCTTACCTGGAGAATCGCAGAGTGGAGTGGAAAAAGGAGTGGAGCTTATGAGTATTGTCGCTGGACTCAATCTCGAGTTCGTACGCAAGTCCGAAAAGCCCTTTCCGGTGGGCGTGGAGTGGGCCGCCAAGATGGGCTACAAGTTCGTCGAGCCGATGCTGCACACCGGCCGCGAACTGATGAGCGAGGCGGGTTACTATCATTCCGTCTCGATGGAAGAGGACCCGCACTTCATCAAGGACATCCTGGATCAGAACGGCGTGGAAGCTTCCGCGGTGAGCGCGCACTGCCCGCTGATGCGACCTGAAGTGAGTATCATGTACCTGCAACGGGCCATCCAATTCGCGCACGTGCTGAAGGCGCCGGTGGTGAACACGGATGAAAGTTACCGGCCCAGTTGGATCTCCGACGACGAGATCTGGACTGTGATGCGCTACACGCTCAAGAGCGTCCTGCGCGTGGCTGAGCGCTACGGTATCGCTATCGGCATCGAGCCGCATCAGGCGATTTCGAAAACCACCGACGGTCTCATGAAGCTGGCCACGCTGGTCGAACATCCGCTGCTCCGCGTGAACTACGACACCGGCAACGCATATCTGGCCGGCGAAGACATCTACGAAGCGCTCGACCGCATCGGGAAGCGCCTGGTGCACGTACACGCGAAGGACATCTCCGTGGAGCATTCCGAAGCTGAACGCGGCAAAGTAACGGGAACACCGGTGGGCTGCGCTTGCGGCGACGGCGTGGTGGATTGGGCGCGCGTGGTCTCCATCATCTCGAAGTACGGTTTCAGCGGCGTGCTGTCGGTGGAGTGTGGAACGCCGGAGCAAGCCGAACGCAGCCTGGCGCATCTGAACAAGGTCATCGGCGCCTGTTGAGCGGCAAGTCATGCGAGCTGTCGTACTGATGTTGGCGGCGTGCCTCGTGTTGCGAGGCGCGCCCGCCACGGCCCGGACCTTACGCGCCGGAGCCGCCGAAGTCGACATCACGCCGAAGAAGTTGCCCATCGCCATTGCCGGCAACTTCTTTCCGGCGTATCCGGAAAAGGTGCGCGGGAAGCTGTGCGCGCGAGCCATTGTGCTTGACGACGGCGCCACGCGACTCGCCATCGCCGTGGTGGACACGCTCATGATGCCGCGTGAAATGCTGGACCGCGCCAAGCTTGCCGCCTCGCGCGCGTCTCGCATCGCACCGGAGCGCATGTTGATCTCGGCCACGCACACGCATTCGGCACCGCCTGTCATGGGCGCTTTGGGAACGGATCCGTTGCCCGAGTATGCCGCGGTCGTGGAAGCGGGCATCGTTGAAGCCATCGCGGCGGCGGCGCGAAATCTCGTTCCAGCCCAAATTGGTTGGACCGCGGTGGATGCCCCGGAGCACACCTACTGTCGCCGTTGGATTCTGCGTCCGGACAAAATGCGCAAGGACCCGTTCGGAGAGCTCACCGTGCGCGCGAACATGCATCCCGGCTATCAGAACCCTGATTTTGTTGGGCCCTCAGGACCACGGGACCCGCAGTTGTCACTCGTGAGTGTGCGCACCACGGAAGGCCGTCCCATCGCTTTGCTCGCCAACTTCTCGATGCACTATGTCGGAGAAAGCAGCAAAACCGTGGCGCCGGACTACTTCGGCGATTTCTCGGAACTGCTCGCACCGGATGCCGGCGTCGCCATCATGTCGCAAGGCACGGCAGGCGACCAGCATTGGATGGACTACAGCCGCCCGAAGCAATCCGTCAATCCACCGCAGTACGCCGCCGCGTTGGCAGCCATCGCACGCAAAGCGTTGCGCGAGGTACGCTACCAAAGCGCAATTACGTTGGGGATGGCGGAGACGGAAATCCAGTTGTCGCGCCGCGCGCCCGGCCCGGAACGGTTGAAGTGGGCGCGCGACGTCCTCGCCGCGCTCGGCGACGCGCCTTTCAAAACGCAGCAGCACGTTTACGCGCGCGAGCAGATTGCGCTCCACGATGAGCCCGTTCGCAAGATGAAATTGCAGGCGGTGCGCATCGGAGATCTCGGCATTGCCGCGTTCCCGGCCGAGGTCTTCGCCATCACTGGGCTGAAGCTCAAAACGCGCAGCCCGTTCGCACACACGTTCAACATCGAGCTCGCCAACGGCGCCGAAGGCTACATCCCGCCCCCGGAGCAGCACGCTTTGGGTGGATACACCACGTGGCCCGCACGCTCCGCCGCACTCGAAGTGAATGCCGAGCCGTTGATCGCTGAGCGTTTGCTCGCGATGATCGAACAGCTCAGCGGCAAGCGGCGCCGCACTTCGCACGAACCGTTGACTGAAACCGCTCGCGCCGCACTGCATTCGAAGCCGTTGGCCTACTGGCCCATGGACGACATCGAAGGCACGCGTGTGCGCGACGCTTCGCCGCGGGCGAACTCAGCCGTCCACGAAGGTGGCGTGGCACTGTATTTGGACGGGCATGAACCGTCGGGCCGCGCCAGGCATTTCGCCGGTGGACGTATGCACGCCGACCTGCCTCTCACGGGAACACGCTACGCCGTCGAGTTCTGGTTCTGGAATGGAATGCCCACGAACGTGCGCGCCGTCACCGGCCACCTGTTTGCGCGCGGTGAAGGCGATCGTCTGTCGCTCGACGGGGAAGGCCGCCTGGTCTTCGAAAACGCCACACACGTTTTGCGCGGCCAGAGTCCCCTCGCCATACGCACCTGGTATCGCGTGAAGCTCGTGCGGCGCGGCAACACCGCCACCGTGTTTCTCAACGGCGAACCGCTGCTGCGCGACGAAGCCGGCGCAGTGCCGCCATCGCGGCGTCTGTGGTTCGGCGGCCGCGACACGCCGGAGATGAGCTTCGAAGGCAAGCTCGATAACATCGTTGTGTGGAGATAACGACGGAAGCACAACGACAACGCCGCGCCGAACTACTCGGCCTGTTAGGCGAACTGCCGTCCCGTGAGCGGCCCATACGAGCCGAAACCGTATCGGTGGAAGACCGCGGCACGTACACGCTCGAAAAGCTGGTGCTGGATGTAAACGGCATCGAACCGGTTCCGGCGTATTTCGTCAAACCATTCGGCTTGCGCGCGCCCGCACCCGCGATTCTCTACAACCACTATCATGGCGGCAAATACAAGCTCGGCAAAGACGAACTACTGCTGGCCAAACCCGTGCGGATGCCGTCCTACGCCGAAGCGCTCACCGGGCTGGGTTATTCAGCGCTGTGCATGGACATGTGGGCCTTCGGCGAACGCTCCACACGCACCGAGTTGGACATCTTCAAAGACATGCTCTGGCAGGGCCGCGTGATGTGGGGCATGATGGTCTTCGACACGCTGCGCGGATTCGACTACCTGCGTTCGCGCGCCGATGTCGATCCGGAGCGCATCGGAACGTTGGGCATGTCCATGGGCAGCACCATGTCCTGGTGGGTGGCGGCGCTGGAGGAGCGCATCAAGGTTTGCGTCGACATCTGCTGCCTCACGGACTATCAGGCGATACGCGACGCGGGACTGCTGTCCGGGCACGGCGTCTACTACTTCGTTCCGTCGCTGGTCAAACACTTCACCACGTCGGAAATCAATGCGCTCATCGCACCGCGTCCGCACCTGGGGCTTGCCGGTAACCGCGACAAGCTCACGCCGCCAGCGGGCCTGGACCGCATCGACGCTGAGCTGAAGCAAGTGTATGCTGCCGCCGGACATCCCGAAAAGTGGAAACTGCTGCGCTACAACGTCGGTCACATCGAAACGCCGACCATGCGGCGCGAGGCACTCGCCTTCCTGCAGACACACCTCTAAGCACCGGGGACAGACTGCTCTGCCCCGAAAGCAGGCAGAGCGGTCTGTCCCCGGTTCTTCAGCAGCCTTTCAGTGTCGCGCGATGAAGTCGCGTATCCAGCGCGCTTGTTGGATGTGTTCGTCGATGAGCGTAGTGCCTAGAATCGAATATCCGGAGATCAGCCCCTGGTCCAGGTATTTCACGACGCGCTCCCACTGGTACTTCACCAGATCCATGGGCACACCGCGGCGGCCGGGATAGTCGCGCAGATAGCAGCCCAGGTTCACCGGCTTGCCAGGAAAGATCTCTCGGCAACGCGCGAGATCGCGACCGAGATTCTTCAGATCGTCGGCGTTCCACACCCACAGGTTCACGACATCGATCGATTGCTTGACCGGTTCCCAGCGCGCCGCATCCAGTTCGTGCGTGTACACCACGGTCCAGAGCTTCAGGCGGCGATTGGCGGTCAGCGCACGATGCAACTGGTGAAACTGCTCTGGCGTGAGTTTGCCATCGCGGATGCTCAGTAGAACGTCGTCGAAAAAGCCGCCGGTCACGTTCGGGTACCGCTCAGCCAGGCGTACGACGTTGCGCGTTTCTTCGAGCATCGCCTCGGCGGTCGCGACTACGTCCATGTACAGCGCGTCGGTCTTGCGTCCGTCGGGCTTGGTGATCCGCGTGTACTTATAGTCGTAGCGGAGCACGTGCAGCAGAACCTCATCCAGGTGTTTCAAACGATCGAGAGCCAGTTCGTCGTTGGGCACAAACTGCCAGACGGCGCGCTTCAACCCGAAGAACTCGGCGCCTTGCCCGACGCCGAAAATCGTGGGCCGGACGCCGGTATCGAAGGTGAATCCTTCCCACACCCAACCGGCGTCGCGTAGGCGCGTGGGCTCACCGGAGGCCAGAGCCGCCGCCGCGGCGCCGCCCATCATCATCCGTCGCGTGATTGGCATCGAGCCTCCCAACTACCTCACCGTCACGGTGAGCGGCATCGTCACGGTCACATTCTTATCGGGTCCGACGTGCAGGTTAGCGATTTCCAGTTCGAGCTTCACTTCGTGTGTGCCCTTCGGCGCATCCTTGGAGATGCCGGCGACGACGCCGGTGATGCACCGCGGCAACACCTCGCCCGCGCGAACACTCATCCACGCAGGCTGTTTCAGGACTTTCACGCGAAAGGGAATGGCGCTCCAGTTACGCAGTTGCAGACCGGTGCGGCGGCCGGCCGTTGCGTTGATCGCGGTGGGAGCAAGCTTCACCGAAACATCCCACAACCCTTTGACCAACTCCTCCGGGCCCCACACATCTTCTCCCAACCAGGCCGCGCTGCGATGCGCGAACAAGGCTTCGCGAATACCCTCAACATCCGCGCTTTTGGAAAAGACCAGCGTGATCGGCCGCTTGCGATTGGGCTGTCCAACCGGAAGCGGAGCATGCGCATCAGTGTCGGCAACAACACCCAATTTCTTCTCGCCCACCCACGGATAGGATTCTGCGTAGAAATCCGTTCCGTTCACCACCTCAATGGCCTGGAACAGTCCCTCACCATACGCGGCGGCGATGGGCGGCCACCACTCGGCCTTGCGTTTCCAACCCGGATGATTCCAGAACGCAAACGCACTCTGCTCGCGCGCCTTCTGCAACGCGGGAATCAGTTCGAGCGGAGCGAACACCGTGGGGTCTTTGACGAACAATGCATTAAAATGCAGGTCTCCGCGCGTGATCTCGACACCAGGAACCAGAACAATCCCCATGTCGTCGGCCATCTGCCGGGCGATGTTGTACGGCCGCCACAGGTCGACTTTCACGTCGTCGCGATGCGGATGATAGCTATCGTGATCGGTGATGGCGATGGCATCCAACCCGTCCATCCAAGCTTCGCGCACGCGCACGGTGGGCCACACCTCGCCATCGGAGAAGACCGTGTGCATGTGGAAGTCGCACTTCAGCACCTTGTAACCGGAAACGTCCGGGATATCCAGCGGCGTTCGCGCCGGGGTTTGCGCCAATCCGGCAGTGGCCAGCAGCAGCGATAACAGAATCGTCGTCCACATACGTAGTCTCATTCAGTAAGCCTCCACTCTCGCGTCATCATATCAGGTGAATTCCCGTGCTGCGAGCCCAAATCGCTGTGCTACGCTGAAGCTTCTATGCCGGATGCGAAACTGCAGGTGATGCCGCTGGGCGGGCTAGGCGAGTTCGGTATGAACTCGCTCGCGCTGCGTTACGGCGACGACATCATCGTCATCGACGCCGGCATGATGTTCCCCGAAGAAGAACTGCTCGGTGTGGACATCGTGACGCCCGACTTCGCCTACCTCGAACAGAATCGCGAACACGTCCGCGCGCTGATCCTCACGCACGGCCATGAGGATCACATTGGCGCGGTCCCCTTCCTGCTTTCGGAAATCAATGTTCCCGTCTACGGCACGGCCTTCACGCTGGCGCTGGTGGAGCGGCGCCTGGACGAACACGAAATGCTCGCCGACACCACGCGCCACGCGGTCGAGCCCGGCGAACGCATTGAGATCGGCCCTTTCACGGTCGAGTTCATTCACGTCACGCATTCCATCGTAAGCGCCATGGCGCTGGCCATCACCACACCTTTGGGCGTGGTGATCCACACCGGCGATTTCAAGGTGGACCCCACGCCCACCGACAACCTGCTGTTCGACCTGCACACGCTGGCCGAATACGGAAAACGCGGCGTGCTGCTGCTGCTGTCGGATTCGACCAACGTGGATGTGTCCGGCTACACCGGCAGCGAACGCGCCATACGCCCGCGCTTTGAAGAGATTTTCACGCGCGCTGAAAAGCGTCTGATCGTTAGCTGCTTCAGCAGCTCGGTGCACCGGTTGCAGCAGATCCTCGATATGGCCGACGAGTATGGCCGCAAGGTAGCGCTGCTCGGCCGCAGCATGAACACAGTGACCGAGATCGCGCACGACCTGGGCCTATTGCACATCCCGGATTCGATCCTCCTGCGCCCGCAGGACATCATGACCATGCCGCCCGAACAGGTGGCGGTGGTGGTTTCCGGCACACAGGGCGAACCGATGTCGGCGCTGGCGCGCGTCGCCGTGAACAATCACAAGAATCTTTCGATTGAGCCCGGCGACACGGTGGTGCTCAGCTCGCGCATCATTCCGGGCAATGAAAAAGCCATTTACCGGATGATTAATCACATGTCGCGTCGCGGCGCCAATGTGATCTACGGCCACATGAATCCGCCGGTGCATGTTTCCGGCCACGGCAGCGCGGAAGAACTGAAGCTGGTGCTGAACCTGGTCCGCCCGCGCTACTTCATGCCCATTCACGGCGAGTTCCGTCAGCTATCGCGCCACGCCGCACTTGCGTCGCACCTGCGCAACGTAGGGCTGGAAGACACGTTCATCCTCGACACGGGCGAAACGCTGGAACTCGACAATCTCGGCGCGCGTAAAGGCGACCACGTTCCGGTGGGACGCGTCTGCATCGACTCCGGCACGCTCGACGAAGTCGTCGAAGACGTGGTCATCCGCGACCGCCGCCACTTGAGCGAAGACGGCTTCATCATTCCCATCATTGCCATCGACAAGCACACCGGCCGCGGCGAAGGACTACCGGAAATCGTCAGCCGAGGCTTCGTGGCCGAAGATTCCGCCGCGTTTCTCCAGCAAGCACGCGAAATCGTGCTGCGGACGCTGGAAACCTCCACCACCGAAGAGTGCGCCGATTGGGGAATGATGAAGGAAAAGATCCGCGTGGACCTCAAGCGTTACGTCACCAAGCAGACCAACCGCCGGCCGCTGATCATCCCCGTAATTCTGGAGTTGTAGTAAGCTACTGCAGCTTGCCGCGCCCGGCTACTTCCCAAACCACTTCGACCTGTTCGCCGCGCACACCGTACACCTTCTCGTGCAGGTTCATGGCCGTACAGATGTGGTTCGGGATAATTCGCAGGCGGTCGCCGATCCCATATTCGCGGCTGCTCCGGCGCACGTCCAGGTAGCCGTGCTCTTCGTTCATCTTGGTGAACACCGCCGCGGAATCGTCCACAACCTCGCCGAAGCTCACCTCCGACGAGGTTATCAGACGGTCCGATGAGAACGTCTTCGAACCACCGTCGAACAGCACTTGCCCCGGTTGAGCCTTCGACACCACCGTGCACATCACCGTGGCCGCACAGTCTTCCAGGCCGCAACCGCCGGCTGTCAGCGTGTTTTTGTCGTTGAAAACATACGTGCCCGGGCGGATCTCGTTCATGCCCTCAACCAGGTGCGAATGATACAGCGTCGGCGTGGACCCGCCGCTCACGACGCGCGGCTCGAACCCGGCGGTCTTCAAGTCGGCCAGAACGCGCTTCACCAGCTTGGAGACGTCTTCCAGTTGCCGCTGCCCGTCCGGCTCATGAGGATCGCGTATGTGGCCGGGGTAAAACGCAAGACCATCCCAAGTCAAATGAGGCAGACGCGAAACTCCCTGTACCAGATGAAGCAATTGCTCACCCGGTTGGACACCCACGCGGCTCAGGCCCGCGTCCACTTCGGTCAGGATACACAAGTCGAATTTCAATTCGCGCGCGGCATCCGACAACGTTCGCGCCACCTGCATCGAATCGAGCGCCACGGTCACCTGCGTGCGGCGCGCCAACGCGGCCAAACGCTCCATCTTGGCGCGGCCCACCACCGGATAGGCGATCAGCAGATCCTCGGGCGCGGCAATCAGCATCACTTCGCCTTCGCTCACCTTGGCCACGGTCAGCCCCACCGAGCCCAGGTCCAATTGCATGCGGCCGATGGCCGGGATCTTGTGCGTCTTGGTGTGCGGACGCAAGCGCAGTCCGTGTTCGCGCGTGTAATCGGCCGCACGCCGCAAGTTGCGCTCCATCACGTCGAGGTCGATGAGCAGCGCTGGAGTATCCAGATCGTGAATGTGCATGATTGCCTATCTGAAGCGGATAGCGATCTTGCCGCCACCGCCACGGTATACCAGTTCGAGGTCCTTGGGTTTGTGCTTGCCTTCCAGGAAGAAGTACAGCAGGCCCGCTACCGGCTGGCTGGTCTCCTTCTCCGGCAGGATCTTCTGTTTCAGCGCATCAAGCGTGGGATTAGCCGTGGTTTTGCCGCCGGTTTGTATATTGCCCTGCGCCGCGGTCTCGCTGGCCGCATTTCCGGCCGAACCGCCGGTGCCGCCCATACGTCCCGGCTGCCCCACGGTGCCTCCCCAAATGGGACCGTTGCGGTCACCCATCATGGCGCCGCCACTGGTGCTCGACACCATCAGCGTTCCCTGCCCCGCGACCTGGCTGGGCGCGAAAGGCTGGCACTTCTGCCCGTCACGGTCCGAACGCAACAGAAAGTCGTCGCGCAAGACCGCCAGCGGCTTCTCGCCACGCGGCGTTAATCGCACATCGACGACAATGTAGTCGCCGTCGAGCGGATGTCCAATCAATGTGGTGATGGCGGACTTGTCCGTGTAAAGCGTGGCGGTGATTTCGGCCGCCTCGCTCTCGGCGCGTCCGGGGACTGGCGGCTTGGTGTCCGCGGCGCAAACGCAGCTCGCGATCGCCAGCAAGAAGGGGGCAAAACAGTAGCGGCATGCCATACGAAGGCCCTCACCGCGATTATACGCCGCTTTGCTGTTGACAGGCGTGCGCATTATTGTTACAGTTTGTAGCGCTACGATGTTTAACAGATCTAAATCGCGAAAACCCCTGAGCGAGCTCGAGCACCTGGTCATGAACCTGGTCTGGTCGCGCAAAACCGTCACAGCCGAACAGGCGCGCGAGGCGCTCGCCGTCCGCCGCCCCATGAAGGAATCCACCGTCCGCACCATCCTGCGGCGTCTGGAGCAGAAAGGCTACGTGCGCCATCGCGTCGAGGGCCGCACCTACATCTACACCGGCTGCGAAGCACCTCAAAGCGTGGCCGCGCGCGCCGTGCGTGCCATCATCGACCGTTTCTGCGGCGGTTCGGTGGAAGAGCTGCTGGTCGGCATGGTGGACAACGACGTGGTGGATGAACGCGAGTTGGAACGTCTGGGGCGCAAGATCGCCCGGCGCAAGGACCCCACCCAAGGAGACTGAAATGTCTTTCGATTCCGCTGTGGTTGCATTTCTTGCCAACGCGAGCGTTCGCACCGCGGCGCTGGCGGCGTTGGCCGGAGTAGTGTTACTGCTCTGCCGCGTGCGCCGCGCGGACTTGCGTCACGCCGTGTGGACGTTTGTATTGGCGGCGATGCTGGCGGCGCCGTTGGTCATGTGGCTCGCGCCCGCGCTCACCTTGCGCGTCGGCCAGCCTGCGGGAGCCGGCGAGTTGCCATCGCGCTTCATGCCGCTGGAGGTGTCCGCCACACCGCTAGACGCGCCGGCTGCGCCCACGAGCTGGTCCATCGTCGAATGGGCCAATGCGAACTGGCCACTGGTCGTGTGCGCTCTTTACGCGGCGGGAGTGCTGTTCATGCTGGGCCGCTTCAGCTATGGCTACGCGCTGGCGCGGAAACTCGAGCGGACCGGAAAGCCCGTCGAACTGCCGTTCGATACCGCGATCCCGATCGCCGAGACGGACTGCATCACCGTGCCGGTCACTCTTGGCTGGGTGAAGCCGCGAATTCTGCTGCCGGCGGATTGGCGCGAATGGAGCGAGGGCAAACTGTGCGCTGTGCTGGCTCACGAAAGCACACACGTGCGCCGCGGCGATTATCTGGTCGCCATGCTGGCCAACCTGAACCGCGCGCTGTACTGGTTCCATCCGCTGGCTTGGTGGCTGGAACGTACGCTCGTCGCGAGCGCCGAGCAGGCCTGTGATGACGAAGCCTTGGCCCGCATCGGCGATCGCGCGCAGTACGCCGGTGCACTGCTCGACATGGCCGCCGCGGTCCGCGCCGGACGCGGACGCCTGGTTTGGGAAGCCATGGCCATGGCGCGGCCGAATGAAGTGCGCCGCCGCATCGAACTGGTGTTGGACGAAACGCGACGCCTTGCGCCCGGCCTGAGCAAGGTGCGCTGGGCCGTGTTGGCACTGGTGTGCGTGCCGCTGGTCTACGGCGCGGCCGCGGTGCGCTTTGCGCAGCCCGAAGCGACGCAGAAGGTCGAAGTCGTCGTGCAAGGCGAGTATCTGAAGAACCTGGTCGCTGGCGATCGGCTCACCGCCGCGCAGGCCCAGGAACTGGAAGCGCATCTCCGGCAAAACCCGGAAGACCTGGAAGCGCGCGGCAAGCTGATCGCCTACTACTTTAAGAGCGGCATCCAGCACCCGCGCTTGGAACACATCTTCTGGTTGATTGAGCATCATCCGGAAACCGAGGCCGCGCGGATGTACTCGATCGGCATCATGCCGGTCACTACACCTCTCAACGACCAGGCTGATTTCCAGCGCGCCGAATCGTTGTGGCGTGAACAAGTGCGACGCCACCCTGACAACGTTCCCGTGCTGGGAAATGCGGCGGACTACCTCGCGTCCGCAGCCAGCGATCTGCCACTCGCCATCAGTTTGTATAAACGCTGCCGCGCTCGGAACTACACTGAGCAGCGTTGGCTCGAAGGTCTAGTGTGGGTTTACGAAGCCGTCTTGACTGCGACCATGCGAACCGCGGGCGGACTACCCAACGACCGCTTCCGGAACCCCGCGCTGGCCGAGCAAATCAGACAAGAGCTGGACAGTGTTTCCGACAAATACGTTTTCGTTAGAATGGGATCCCGCTTAAGTGGTGTCGCGGTGCCAGCCGGACGCTATCCAGCCGACAAGCCGCATCCACCATTCCGTGAAGACCATCCCGAGTTGGCGCCCCTGTACGAGTACGGCGACCGCTTAAGAGCTCGCGCGGAGGAACTCGGCCTCACGATGAAGATGCCCGCAAACCTCCCGAAAATGAAACTCACGCCGCCTCCGGCGCCGCAACCCACCCCGCAACCCAGTGCTACCTCAGAGAAGCCGATGCGCATCAAGGTTGGTGGAAAGGTGCAGGAAGCGATGCTGGTCAATCGCGTCGAGCCGGTCTACCCACCGGCCGCCCAGGAGGCCAGAATCTACGGCACGGTCTTGTTGCAGGTGATCATCAACCCCGAAGGCAAGGTGCAGCAGATTCAGGTTGAAAGTGGACATCCGGTGCTGGTGCCGGCGGCCATGGAGGCCGTGAGGCAATGGGAATACAAACCCACGCTGCTGAACGGCAAGCCGGTGGAAGTAGCTACAACCATCCAGATCCATCTCCAGCCTCCCGAGAATCAATGACGGTCACGCGGCAGCGTTGCCTTTGTCTTGTATCCGTACTCTTCGTGGGTCGTGAGCTGGCAAATGCCGGCTCCGTGCACGGCTCGGTGGTGGACAGTGTTTCGCGAAACGGCATCGCCGCGGCCAGAGTGCAACTGAAGACCGCGCCGGGCGATGAACTCGCGGGCGAGGCCACCACCAACGAGAAGGGCCGCTTCGTCTTTGAGAACGTGGCAGACGGTAAGTACTCGGTGAACGCCACTACGGACGGCTATCTTGTGGCGGCGCCCGTCCGGATCGCAACGCCTGAAGCGAAGGACAACGGCGTCGAGATCGCGCTGGTCCGTGCCGCGTCAGTCACAGGCACGGTGACGGATGCGTCGGGTCGCCCAGCGCGTGGCGCAAAAGTAACGCTCCTCACGCACCGCACCGGGCGCGGCGAATCGAGTCTGATGGCAACCGGGACTGCTGCGACCGTCGACGACCGAGGCATCTTTCGACTGCACGGCTTGGCGCCAGGCAGCTACACGCTCGCCGTCACACCACCGATTAGCGCCACCGGACAGGCGAGTTTCGCAGCGCTGTATTACCCGGGAGTCACCGAATCCAGCCGCGCGGAGTGGTTCACCCTGCAGCCGGGCGAGGCACGCTCGCGCGTGGACCTGCTATTGCGCGAGACCGCGAGCGTTGCCGTAAGCGGTGTAGTTACTGGAATTCCCTCCGACTGGCCGGCCTCGCGCATCGCCGTCACACTTACACCGCTGGGCGGGTTCGAAGCTTCCATTGCGACGGTCGCCGCCGATAGCACGGGCCGCTTTCGCTTCACCAACGTAGTGCCGGGATCTTACGACCTGACGGCCGCCGGTCCGGTCGTCGGTCGTGCTCCCGATGGCTTTGTGCTGGGATCGAATCCTCGACGCACCACCCGCCGGATTAACGTTGCTGGCGATGAGGTGCGCGCCATCGAACTACCGTTGGGAGCGGATAGCGACTCCGGCGTCACGAGCGTGGAACCGCAATCGAAGACCGGCGACAGCAAACCGCGGAAGTATTCCATCTCGGGCAGCGTGCTGGACGCGGCCAACAGTACACCCGTCGCTGAGGCGGAAGTGAACATCGCCATGGTGAACAATGCTAGGATGCCGCAGCAGGTGCAAACAGACGCCAAAGGCCATTACCAATTGGATGGCATGGAGCCAGGCGACTATCACCTGCTTGTTCGCAGGGAAGGCTATAGCTGGGACATCGCGGCCAGCCCGCGCAGGATTCACCTAGCCCCGGAGCAGCAGTCCGGAAGAGCTGACTTCACCTTGCGGAAGGGCGCCACGCTCTCCGGGCGTGTGTTGGATGAGGACGACAAACCGGTTGTGGGCGTGGCGGTCCTAACGCGCACACCTATCTACGATGACGGCAAGCAGTTGATTGGCATCCAGCGTTTCGCCACCACCAACGACTTGGGCGAGTACCGCTTCACCGATTTGCCCGAAGGACCTTTGCTCCTTATGGCGGACCCAAAACGGTTGACGGGTCACAAGCGTCTGAACGCGAAAGTGGATCGGCCTGCCCAGTTGGCCAACATACGGACCTACTATGCGAGTTCCCCCACGCCCGAAGGTGCTTCTCCTCTAACGCTAACCGCCGGGGAACAGTGGGAGGGTGTGGATCTGGTCTTATTGCGATTGAAGACCTACTGCATCAGCGCTTCAATTCCACAGGCGGCCACATCACCAACCGGTGCGTTTCTTGGTTTGACTGATTCGAGCGCGAAGTGGTCGATGTCGCTTGGCGGCGCCAGACTTCGCGGCCGTGAGGAAACGGAGATCTGCGGTTTCCCCGCCGGGCCTCACGAGGTGTATGCGACGACCTGGGACGATGTGGGTACAACGGGATTTGCCCGCGTTCCCTTCCACATTGTGGACCGGCACGTCAATTTAGGTCCGCTGAGTCTGCCGCCACCACGTCCATTGCATGGGAGTGTGATTATCGAAGGCGCCGCGCCGGGAACGGCACTTCCCGCGGGCATCTATGTCAGAAGCCGGCCGAAGGGCCGTAGCCGTTTCGCGGGAGAGGATTCGGGCGCGGCGGTTACCCCCAGCGGTAACTTCAACATTGAGCGCCTGTTTCAGGACGATTATTGGACCGGCCTGTTCGGCCTGCCCGCGGGGCACTACGTAAAAGAAGCCCGCTGCGGCGGCCGGAACCCGAAACTCGAACCGGTTCGCTCCGATTGCGGCGAGCTGCAGTTCGTTCTTGGCCCGGACGGCGCGGAGGTTTCCGGGCAGGCTCTGGACTCGGACAACCATCCGGTTACCGGCGCCACGGTGGTGCTGGCGCCGGCGGTCCTGCCAGAAACCGGCCTTCCCGGCCTTATCCGCACGCAGGAAACCGACCAGAACGGCGAGTTCAAACTCACGAGCGTCGCGCCCGGCGACTACCGCGTGCTGGCGTTTACCGGTCTCGTTCCCGGCGAGGGCGAATACCCGCCATTCCTGCGCAAACACTGGACCAAAGCCATCGAACTGAACGCCACCGCGCACGGCACCCATCGCATTACTCCCGCCGTCATCGCCGTCGACAGCACCACCCGGGCGATTACGCCATTTGACGGTAATTGAGACCGCAATCCCATACGTTTCCTAGGTGTGGACTAAGGCGAATCCCCTGTTCTCACAACGTCACTCTGGACCGATAGTACGGGGGAACGTGCCGAAGCGCGTCCAGAAGTATCGACCAACGGCCGGATTCTCGCATTCCGCAGGCTGGATTTGTGGGTCGGCGTTGGTGACTGGTTCGGGCATCCGGACCGGCAACCGTTATTAGGGAAGGTGCATAGTCCATGAAACGTTTGGCATTCGCCTTTTTGCTTCCGCTGTTGGCGGGCTCATTGTGGTCACAGACGATCACCAGTACGCGCATTTACACCGAGCCAAGCGGAGCCGGCTTCTATGTGGACGAGATGTACTACAACGCGCCGGTCAACTTCCTGTGGGCGGAACGCACCAGCCACACGCTGCGCGTGGCCCCGTTGACTGAGATCAACTCCGGCCACCGGCTCACCTGCAACGCGGGATGGATTGACTCGACGAACACGTATCAGGCTTCCTCGTCGATCACGACGATCCTGGCCGACCCCAAGATCACTTACTATAAGACCACCTGCACGCGCGAGTACAAATTCTCGTTGAGTTTCTTCGCCTGCGCTTACCCCGACCTCAATCAATGCGGTGGAGGCGTGGGGCAGGTACTGGTGAATGGGGCTGCTTACGATCGTGATACCGAACTTTGGGTCGCGGCCGGAAGCACTTTGCGGTTACAGGCCGTGCCCGCCCCAGGCTACGCGTTCATCCGTTGGGAACTGGGGCTGACCAGCGACACTTCCTACATCACTACGGTGACCGTCAACGGGCCCATGACGTTGCCGGTGCGTTTCGAAGCCGCCAAGCCGATCAACCTGAACACCGAACCAGCCGGACTGAAGGTGTTGGTCGACAGCCAGGCGCTGCAGACTCCGGTGACGGTTTACTGGGCTTACGGTAGCAAGCACACGCTAGGCGGTGTATCGCCGCAGATCAACAACACGGCGTCGGATTGGGTTTTCGATTCGTGGGATAACGGTTCGCCCGAAATGTTCACCTACACCGTACCCAGCGGATACACGCCGGACACGTTTACGGCCCGTTACGTACGCGGCGCGCGCGCTTCGTTCCTCACCTCGCCGCGCGGCCTGAAGCTCACCATCGACGGCCGAGAGAATTGGCCGTCCTACAACTTCCTGTGGGCCGTGGGCAGTAAGCACACCATCACCGCCGCTCCGGAACAGACAGATTCCAAAGGCCGCCGCTACACTTTCAAGAATTGGTCCAACGGCGCGTCAGCAACGCAGGAACTGGTGATGGACGCAAGCATGCTTGATATCGGGCCGACCCTGATCGCCAACTACGACGTCCTGGGCAGGTACACCTTGGACACCAATCCGTCGGGATTCCCGGTGACAGTCGAGGGCACAAAGTGCAACACGCCCTGCGTGCTAGATCGAGCGTCGGGCAACCAGTTGACCATCACCGCGCCGGAGAACGTGCCCTTTACCGACAACACCCGGTTCGATTTCGCAACCTGGTCGGACGGCGGCCCCCGCGAACGCACGCTGAATTTCACCACGGATGAAGTCAAGCTGACGGCCAAGTATCAGACTGCTTACCTGCTTCGCGCGTTCGCCGATCCGTCTGAAGGCGCCACCATCACGTTCGACCCGGCATCCACCGACGGTTACTATCCGGCGGACTCCGTCGTAACCGCCACGGCTACCGCCAAGCCCGGGTTCAAGTTCCGCCGTTGGGATGGAGACGTCTCCGGAACGTACAACAAGACCTCTCTAGCGCTGACGGGACCGCGCTTCATTCGCGCCAACCTGGACCGGACACCCTATGTGGCTCCGGCGGGCGTGCGCAACGCCGCGGGCGTCACGCCGCAAACCGGCATCGCCTCGGGTTCCATTGCCTCGATCATGGGCGCCAGCCTGGCAGGTGAAGTCGTTATCGGCCAGTCCAATCCGTTGCCGCAGACACTCGGTAACGTCACGGTCATGATGGGGGATCGCATTCTCCCGTTGTTCTACGTGTCTCCCGATCAGATCAACGTGCAGATTCCGTCGGGTCTCACGCCCGGCGACTACTCGCTGACCGTGCGTTGGGAAGGACACCCCGAAGTCAGCGCGCCGTTCACCATCGTGCGCAATGCGCCGGGCCTGTTTGAACGCGTCATCGACAACAAGGCGTATATCGTGGCCGTGCATGAGGACGGAACGGTCATCACGCAGGAAAGCCCCGCCCGCCGCGCCGAGACCATCACCGTTCTTGGCACCGGTTTCGGCCCTTACACCAGGAACGCCGTCGACGGTTTCCAGGTGCCCAAGGGCACGGACCTGCCGCTGGTTGACGTCGTCGAAGTGACGGCCGGAGGCCTCACCATGCAGCCGCTGTGGTCCGGCGCCGCTGTAGGTTGGGTGGGAACCACCGCCATCAAGATGAGAATCGGCGACGAATTGCCGGCCGCCTCTCTTGTTGAGTTCAAGGTCAAAGTCAACGGCGTCGAGAGCAACAAAGTCCTGCTTCCGATCGAGTAAAGATATCCCATTCCGCCAATGGCGGCCACGGGTCTCGCATGGATACCATATAGAAAATGGTATCCATGCGCACCTTCCTGCTTTCCGCAGTCCTTTTTCTGGCTTCGCTGACGGCGTTCGCTGCCACCGAACCACGACCCTTGTTACGCCGCCCGGCGGTGAACCGGACGCACATTGTCTTCTCCTATTCCGGTGACCTCTGGAGCGTGCCGCGTTCGGGTGGCGACGCCGTGCGCCTGACAACGGGCGCGGGTGTCGAGACCGATCCGTACTTTTCGCCCGACGGCACGCAGATTGCCTTCACCGGCGAATACGACGGCAACGTGGACGTCTACGTGATGCCCGCCTCGGGCGGTGTGCCGCGACGCGCGACCTTCCACCCGGCCAACGACATCGTGCAGGGTTGGTCGAGCGATGGCAAGCGAATCCTGTTCCGCTCGTCCCGGTCGAGTCACACGCGGATCAACCATCTGTTCACAATCGCCGTGGACGGAGTGTTCCCGGAACAGGTGCCGCTGCCCATGGCGGAGGAAGGCGCCTTCTCTCCCGATGGCACCAAGCTCGCTTACATGCCGCTGGCGCGCGCGTTCGATTCCTGGAAGCGCTATCGCGGCGGCCGCATGTCGGTGATCTGGATCGCAACGCTGGCCGATTCGAGCATCGAGCGCATCCCGCGCAACAACACCAATGACTTCAACCCCATGTGGGTTGGCGACCGCATCTACTTCCTTTCGGATCGCAACGGCGCCGTGACGCTATTCTCCTACGACACGCGAACGAAGAAGGTCGTGCAGGCGCTGGTGAACGACGGTCTGGATATCCGTACGGCGGCGCTCGGACCCGACGCGATCGTCTACGAACGCTTCGGCGAAATCTGGCTCTACGACATCAAGAGCGGCAAGGCGCACCGCGTCGATATCCGCATCGCGGCCGACCTACCGGAGGTTCGTCCACGCCTGGTGAAAACAGCGTCCAGCATCCATCAC
Source organism: uncultured Solibacteraceae bacterium (assembly GCA_964505625.1). Lineage (GTDB taxonomy): Bacteria > Acidobacteriota > Terriglobia > Bryobacterales > Bryobacteraceae > JAJFUV01. The sequence goes on along the minus strand of CAZDIZ010000043.1, from coordinate 5,218 downwards.
GTGGCGCTCTCGCCCACCGGCGCGCGCGCGTTGTTTGAAGCTCGCGGCGAGATCTTCACGGTTCCCGCGGAAAAAGGCGATGCGCGCAATCTGACCAAGACCTCCGGCGCGGCCGAGCGCTACCCGGCCTGGTCGCCCGACGGCAAGTGGATCGCCTACTTCTCGGATGAATCGGGCGATTACGAACTGCACGTGCGTCCGCACAACGGCACGGGCGAGGTGCGCAAGTTCAATCTGGGCGCACCGTCGTTCTATGGCCGGATGGAGTGGTCGCCGGATTCGAAGAAGATCTCCTACGTCGACAAGACGCTGCGCTACTGGTACATCGATCTGGAAAAGAAGACGCCGGTGGAAGTCGACAAAGACATGTTCCAGCCGCCCGATACGATGCCCGCGCCGAAGTGGTCGCCCGATAGCCGCTGGCTGGTCTACACCAAGTTCCTGCCCAGCCATATGCGCGCGGTGTACCTGTATTCGCTGGAAACCGGCAAGGTGCATCAGGCCACCGACGGCATGAGCTTCGCGAGCGATCCGGTCTTCGACGCCAGCGGCAAGTACCTGTTCTTCACCTCGAGCATCAACATCGGTCCGGTGGTGGAAGGCACCATGTGGAGCTTCAACCGTCCCGTCAGCAGCACGGTATACGTGCTGGTGCTGCGCAAGGATCTGCCCTCGCCGCTCGCTCCGGAAAGCGACGAGGAGAAGGAAAAAACTCCGTCCGCCGCAGCCAAGGACAAAGAGAAGGAAAAGGAACCGTTGAAGGTCGCCATCGATTTCGACCGCATCGGACGACGCACGCTCGCACTGCCGCTCCCGGCCCGCAACTACACCGAACTGGTGGCGGGCAAAGCCGGCATCCTGTATTTGATCGAAGGCAGCAACCTCGCCATGCCAGTGGGATTCTCGGGTGCCAACACGCTGCACCGCTTCGACCTTTCCACACGCAAGGCCACCAAGCTGGCCGACGCGATCGGCGGCTTCGCGCTTTCCGCGAACGGCGAAAAGATGCTGGTGCGCGCGGGCGGCAAAACCGTGATCGCACCCTCGGGCGCTCCGCTCAAACCGGGCGAAGGCGAACTGAAACTGGAAGGCATGGAGATGTGGCTGG
>CAZDIZ010000043.1:2684-4010 GCA_964505625.1 uncultured Solibacteraceae bacterium | reverse complement strand
CCGCTCAAACCGGGCGAAGGCGAACTGAAACTGGAAGGCATGGAGATGTGGCTGGAGCCGCGTCAGGAATGGAAGCAGATGTTCCGCGAGTCGCTGCGCATCGAACGCGATTTCTTCTACGATCCGAACCTGCACGGGCTGGACCTGAAGGCGCTGGAACGTGAATTCACTCCGTACCTGGACACCATCACCACGCGCGCCGAACTCAGCTACCTGTTCACGGAAATGTACGGGCGCCTCACCGTGGGTCATCTTTACATCGTGGGCGGTGATATGCCGGAAGCGAAGAAGATCCCTGGCGGGCTGCTCGGCGCGGATTATCGCATTGAGAACGGCCGGTACCGCTTCACGCGCGTTTTCGATGGCGAAAGCTGGTCGCCGCAGTTGCGCGCGCCGCTCGCGCCTCCGGGCGTGAACGTCGTCGAAGGCGAGTATCTGCTGGCGGTGAACGGGCGCGACATTACGGCCAAGGACAATCTCTATCAGGCGCTCGAAGCCACCGCGAACAAATCCGTGGTGCTGAAAGTGGGGCCGAATCCTTCAAACGATGGCTCGCGCGAAGTAACCGTGGTGCCCGTCGCGGACGAAAAGCCGCTCCGCTACATGGCGTGGGTGGAGGACAATCGCCGTCTGGTCGACAAGCTCAGCAACGGGCGCCTGGCCTATATGCATCTGCCCGACACGTCTTCGGGCGCTTACACCAACTTCACGCGCTGGTTCTTCGCGCAAGCGGGACGGCAGGGCGTCATCGTGGACGAGCGCTTCAACGGAGGCGGGCTTTCGGCCGACTACGTGGTCGATTACCTCGGCCACAAACTCCAGAACTTCCGCACCACGCGCGAAGGACAGGACATGACCACCCCCATCGCCGGCATCTTCGGCCCCAAGGCCATGATCATCAACGAATACGCCGGCTCGGGCGGCGACTCGATGCCGTACTACTTCCGCCGCGCCAAGCTCGGTCCGCTCATCGGCAAGCGTACCTGGGGCGGTCTGGTCGGTTTCTACGCGCCGGTGCCGAGGCTCATCGACGGCGGCGCGGTCAGCGCGCCCAATCGCGGCTTCTACTCACCGGAAGGACAGTGGGGAGTCGAGAACTACGGCGTGGCGCCGGACATTGAAGTGGACTACGATCCGCAATTGGCGCGGCAAGGTCACGACCCGCAACTCGAGAAGGCGGTCCAGGTCCTGCTGGACGACCTGAAGAAGAACCCGCCGCCGGTCTATCAAAAGCCGGCCTACCCGAAGTACAACTGAGCTGTTGAGGACCGCATGGAAAGCGGTTCCACTGCTCGGGGTGGCGGTTTTGATAAAGTGAGATTTACA
>CAZDIZ010000043.1:0-2584 GCA_964505625.1 uncultured Solibacteraceae bacterium | reverse complement strand
CATGGAAAGCGGTTCCACTGCTCGGGGTGGCGGTTTTGATAAAGTGAGATTTACACCAGCAAGTCCCGATCATACAGGAGAATGGAATGAAATACGGTTTGAATATTCGTCAGGACGCGGCGTTGGACCTGGTTAGCGTCGGCGCTCTCGTGCACCGTCTGGACCCGGGCATTATCCCGTTCCGCAAGGCCACCGAATGCGCCATCCACGTGAGTGGCGGCGAGTTCAATGCGGCCGCCAACCTGGCGGACTGCTTCCGGATGTCGACTGGCATCGCCACGGCCATGGTGGACTACCCGATCGGCGACCTGATCGCCGAGCGCGTGCGAGCCATGGGCGTGAAGCCCTTCTACAAGCTCTTCAAGCACAACGGTGTAAACGGTCCCAACATGGCCGCCGTTTACAGCGATCGCGGGCAGGGCGTGCGCGCCCCAGTGGTCTTCTACAACCGCTGCAACGAAGCCGCCGCGCAGTTGAAGCCCGGCGATTTCGATTGGGCGAAGATCTTCGCGGGCGGCGTGCGTTGGTTCCACAGTGGCGGCATCTTCGCGGCCCTGTCGGAGACCACCGGCGAAGTGATCATCGAAGGCATGAAGGCCGCCAAGGCCGCCGGCGCCATCGTCAGTTTCGATTTGAACTACCGCGCCAAACTGTGGAACATCTGGGGCGGACACGAGCGCGCGCTGAGCGTCATCGGACGCATCGTCGAGAACGTGGACGTGCTGGTGGGCAACGAAGAAGATTTGCAGATGGGCCTCGGCATCGCGGGTCCGGAAGTGACAAAGAAGTCCAAGCTCGATCCGAGCACCTTCTTCGGCATGATCGACAACGTCATCGCCAAGTATCCGAAGGTGAAGATCGTGGCCACCACGCTGCGCGAAGTGCACTCGACCAACCACCATAGCTGGAGCGCGGTGGCCTGGATCGACGGCAAGACCTACATTGCTCCGACCGCTGAACTGACGGTGCTGGATCGCGTGGGCGGCGGCGACGGCTTCGCTTCCGGTTTCATCTACGGCTTGTTGAGCGGCGAGGAACCGCAGGAAGCCGTGAACCTGGGCTGGGCGCACGGCGCGCTGTTGACGACGTTCCCCGGAGATACTACCATGGCTACGGTCGAACAAGTTCGCGCGTTCGCCAAGGGCGGTTCGGCGCGAATTCAGCGTTAGGCCGCTATTTCAGGGGAGTTGTGCAACATGTCTCATAGTGATTTCAGCAGACGGCATTTCTTCTACGGAAGCCTGCTGGCGGGCGTGGTGCCCGCCGCGGGCTTCGGCAGCGTCGCTTCACTCAAGCGGCTCGGCTACAAATCACCTAATCAGAAATTGAACATCGCCGGCATCGGCGCGGGCGGCAAAGGCTACAGCGACCTGATGGGCTGCTCCACCGAGAACATCGTCGCGCTGGCCGATCCGGACGACGAGCGTGCGGCGAAGACCTATAATCAGTTTCCCAAGGCGGCGCGCTACAAGGATTTCCGGCGCCTGTTCGACAAGGAAACCAACAACATCGACGCCGTGACGGTCTCCTGCCCCGACCACATGCACGGCACCGCCGCCATGTGGGCCATGGTTCGCGGCAAGCACGTCTATTGTCAGAAGCCGCTGGTGCGCACGGTTTGGGAAGCGCAGCAGCTTACCGATGCCGCCGCCAAGTACGGCGTCGCCACGCAGATGGGCAACCAGGGTTATTCGACCAAGGGCGCCCGCGAGTGCTGCGAGATCGTTTGGAGCGGCGACGTCGGCGAGGTCACCAAGGTATTGGCCTGGACCGACCGCCCCGGCAAGTATTGGCCGCAAGGCCCGGGTGTCGAGCCCAAGACGGGTCCGGTGCCTGCTACGCTCGATTGGGATGCGTGGCTCGGCTGCGCGGAACCGCAACCGTTCAGCCCCGGCTACATTCCCATCAAGTGGCGCGGCTATCCGCAGTTCGGCTGCGGCGCCATCGGCGATATGGCTTGCCACATCCTGGGCACGCCGAATATGGCCATGCGGTTGGGCGCGCCGTCGAGCGTCGAGTGCATCAAGCTGGAAGGCAAGAGCAAGTACACCTTCCCGCTGCGCACCGTCATCCGCTTCGACTTCCCTGCCCGCCAGGGCATGCCGCCGGTGCAGATCTTCTGGCACGATCGCCTGAGCGCGCCGCCCAAGGTCGACGGGCTGCCCGAAGGCACGCTGATCGGCGACAAGGACTGCAATGGCAGCCTCTTCATCGGCAGCAAGGGCATGGTCACCACCGGTTGCTACGGTGAGGACACGCGCATAGTGCCCGACGACAAGATGAAGGATTACAAACTGCCGCCGCAGCTTCTCACCCGTTCGCCCGGCCACTACCGCGACTGGATCCGCGCCTGCAAGGGCGGCGAGCGCTCCTGCTCGAACTTCAGCGTGGCCGGTCCGTTCGTGCAGTGGATGCTGCTCGGCGTGATTGCGATGAACTTCGAAGGCAAGCTGGAGTGGGACGCGAACAAGCGTTGCTTCTCCAACAACAAAGCCGCCAACGAATACCTGAAGCCCAAGTTCCGCAAGGGCTGGAAGTTCGTAGGCTAACCAAACCGAACAAAAAGGGGCCAGACGCATTTTCG
>CAZDIZ010000042.1:34695-37304 GCA_964505625.1 uncultured Solibacteraceae bacterium | reverse complement strand
GTGCTCACTCCCTGCTGGCGATAGCGGCGGCACAGTTCCTTGAGCATGGCGAAGAAGCGTTCGTCGCCCAACCTTCTTCGCAGCATGTGCATGATCCACGAACCTTTTTCGTAAGTGATGGCGCGCCACGCATCCGGCGCAAGCGACGTCCTCAATCGCGAGCCCAGCACGATCGGTCCAACCGATTCGACCGAGCGGCCATCTTCCGATGGCGCAAGCAGGTGCGTCTTGTACTGCTGGAGAATCGTGTCCATCACGCGCGCACCCTTGCGCCGCTCCAGAAAAATGAGTGCGGAGTAGTTCGCCAGCGCTTCCATGAGCCACTCATCCTGATAGCCGGCCGCCGTCACGGTGTTGCCCCACCACTGATGCGCGGTTTCGTGCGCATGCAGGATTTCGGAGAAGAATAGGCGACCCGCTTCCGAGCGAGCCGCGTCCGGCCGCTGGGATGGCAACAGGTAGCTCAACGTGGACAGGTACAGCAATCCCGGGAAGCCTTGACCAAAAACGCCGGGAACCGGCGATACGGTTAGCGTCTTGAGCGGAGGCGGTCCGAACGCCGTGGCCATGAACTCGATAGACGACGCGATCTCGTCGGCCAGCGAAACGGCGCGCTCCGACGGATTCGGCGGCGGCAGCGGAATCGGGACCGCCATCGTGAGGTCCTGCCGCCGCGACGGACGTGTCGGACCCAGCGGTTGCGGGAAGACCAGCGCCGTTGCGCCACCTCGGGACAGCGCCGGCTCCAGTTTGCGATTCGCGCAGACCTCGACCGTGTAGCCGCCGCGCTTCACCGTCGTACGACGGTAGTCGCCGAGATTGAAGGCCGCCAGGCGCACCGGTGAACTAGTGCGCCGCCGCGTTACGCGCCAATCGCCTTCCTCGCGGTCGTCGACGATCTCGCCGGTGGCCACCAGGCTTAACGTCTTTGGATAGCGGAACGTCAGGTCGTAGTTGGCGAATTGCATGGGGCGATTGGGATACCAGTTGCCTCGTGCACCCACGTAGAAGACGCCGTTGCCGGCTTCGCTCACCACGTTCCCTTCATGCACGAACTCGACTTCATAACGCCGTCCCTTGGTGAGCGGGGCGCCGGGCAACACAAGAAAAGCTTCGTTATCCAGACTGCGCAGCAGGTTCGCGCGCATCGATTCGCGCTGGAAAACTTCGACCGGCTGCGAGTCCAGCCGCACCTCCAGAATGCGCATGGCGCGCGAAATCTCGAACACCATGCGCGTCAGCCCATCCACTAGAGGCTCGACCGTTACGCGCGTGGTGACGCGCAGCGACAAATCCGGGGTCAGCGTCGCTTCGATGCGAAACCCCTGCAATGTCAGATCGGGGCCGGGCGCCTGCCGCGTTCGATTGCGGAACGACCGCGCCGCGAAGCTGGTCCAGGAGTCGAAGAACACTCGCTGATTGCGGACAGTCACCTGGCCCACGTTGATCTGCTCGTTCAAACGCGGATCATAGAGCAGGTCGAAGTTGCCCAGCTTCTTTCCGGTCACCGCGGCGTAGAAAAAGCCGTTGGCCGTGTCCTCTGCCAGCAGGTCGCCCACCAACCTGGTTTCGTAGCTCGCTGCGAGATTACGCGCCACACTGGAGAGGCTATCGGCCAGCAACGCTCCGGCATCGGGCTTCTTGCGGATTCCGGCGTCGGCGCGAATCAGCTCCATGAGCGTCTCGTAGGTCGCGTCGGTGAAAAAGAAAAGCGCGGTTTGAATGTGCTCGCTCAGGTTGGGCGACTGTGTGTAGGATGCGAGCAGACGGCGCTCACTCGCCAGCGGAGGAAACAACAGGATCTCGCCGTCGCCGCCTTCCACGTCCGTAACGAACGCGGCCGCCAAAGGCCTGCCGGCAACGGGCTTTGAGAAGATCAGATAACCTTCGGTCAGGAAGAAACGGATATCTTCCTTGTGAAAGTTGAGCTCGTGGACGCGGTAGCAGTTGTCCGGGTCCAGCTTCAACTCCTTGAGTTGCCGCGCAAGATCGAGCGCGGTGGGCGGCGCGGCGATTGCCGCCGCGGCCAGGGACAACACAAGCGCAACGAGCCGCCACATAGTCACAGTGTACTGATTCGCGCCCGCAGACCGTTAGGCCGCGGTCCAGCCGCCGTCGATATTGACGATGCTGCCGTTGGTGAATGCCGCTTCGTCCGAGGCTAGATATAAGGCCAAGTGCGCGATCTCAACCGGTTTGCCAAGCCGTCCGATGGGTTGTCGCGCATTCAACTCCGCACGCACTTTCTCTTTTTCGTGCTTGTGATACTTTTCCAGGTACGCTTCGACAAACGGCGTATCCACAGTGCCCGGGCAGATGCAGTTTACACGGATTTGCGTGGGATAGTCGAGCGCGAGTTGCCGCGTCATGGCCACCACGGCGCCCTTGGTGGCGCAATAGGCGAAGCGCTTCCTGACACCCACCACGCCGGCGACCGAGCCGATGTTCACAATCGAGCCGTGCGAAGCGATGAGCAGCGGCATCGCCGCGCGCGTCACCAGAAACACACCTTCAACGTTGATGCGCATCAAACGTTGGAAATCGTCGAGCGCGGTTTCCTCGATGCCACCCACCAGGCCCACGCCGGCGTTGTTCACCAGAATGTCGAG
>CAZDIZ010000042.1:11155-34595 GCA_964505625.1 uncultured Solibacteraceae bacterium | reverse complement strand
TTTCCTCGATGCCACCCACCAGGCCCACGCCGGCGTTGTTCACCAGAATGTCGAGCGAGCCGAGTTCAGCGAATACGCGGTTGACGTCGGCTTCGCTCGTGACGTCGCAGGCGACGCTGGACGCGCCCGGCAGCTCGGCGGCCAGAGCGGCCGCCCGATCCGGGGCGACATCCAAAATGGTGACCGAGGCACCGGCCGCGGCGAACACGCGGCTGACGGCTTCACCGATGCCGCTCGCTCCGCCGGTGACCAGTGCTTTCTTTCCGTCCAAACGAAATGGAGTGCTCATGATGTTAGTTGATATCCGGCAAATCGTACTCGCCCAACTGCAACGGGTACTTGCCGTATTCTCGCACCAACTTCACCACGTATTCGTAGTTCTCGGCCGAAACGCTTCCCGGTACCGAGTGGTCGGATTGGAAAATATAGCCGCCGCCCTTAGCCGCGTTGAGTTTCGTCAGCACCACGCGCTTGAGTTCTTCCTTGCTCGCGTCCGACCAGGTCATCACGTCCATGTTGCCGCAAAAGCCCAGGCGATGCCCCAAGCGGCGGCGCAACTCGACCACGTCCAGGCCGGCCTTGGCTTCTAGCGGATTGTAAGCGTCCACGCCCACTTCGACGAAATCGTCGAAGATGCGCGACACGTTGCCGCAGCCGTGGTATATCACCGGAAGGTTGTTCGCGTGGCAGTAGTCGACGATCGCTTTCACACCCGGCTTGAATACGCGCCGCCAGTAATCCGGTGAAAACAACATGCCGCGCTTGTATGCGACGTCGCCCCAGATCACCATACCGTCCAGCATGCCGCCGGCGGCGCGAATCTGTGCCTTGGCCAGTTCAAGCGAGAACGTGTGGATACGTTCGACAAAGCGCTGCACTTCATCCGGGTACTCGCCGATCCACATCATGACGTTTTCGGTGCCGACGATGCGCCACAGCATTTCGTGACCTTCGCAAACGCTTCCATACACCGGCAGTTCCGGATGGCGGCTTCTTATGGTTTCCACCCACGCTGGTGTATTGCGCGCGAAGCCGTCGCCCACGCCGGCGATCTGGTTGTCGCCGCTTGAAAAGAACCGGCGATCGTCCCACGGATCGTCGAAGGTGAACGCTGCCATCTTCTCGATCGAGTCGGTTTCGAAGCGCACGAAAGCCGGCATCGGCAGATCGTACTTCTTTTGCAGCACCGCTTCGAAACCCGTGCGGACCACGACCTCTTCAGGCGTCTCCTTCAGGATCTCGAACGATTTGATGTGCGGGTCCATGTTGGGCGTGGTGACCAGCCAGTCGAGATCGTAATACCGGTAGATGTCCGTGTCCGGCGCCAAGCCGAGCTCTTCGCGCCAGCGCTTCAGGAAACTGCCCCAGAAGAAGTCGCTGATGGGGACGCGGTCCGGCTCCTGATGGCGCAGGGCCTTGTTCATGCGGTCGAGCTTGGCCAGGCAGTTGGCGGTTCTTTCCATGACGCGGATCTCCTTAGTCGCAGTGAAACACTTCTTCCATCGACGCCCACCATTCGCCGGGCGCGCGATCCTCAAGGGGCTCCTGCAAGGGTTTCATGATGGCCCACCACTCCTGCGTTTTGGGATCGGCGGCCATCTTGGCCATGTCGGCGTCGAAGTCCGTGCCGTGATACTCGAAGTAACTGAACAGGACTCCGTCCCGGTAGTAGATCGAATAATTCCGGATGTTGCACTTGCCGATCATGTCCAGGATTTCGGGCCAGACATTGGCGTGATACTTCTTGTATTCGTCGAGCTTGTCCTGCTTGACGCCGATCAACGAGCCGTAGCGTGTCATGTTACCTCCACCGATTAAGTTAAGCGTGGCCGCACATATGCGGAAACGCCATCGTAACATCGCACGCGCCCGTTCGGGGGCGCTTCACGCTCCGATGGCGATCTCCACCCAATGCATGGTGGCTTTCGAATTCGACAATACTTCGACGACGTTATAACCGCGATGAAGCACGCCGTCCGGCACACGCCAGGCAAACAGCGGATACGCGGCCGGAGTGGTCCGAGCTGGTTTGTACTCTCCGGCGAATTCGGTCAGTTCGCCGTTTAGCCGCACGCTCCATTTGCGCAGATCGTCGGCGGTGGCGTTCTCGATACCCAGAGCCACCGATGCTTTTCCGGAAGATGGCTGGGGGCCCGCGGCCAGACGGAACTCGTGCCAACGTCCCTTGTCGGCTTCCGCAGGTAGACCGTTGCGGCCGTTGGGTTCACCGGGCGCCCAGGTGTCGGAGTAAGTCAGGATGTGACGCCGCGGCTTGCCGGCCATGGTGGCTAGCTGGCCGATCTCGCGAATCATGCCGGAATAGTTTTCGATATCGCTCTGCGCGGTATCCGAATCCATGTAGTTGAACAGATAGACGCGGTCCGCGCCACGGTCGAGCATGGCGGAGGCTGCGCCGCGCACGGTTTCCAGGCAATTGAGAATCGGCCCGCGGTAATTCGGATATGGACGCACCAGAACTTCGAGTCCCGGTGCGAGGATCACGTTGGTGCCAGCCAGTTGCCGCTTCCACTGCTCCACCGGGATGTCGAATTCGATGGTGGCCCAGAACGGGCACGGCACCAGCATGTCGATCAGACCTTCCTTGGCCCAACGCACGCCGTCCATGCCCAGCCCCACGGAAGTATGCGGGCGCGAAGGTACGCGCGCGCCGAGCAGAATACGGTGGCCGCGCTTCTTCTCCCACTGCTTGAGCAGCGTGCGCACGTCGCGCGTGAACGCGGTGATCGCGTCCGAACCTTCGGCTTCGTGGCCGGGACGGAAGTGGAAACCGAAGCGCATCCAATCCAGTTCGAGTCCGTCGAAGTCGTAGCGCTCGGCCAGTTCGCGGATCAACGCCATGTTGTATTCGCGAACGCGCGGCTGATTGTAATCGAGCGCCTTGTCGATCCAGCGCTCGCCCCGATACGGAATACGGCGCAGTTGCGGATTCTGGCGCCAGAATTCGCTGTGGATGTAAGCGCGTTCGTCGTCGACGTTGTGTAGGTCGTTCATGCGCATCGACACCCACGGCGACACACCCATCTTGCGCGCCCGCGCGAGCCAGCGCGCGTAGATGTCGATGCCGTCGTGCGCGATCTGCCACGCTGTGTGGATCCAGCCGCGCGCGCCTTTGCGCGCTTCGGGCTTCAGGCTGGCGAGCAGTGGTTGATCGTCGGGGCCGTCCGGATCGTAGCCGCGCCAGATGGGGTCCCATACCTTGCTGGCATAGCTGGTGCGCATGGAATTTACGCTGATGATCAGTTCGCGCACCTGCGTGTTCGCGTACTGGTCCACCCAGCTATCGATCATCGCCGCGTCCACCTTCTTTCCCGCGCGCGTGAAAAAGAAGTGGCTATTGTCTTCGTTGAGCGCGATGCCGCCCGGTCCTCCGCTCGCAGTCAACTTCACGCGTGGCGCCGCGGCCACTGCCGCCGTCCCCGATACAAACTCTCGCCGGTTCATTGTATTCCTCCCGCATCTTCCAGCTTCCCATTTTCGAGTTTCAGGATCACGTGGCACGGTGTGGTAAATCGGCGCGATGCGCCGTCCACCGTGGTCACGTACTCGCTACCGGTCCATTCGACCGTGATCCAATGACGCTTATAACGGAACGGGCCGAACTTCAACGCGCCGCGCTTAGTATCGAGCACGACGGGATTGAACTCAAACAAGCCGTCGGTGCGCGGTGTGATGCCGGCAATGTAGCGGCCCACCAGATCGATGATGATCGAAGATTGCGTCGCGAGCGTGTGCCGCGCCTGATTCGGACGCGCGTTGATCGGATTGTAGCTGTAGCTCGAGCTCACACCGTCGTGGGTCATCATCTCGATGGTCTTGTGCACGTAGTCCTTCGCGCGAGCGGGTTCGCCGTTTCGTGCCAGCGCGGTCACGATCACCCACACGCCGTTTGTGATCAGCGAATCTCCACCGTAGGTTGCCATGTTCGGATCGATGTCCGGATGGCGCAGTTCGATGGAAGGAATTGGATAGGGTGAACCGAATCCCTTCGGGTCATCCAGCGCGGCCAGCAGCGCGCGCTTGCGCGATTCGGGCGCAATGCCCGCGTAGAGCGGCGTGAAGCCACTAATGGCGCGCACCTCGGTGGAAGCGCCGTTGTCGCCGCGAGCGTCGGTGTAGAAGGCGCGCCTCTCGTCCCACAAATAGCGGTTCACGTCCGCGGCGCTTTGCTCGGCGTAGCGCTCCATCTCACGCGCTTTTTCGTTCTGGCCCAACTCGGTGTAAGCGCGCGCCAGGATGCGGCGCAGTTCGACCAGGTAAGCGTTGAAGTCCACCATCAGAACCGGCACATCGAAGCTGCGCTGCAAGCCGCCCTTGGTGAAATCCTTCTGCACCGGCTTCCAGCGCAGCGAGTAGTCGAATTCATCCACCATGATCTGAAACGGCGTCAGCATCGTTCCCGGCTTGGCGCGCTTCCGCGCGTCTTCTTCGTAGCGGGCCATGTAAGGCAGGTTGGCGCGGAGAAAATCGCGATCGCCGGTCATCAGGTAGACTTCCCAGGTGCCCAAAAACGAATTCGGCACCGTGTAGGGCATCGACGAGAGCCAATCCTGATCCTGGAGTGGATCGTCAATGTGCTTTTGCCAACGGTCCATTTCCGGATACCAGTCGAGGATGTCGCGATGCTTCAGGCCGCGCTTCTTCGGGCGGAGGTGTGTGCCGAAGTAGAGCGCGCCTTCGCTGGCCGAGATGAGCATCATGCCGGCCTTCGAAATGGATGCGTCGTTGAGCCAGCGTTCGGCCACCGCGTTCATCGGTGTATTCCAACTCCACTGCCAGATGGCGCCGGTTTTCCAGGGGCATGTGTACGGGTACACGTACGGCTCGTACGGAATGTCGTAGAGGCTGGATCGCACGACGTAGAACTGGTAGTAGTAGAGCCGCAACAGACGCTCGTCGGCGGTTTCCAGACGCGGCACCAGCGCGGTGAAGTACTGTTCCCACATGCCACGCGCCTTTCCGCGCAACAGCACCGGATTGGCAGCGTACGCGGATAACTCCGCCGCCACCTTCTCCGGTTCATAGCCGATGGCGACAAACAGATCGACGGGCTTGTCGAGCGCGAAGCGTGCACCCGTTGGCTGCCGCATGCGCACCAGATCGAGCGGCGCGGCGGCGTCGGTCACTTCGACGTGCAGAGCCGGGCCGCGCAGTCTAGTCAACCGCAAGCCCGCGACGTTGCCGAGCAGCGTAATCTCTTCGAGGATCTCCCACTCGCCGCCGGTCCACTTGCGTTCCGCCTTGTAAGGCAGCCAGCGATAACCGCTCTCGCGAAAGTGGACCGAATGCCCCGTCGCGTCGACAAACTGAAAGCTCACGCCCTCGCCGCGATATTGCGTTTCCCGCGACAGCACTGAGTAATCCAGCTTGCCGAGCAATCGCACCGGGCGCCGCCGCGGATAGTACTGCACGCGCGCGATGCCGGGTTTCGTTTCCAGATACAGCGTCAGTTGATTGTCGGCGAGCGCGCGTATGTCGCGGCTTTCGAGCACTCGCTCCCAGTCGAACGCGCGGCGCGGTAGGGTCGCGTCGGGCTTCCAAGGAGCGCGCGCCACCAGCGGCGGCAGATCGGACGGAGGCGCCAGAAGCAGCGCGAAGACAAGCGACAGAAACATGAATGCTCCTTAGTACAAACGCTCGCGGCCCAGTGTTGCGCGCTTCAGTTTGCGAGGTTCGGTTTGGCGCGGCGGCGCAATGCGCGCGGCACGCCACGCGGCGAACTGCTTCGCATCGCGCACCAGTAGATAACGCGCGCCGCTTTGCGTCGCGAATTCGATCACGTTTGCGGGCAGAGTCTTGCTCGCGACGCTGCGTCCCTGGCTGTCCAGACACGCCGGCGATTCTCCGGGCCACGGATTTTCGATGCGGCACGTTTCACCGTTGCGGCTTTCGAGGGCGACCCAAAGCACGCCGCCTTGGGCGCGTTCAGCGCTCACTACAAAGCCTCCTCGCGCGGCCAGTTGAAAGCGGACGGTCCAGGCAGCGGGCACCGCCGGCGCAATGCGTATCACGCCATCGTGGCTTTGCAGCAGCATCTCGTTGATGGCCGCTGAAACGATGGGCATGGCTTCGTTGTCGAAATGGCGGAACGGCCACGTGGGGAAGGGAAACGTCTCTTTCGGTTTGGCCTTGCTCGCCGAGTCGCGCACCTTCGCGTTCAATCTCCAGCGCTGCTCGTACTCCGGTTTGAAGACGTAGTACGGACCGTAATGCCCGAAGCCTTGCGGATAGAGCTGCCACGTCGAAACGCAGTTGGCAAGCTCCGATGCCAGCTCATCCGACAATCCCAAACGCGCGAGAACGATAGGGTACGGGCACCAACCCATGCAGAGGTCTCCCGATCCCGCCATCGTTGCAGGTGTGTCGGGCGACTCCTTGGGTTCAGCGGGCGGATGCAAGCGGACCTGCGTCACGGCGGCGCGAAACAGTTCGGTGTCGCGTTGCGCGAGGCCCAGGTAGTCGGACGGGAAGACCACGGCAAGCTCAGGGTCCGGAATCCCGTAGTAGGCTTTTTCCGGATGCACGGCGTAGCGGTTGCGCACCCAAGCGCCTTTCTTATCGCGCCCGACGGCGAAGACTTTTCGCGATTCCAGTTTCTTGCCCGCGGCCAGTCCGCCCTTGTGGACGAGTTCGCCGCCGCGCTGTTCGTATTCGAAATCTTCCAGATCCACCAACCGGAACGGCGCGAGCTTATCGAGCATCTCGCGCCAGCGCGCGAGTTCGACGCCGTCGTGGCTCATGCGTTTGCCGGTTTCGATGGCGATGGGGAACAGACCGCGGACCATCGCCAGCTCGGTGATCACGTCTTCAAAACGCGGCGAGCCTTCGTAGGCGTGCGCGGCATTGGGATGGAAGCGTCCGTCGTCGCCTAATTCCAAACCTGACGCGAGGAAGCGCGTGGTTTCGCGAATAACGGGCCAAGCCGCCTCGCGCAGGAATTTCTCGTCGCGCGTGTATGCGTAGTGACGCCAGAAATCGAGCGCGATCTGCGCGCCGGGGGTGCGCATGCCGTCTTGCGTGGCGTCGTTGTACCCGTGGCGATCGGAGACGTCGGAATAGAACGCTCCGGGCTTCTTCAAACGGTCGCGCGCATCGGCGACGGCTTTTTCGAGTTGCGCGCCACGGTAGCGGAAATACGGCGCCGCAAGCTCGGCGTGGTTGGCGGTGTGCAGAGGCCAGACGTAGTCCTGCATGTTCCAGTGGAAATAGTAATTCCACGGCACGAAGTCGCGATTCCAGCCCCATAACCCGTTGCAGAAATGCGGTGGATACTTGCCGCGCGAACTCGAGTTGGCGAAGTACAGCGTCAGGTGCCAGATGTTTTCCAGGTACTTCTCCGGCAGGTCGATCATGGAGCGCGACCAGAAGCGCTTCCACTCGGCCTCGTGATCGGCGCGAATGCGCGCGTAACCTGCGCGTTCGGCGGCATCGAGAATGCGATGCACTTCGGCGGTGGGATCGGCCACTTCCTCGCTTGTCGCGACAGCGACGAGTAGCGTGAAGCCCGCGGTGCCGTCGAGTTTCCACTCTCCGGCGCGCGAACCGGCGCGCGCGGGCGGCTGCGCGGGAGCATCGGCCACGAGCGCGGCGGCGATCGTGAAGTCCATCGAGCGGAGGTGCTGACGGATCACCACGCGCCCGCGTTCGATGCTTGTCGCGGTGCCGCTGAGTCCGATCGAAGCATCGCGATTCACCTGCGAATACCAGTGCGCGAACGTGCGGCTGCCCCAGCGTTCGAGCGTCGCGCGAGTAACGGATTGGTCTTCGCTTCTGCATTCGCAGCGCACGGCGAGCACCTTGTGCGGTGCGCTTAACAGGCTCTCGACGCGTACCTGGGCAAAGGACGTCTCGGCCCGCACGGCGGTGGTGGCCGTTGCCATCTCCAGCCGCGCTTCGAAGTTCTTCTGGTAGAGCACGTCGAAGACCGGCGCTCCGAAATCGACGATCAGCCGCCCGCAATGCCGCTGCGAGGTGCGATAGCCTTCCTCGGATGCACCCCAATTGTTGAACGCGCCGGGCTTGGCATCGTCCCAGACGTCATTCTTGTTGATGGCGACAATCAGCGCGCGATCCGTGGTCCACATCAGCGCGCCTACATCGCCGTTGCCGATGGGAATGCCAAGCGCGGGGTCTTCGGGCGGCGAGAGATACACGACGTCGTGCTGCGAGAGTCGCTCGGGCCAATCGATATTCCAGCTACCATCACGAATCGAGTACGCCGATTCGAAGGTGTTCAGGTCCGCTGCGGCGGCCGCCAGCGGCATCGCGCAAAACTCTCTGCGGTTCATGCTTCCACCAATAAGTAGATGTGCCAGGGTTCGAGCCTGGGCACGGTCACGATTGTGTTTGCGGCCTTGAGTGACTGCGCAGGGCCGTTCATCGAATGCAGCGTGAAAGCCGTCCCGCGCGTTCGCACACGCAGCGCGACGGATTCGGCGGGATCGAGCGAAGTATTCAGCAGCACCACGGCGCGCTTGCCCGACGGCGTCGTGCGGCACCACAGCGAGATCTTCGAATACGAATCGATCAGCGCCGGCATGCGCCCGCGGCTGGCCCAATCCGTGATCGACTTCATCTGCGAAACCTTCGCCAGCGAGTGTATCTGGCTCCACGGATAGTAGCCCATCACCACGACGCGCCCGCCGAGTTCGTTTTCAAACGCGGTTGCGCACGTGCCCAGATCCTTGCCGCCGTAGTCGCGAATGCGCGCCAGCGCCGCCGTCTTGTCGCTCGATGGCTCCAGCGCCCAAGCGCGCTCGCGCCAGAACGACTGCCGGCAATCGCGCGCCCATCCGGCGAAGCGGCCATTGAGCGGATGCTTGTCGAGTTCTTCGTGCGCGTCCACGTCGCAGCCCTTCGCTGCGCGCACACCGGTCCAGCCGGCCAACCCCAAACGCTCCATGGTCTGCCAGGCCGCGACGTCCATCAGCACGCCGCCTGAGAAGACCTCGCGTAGTTGATCGTGCGTGAATGCGAGCGGCGCGGTCTGCGAGAGAGCGGTGGCGGCGCGTCCGGCAAAGTCGTAACAGATCGGGATGCCGATTTCGCCGAGCGTGTACGGATCGGTGAGCGGCAGTTTGCCGCCGTCCAGCCACTTGCCGTCGGGACTCACTGCCTTGATGAGATCGCGATTCCACGCCGGCCACAGGCCTTCGGTCTTCGAGCGTCCGAGCTCGCGGCGCATCGTTTCATAGAAGGCTCGCGATGCGTGAATGCGCTTGCCGAGCGGCACGTATTCATCCAGCGGGTCCGGGTGCATGGTCAGGACGTTGAACGCCGTGCCGGTAGTGCCGGCGGCCATGTGCGCGGCGGCTTCCACAGCCGTTGTGTGCGCGGCCTTGCGCAAACGCTGATAGGGGAAGTTCTCGAGTTCGGATTGAATGACAGTGACGTCCGCGGGCAGCGCGGCCACCTGCCGGCCCACGTCGTGCGCCTTGCCCACCATTTCGATGGGCTTCTCGTCGTTGTAGAACCCGCCGCCCGGACGCCACAGCACGGGCGCCTTCCCGGGGCCTGACAGCGTGCGCGCCCAACGCGCGAAATCGTAGCCTTCCCAGAAACGGTCGCCCGTCATGAAGCCGAGCGGCAAGCCGGGCTTGATGGCGTGCACGGTTTCTTCGATGGCGCGAAACAGGTTGTCGATCGTCGTGCGATTGTGGTCGAGCCAGCGCGCGCGCCACTTGAGGCGCTCTTCGAGCGAGCCGGAATCGAAAACGGCCGGCAGCGTTTCGCGCGTGAACATGCGTCCCACCTCACGCGAGAAGTTCGCCAGGCAGCGATCGCAGAAGCAGGTGAGCTTGATGGGCATGTGCCCGGCCAAACGTATGTCGTCATCGAGCCAGATGAAATCCGGCGACGCTTTGGCCATGGCCGCGTACACCTTGCGCGCGTAGTCGATGAGCTCGGGCTGAGCGGGACAGAACGAGCCGCGCGAGATGCGTCCATCGATGTCGGTCACGCGCTGCCACGACGTGGCGAGCGAGTTCGACAGATTCTCTTCGTGATGACCCATGGTGGCCAGCACGTTGATGCCGGCCCGCATACCGCGCTTGCGCACTTCGGCCATCAACTTCTCCAGCCGGGCGGCACGTTGTTCCATTACATCCAGCGGAAGCGGCGGATGCGTTTCGGAAGTGAAGAACGCCAGTTCATCCGCCATGCCTGGGAAGCGCGTGAAGTAATTAAGCAGATCACGGAAGCGTTCGTCGGTCAGCCAGAGCGCGGTTCCGATGCGGAACGAAATGAGCGAACCGCCGCTGGTGGCCGGGCCGACCGCGCGGGAAAGCGCGGGTGCGGCGGCCGTAGCGACCATGAAGTCTCTTCGTCGAATGTCTCGTGGCATGTGTGTCACCCTATCACAACAGTTGTCTCGTTTCCGTCGGCGTGTTCGCATTGAAGACGTGCGCGCCGGGTCGCGCAACGCGATGCGTGCGCGTCTTGCCATCCGGCGTGGGTACGACGATTTCAGCTTCGACGCCTTCCGGAAGAATGGTCTCCACCCGCCACACGCGCGGGTCCCAGTGCACGTAGACCAGGCCTTTCGGCGTCATGGTGTGGCCGGCGACGAACGGCAGGCCGCCGGTCCGCGGCGCGATGCGAATCTTCGAGCCGCCGGGTTCCATGATTCGCACGCCAAGCAGCGTGTCGTGCAGCCACAACAGCGGCACGGCGCCCCAGCCGTGCGACCCGGTTTCGTCGGCCGGTTGCGCGGTGTTCAGTTCGCCTTCCTTCAATCCCAGGTCTTCGCGGCTCACCCAGTACTCCGGGAGCGGGCCGCCATAGGGGCCTTGCAACTTGAGCGGCACGCGATTGCGAGGATTGGCCGGCAGATACGGTGCGTAGCGATCCTTCAGGTGCGCCACGGCGCGCTCGGTGCGTCCGCAATCGGAAAGCATGCGCATCGCGCGATAGGCGAAAGTCGGATTGTTCCAGCGCGTGATGCCTTGGGCAGGAGATCCATCGGGCGCCATGAAAGCTTGGTCGATGTTCGCGCTGAACTCGGAGCACGTTGCCATGCCCGCCAGCAGCGCATTGATCTGCCCGGCCTGACTATATCCGCGCTCGATGGTTGCATCGTTTGTGTCGAGGCGGTCGCCGACGTGCGCGGGCGCCGCGCCCTGCGCCGCGATGATATGGAACTTGCGGAACGCCGCGGTCATCTTGTCGGCCGTGGCGCGCCATGCGGCGGCGCGGTCTTTTTCGCCGATGGCCTCGGCCAGTTCCGCCGACCAGCGCAGGCGCTCGATCATGAACGGCGTGACGATGCCGCTCGATTGTTGCTCGGTTTTCGGATGCTGGCCGACGCGAATGTCGCCGAACAGCCGCCGCGTGCGCCAGATGCCGTCTTCGCCGACTTTCGCCAGCGCGTTTGCCCAGAACTTCTCGAGCACCGGGAAATAGCGCCGCGCGAAGTCCTTGTCGGCGGTCCACATGTAATCGTCGTAAAGCATGGCGGCCCATTGCACCGCCCAGTCGTAGCCGACCGGATAGGCCGGATAGTTGCTCGGCGGGAAGGCGTGGAATCCGCCGTCGGCTCGCTGGCTTTCCGCGTGCAGCCGAATCATCGAGCGGCGCAGATGAGTATCCGCGGACCAGCGCGACGCGATCACGGCGCGCAGCCGCGAATCTTCGATCCACTGCCCGTCTTCGCGGCCCGGCGTGTCGATGTAGCCGTCGCTCATCGTGATTTCCGCGTGCATGAGCGCGAGCTTCACGAACTGCTCCACTTGCTCATCGCCGCAAGAAAAACTGCCCAGCCAACGCAGCGGGTACTGCGATTTGACGAATCCCAGGTCGCGGAGTTTCACGGTGCCGGATTCGGTGAAGTGGACATGAACGCTGAGCCAGCGCGCCGTGCGTTCGTCGGGCATCGTCGCCGACTGCGCGCCTGTTCTTGTGATGTAGCGATCCGCATAACCCGGGCCGACGACGTCTTCCGGATTCAGCCATCCGTTTTCGTCGACGTGCATCTTGCCGGAGTACTGCGAGTAAGAAATCTCGCCGTAGCCGAAATCGATCATGGTGCCGGCCGGCGTGGCTTCGAGCGCCAGAAATGGATATCCATGCACCGGCCGCTGGAAATCGAACGTCAGATACTTCGTCTCTCCGGCGTTCCCGCTGATTTCAACTGTCTTGCCTTGCACCAGATTCTTGGCCGCCGTGGTGAGTGTCTCCTCGGGAGTGTACTTCGCCGTGCGAATCGCCTTCGCCATCGAGAGCGGATCCTGCGACAGCGGCGCCGCTTGCGCGGCGGTTCCGCCAGCCACCACGCTCAACGGCCGCGTGGCGTATTCGCGCTGCCCATCAATGTCGGCAGCGGCGAGCTGCGTGGGCCACGGTCCGTTTTCGACGATTACGGCAGGCTTCCAGTCTCGATCGTCGAACGACGCGCTGTGCACATCGCCCGCCAGTTGTTTGCGTGCGTCCAGGATCACCGGATAGCGTATGCGCTGGTGCGTGTTGGTGCCGAGCAGACGCCGTTCATGCGCCAGGAACTCCGGCGCCACCGTCCATCGCCAGGCCGCGTCGCTTGCGGCCCACGTGCCGCCCACCCACAATCCGGCGTGTTTATTCGCGTTGCGTTGAAACGTGATGATGTCGCCCCAGTTGTGATGCAACACCACGATGGTGTTCTTGCCCGCGTGCAGGTACGGCGCGGCGTCAATGCGTTCGGCCGTGATCTTGTCTTCGTGATAGCGCGTCACCTTGCGGCGTACCACGTGTCCGTTCACCCAGATCCAGGCGTTTGAATCCGCCGCCACCAGCAGAGTCGCGTCCGCGGGCACCTTCGCCAGCGTCACCACCTTGCGGAAATACGTGAATCGATTCTTGGGAACTGGATCGGCCGCATCGGACCAGATCCAACGGGACGCAGATTGCGCCGAGCACACGAAAGCCAAACTGGCCAGTAAGAGCAGTCTCATGTCCTACTTATTATGCGTGGCGACGCAATACAATCCAAGGATATGGTTGTGCGCGCTGTTCTCATCCTGACGGGCATCGCTGTGTTGCTCCAGGCTGCTGTGGCGGACTTGCGGAAGCCATTCCGCACGCCGCTGGACGAAGCGAAGATCATGATGCGCTGGTGGTGGTTTGGCCCCGCGGTGACACACGAGCGTCTGGAAGAACAAATGCGCACGATGAAAGCCGGCGGCATCGGCGGCTTTGAAGTGCAGCCGGTTTATCCGCTCGCGCTTGACGATCCCGCCAAGGGCATCAAGAATCTGCCATACCTTGGTCCGGAGTTTCTGGACGCCGTGCGCTTTACTTCCGAGACAGCCAGGAAACTTGGGCTACGCATGGACATGACCATGGGCAGCGGATGGCCCTACGGTGGTCCGCACATCACGCCGGAGTTGGCATCGGCGCGCATGATCGTCGAACGCGGCACGGTTACGCCGGAAGTGAAGAGCATGGTGCTGCCCGAGGTGAAGGACGTACGCGAGTTAATCGGCGCATACGTGCGCACGGGTGGATCGTGGACCATGATGCGCTGCGAAAACGGCCAAGCGATTCTGCCGGACGCGGCGCGCCCGGGCGCGGAGGTGCTGTTCTTTTTCGCCGGACTGACCCGCCAACAGGTGAAGCGGCCTGCGGTGGGAGCCGCAGGCTTTGTGCTTGACCACGTGAATCGTGCCGCGGTGGAAAAGCATATCGCGGTGGTGGGAGAGCCGCTGCTCAAAGCCGCGGGTCCCGGCGGCATACACGCGTTTTTCTGCGACAGCCTGGAAGTGTATGGCGCGAACTGGACGCACGATCTGCCCCAGGAGTTTCGCAAACGCCGCGGTTACGATTTGTTGCCGCTGCTGCCGCTGCTGCTTGCGGGCGACGATGCGCGCAGCGCTGATGTGCGCCACGATTTTTCACGCACGCTCAGCGAACTAGCCACCGAACGATTCATCGTGCCGCTGCAGCAGTGGTGCCGCCGCAACGGCGTGCTGTTCCGCATGCAGGACTACGGTACGCCACCCGTGACACTGTCTAGCCAGGCCATGGTGGATCTCGCCGAAGGTGAAGGCGCCGTTTGGAACGGTTTCTCGAATTCGCGCTGGGCGAGTTCGGCTTCGCACGTTTACGGAAAAACGGTGACCAGCGCCGAGACCTGGACGTGGCTGCATTCGCCGGTGTTTCGCGCCACGCCGCTCGACATGAAGCAGGAAGCCGACCAGCACTTTCTGATGGGCGTGAATCAAATTGTCGGACACGGGTGGCCCTACACGCCGAAAAAGGTGGGGCCACCGGGATGGTCGCTGTACGCGGCAGGAGTGTTCAACGATCAGAACCCTTGGTGGAACGTGATGCCCGATGTCGCCTCGTATCTGGCGCGCGTCAGTTTCATGCTGCGCCAGGGCGCGCCGGCCAACGACATCGCGCTGTATGTGCCAACCTCGGACGCTTGGGCCGAGATGCGTCCCACGCGCATGTTGTTGAATGAAGCCGTCGCGCGCCGAATCGGTCCGCACCTGATTCCGCGTTTGCTCGCTTCCGGCTACAACTTCGATTTTGTAGACGACGGTATGCTCGCTTCGGTTGGCCGCGTCGAGCGGAGTTATCGCGCGGTGGTGCTGCCGGGCGTAACGCGCATGCCGGACGAAACCAAGGCGCGGCTCAAACAGTTCGTGGAAGCGGGCGGTGTGGTGATTGCGACGCGCCACTTGCCACAGGGTGTCGCGGCGGTTCTTTCGGAAGAGGATGAAACGCTCACCCGGTTACTCAATGCGCGTGTGACGCCCGATCTGGCGCTCACACCCGCCGCGCCGCAGGTGAGTTTCATCCGGCGTTCTCTCGCGGATGCCGAGATCTACTTCGTTGCCAACACCGGCAACACGCGGATTCGTGCGCGCGCCGCAGTTCGAGTGCATGGCTTGAATCCGGAATGGTGGGACCCCATGACGGGCGAGGTGCGCGCCGCCATGGTCGCCGCCCGCGCGGACGGAGAGACTATGCTGGATCTCGATCTGGAGCCTTACGGATCGCGCCTTCTCGTATTCTCGAAGTCCCCGGTGGAGCCCGCTATCAAGAGCGTGCCTCGCACCGCTCCGTTGGATCTCAGCAGCGGTTGGGACGTGACATTTCAGGGCACGGGCGCCAAGGTCGTCATGGACAAACTGCATTCCTGGACGGACGATCCATCCACGCGACACTATTCCGGAGTTGCGGTCTATCGCAAGAATTTCACGGCCCCCAAGACGTTCACTGTCCAAGGCGTGCGCGTGGTGCTGCGTTTCGGTGAAGGCGTTCCCGAGGCGATTGCTGGCAACAAGAGCGGCGCGCGTCTGGCTGGTCCGGTGCGCGAAGCGGCAGTCGTCTACGTGAACGGCAAGCGCGCCGCCAGCGTGTGGGCGCCGCCGTATGAAGCTGATCTGACGGGCCTACTGCGCGAGGGTGTAAACGAACTGCGCATCGAAGTGGCCAACACCGCCATGAATCAGATGGCCGGTTCGCCACCACTCGACTATCGTTTTCTCGATGCGCGCTACGGACGCCGCTTCGACATGCAGGATATGAATCTGGTCGAGGCGCTCCCGTCCGGCCTGCTTGGTCCGCTACAGTTAGAAATACGCTGACAGGCAAATCATCATGTCTCTTACTCGTCGTGCCTTCGTCCCCGCGGCGTTTGCCGCCGCTGCCGCCGCTGAAACGCCGCGTGTCAAAATAGGATTCCTTGGCGCGAGCCACGCTCACGGCTCCACCAAGGTGAAGATGGTGCTGGAATCGCCGCGCTTTGAACTCGCGGGCGCGGCCGAAGACGATCCCGCCACGCGCGCCATGCTCGAAAAAAGCGGCGTGCGTCTGCTCACGCGCGAACAGTTACTCGGCGACGCGAGCATTCAAGCTATCGCGGTCGAATCGCAAGCCAAGGACCACGCGCGTGACACGCTGGCCGCGCTCAACGCCGGCAAGCACGTACACGTCGAAAAACCTCCCGCCGACAACATGAAGGCCATGCGCGAAATCGTCGCGCTGGCTCGCCGCAAGAATCTGCTCTTGCAGGTCGGCTACATGTGGCGGCAGAATCCCGGACCGAACGCCATCATCGAAGCCGTACGCAAGGGTTGGCTCGGCAATATCTACTTCGTTCGCGGTGCAATGAACATCACCGTTACGCCGGAAATGCGCCGCGACTGGGCGCGCTATCGCGGTGGGCACATGTTCGATCTCAACTGCCACGTCATCGATTTTCTGGTGCGCCTGATGGGCAAGCCGCAGAAGGTCACTTCTTTCCTGCGTTCCGACGGCGGCTTCAGCGACAAGATGAACGACAACACGCTGGCCGTCTTCGAATGGGCGCACGCTCTCGGTGTGGTGAACGGCGCCTCCATGCGCCCGAATCCATTCCTGCATCGTTCGATCGAAGTGGCCGGTTCGAACGGCACCGCGTTCCTGGCGCCCATCGAGCCGCCGGTACTCAACATCGATCTACTCAAGCCCGCCGGTCCCTACAAAGCAGGCCGCAACAGTGTACGCATGCCCGCCTACGTTCGCCATGCTGGCGAAATCGCCGAGTTGGCCGATTGCATCGTCCACCGCAAACCGCTGAGCGTCACGTTGGACGAGGATCTGGCCGTACAGGAAACACTGCTCCGCGCGAGCCAGATGCGGTGACCAAGAAAGGACTCATCATGACAAAGCGTCTCGCTCTCTTCGTTCTAGCCGCCGGCCTGTGTCTGGCGCAGCAATTCGACGGCAAGCACTATCGCGGTAAAGGCGACGCCGAGTACTTGCAGTTACTCGACATCGCCGCGCGCATGATGGAGCCCGATCCGGAATACCAGAACCTCTCCATGCTATATGCGCCGCGCTGGAACGGCATGAATGAAGGTCCCACCTGGAACATGTGGTGGATCCAAAACAGCTACGGCACCACTTACACCGCGCTGCCGCTGTTGCGCGAGCCATTCGTGCGCTTCATCGAAAACGCGAACGAAATGTGGTTCGAACAGATGGGCGACGGCAAGCGCGGCGGCTGCCCTTCGATTCCGCGCTTGAACTGGGTGGCGCCCGACGGCGCGCTCTGCGATGCGGCCGCGCCCGGCTGTATCATCTATCGCCAGGGTGACGGCAAGGCGGACACGCACGATTGGGGCATGGAATTCACCGCCGCCGGCGTGGTGCTCAGAGCCGAGGAGTTACTCATCAGCCGCGACGCTAAGGCCATCGCGCGCTATCTGCCGATGCTTGAACGCTCGGTGAATTTCATCGAAACGCGCCGCGATCCCAAGAACAATCTCTTTCTCGCGGGCACCGCCGCCAATCTGATGGCGCCCAGTTACACCGGCTACTTGAGGCCGGACGGCACTTACGATAAAGCGTATCTGGCCGGGCTGTCGATCACCTACATTGCCGGGCTCGATCGCGTGATCGAGCTTGAAAAGATGGTAGGCAATTCCGAGAAGGTAGCTCTCTATACGCAGCGCCGCGAGTTGGCGCGCAAAGGATTGCCGGGTCTGATGACCCGCCAGGGTTACTTCGTGAAGTCGATTGATCCCGACGGTACACGCCACGGAGTATACGGCGCGGCCAAGCACGGCTACTTCGAAACCGCGCCGAATCACGACGCCATTGCCTTCCGCGTGGTCAACGACGCGCAGGCGGCGAAGATCTACGCGAACATCGCCGCGATTCCGCAACTGCGTCCCTATGGGTTGATCATCACCAACTACCCGTCGCTCGACGACATGTACGAAAAGCCCGTGGGACTCTGGCGGTTCGGCAATTGGGTGAACGGCGGGCACTGGTCCACCTGCGAAGGGCGTCTGATGATCGGCTATTATCGGTTGAGCAAGTACGAAGACGCGCGTAAGTCCATGAAGCAGATTCTCACCTTCGCCAAGCGCTTCCGCATGGACAACAACTTGACCAACTTCGGCAGTGAAGTCTATCAGCCCAAGGAACCCATCAACATCACGTACGATGCGTTTGCGATTCCCGCGGCGCTGCGGCGCGGGCTTTTCGAGTATCTCTATCGCGCCGATTCGCTGACCATTCTGCCGCACATCCCGACCGGTATCACCGAACTGCAGCAGCTCGACCCGGCGCGCTTCGGCACCAAACGCCTGTATCTGGCGACATTCGGCTCAGGTCCTGTGCGGCGCGTCGAAATCAACGGCCGCGAGTGGAAGCGCTTCACGCCCACGTCCATCGAACTGCCGTACGCGGAAGTGCCCGAGGACGCCACCATCTTGATCGCGCTCGGCAACGGCAAGATCCGCCCGGTCGAATTCAACATTCTTCCGCGTGAAGACTACCCGGCCGCGCACAAGCGTCTGATCGCCGACGCGAAGCGGGCCTGGGAAGACCGCCAGAAACTCGCCGCCGCGGGCAAGCTCCCCGCGCTCCCGCCCGAATCGAAAGCGGCGGCCGACAAGTCGTACATCGACACCATCGAAAAGCTGGAGCGCGGTCTGGGGACATTTGTTCACGAACAGTAGGTGACGTATGAAGCATTTGTTGTTATTCCCGCTGGTGGTGGGGTTGTGCCTGGCGCAGCAGTTTGACGGCAAGCACTATCGCGGCAACGGCGACACCGAGTACTTGCAGATGCTCGACATCGCCGCGCGCATGATGGAGCCCGATCCCGAGTTCCAGAACCTCTCCATGCTGTACGCGCCGCGCTGGAACGGCATGAACGAAGGTCCCACTTGGAACATGTGGTGGGTACAATGCAGCTATGGCACCACTTACGCGTCGTTACCGCTGCTGCGCGAACCATTCGTACGTTTCATCGAGAACTCAAACGAGATGTGGTTCGAGCAAATGGGCGACGGCAAGCGCATCGGCTGCCCTTCGACCACGCGGTTCAATTGGGTGGCGCCCGACGGCGCGCTCGGCGACGCCGCCGCGCCCGGCTGCATCATCTACCGCCAGGGCGACGGCAAAGCGGACATGCACGACTGGGGTATGGAGTTCACCGCCGCCGGCGTGGTGCTCAAGGCCGAGGAACTGCTCATCAGCCGTGACGCCAAGGCCATTGCACGCTATCTGCCGATGCTCGAACGGTCGGTGAATTTCATCGAGACGCGCCGCGATCCGAAAAACAATCTGTTTCTGGCGGGCCCGGCCGCCAACATTCTGGCGCCCAGCTACGCCGGTTATCTCAAGCCGGATGGCACATACGGTAAAGCATATCTGGCGGGCTTGTCGATCACCTACATCGCCGCGCTCGACCGCGTGATCGAACTCGAAAAGATGGCCGGTAACTCCGAGCGGGTCGCGCTCTACACACAGCGTCGTGAGTTGGCCCGCAAAGGACTGCCCCGATTGATGACTCGCCAGGGTTACTTCGTGAAATCCATCGATCCCGACGGCACGCGCCACGGCGTCTACGGTGCGGCCAAGCACGGCTACTTCGAAGCAATACCGAACCACGACGCCATCGCGCTCCGTGTGGTGAACGACGCGCAGGCGGCCAAGATCTACGCGAACATCGCCGCAATTCCGCAACTGCGTCCCCATGGACTGATCATCACCAACTACCCGTCGCTCGACGATATGTACGAGAAGCCCGAGGCGCTGTGGGGATTCGGCTATTGGGTGAACGGTGGACATTGGCCCACCTGCGAAGGGCGCATGATGCTCGGTTATTGCCGGCTCGGCAAATACGAAGACGCGCGCAAGTCCATGCGGAAGATGCTGTCCTTCGCGCGGCGTTTTCGCATGGACAGTAACATGACCGATTTCGGCAACGAAGTCTATCAGCCGAAGGAACCCATCAACATCACCTACGATGCGTTTGCCGCGCCAGCCGCACTGCGGCGTGGACTATTCGAATATCTCTATCGCGCCGGTTCGCTGACCATCCTGCCGCACATACCAACCGGAATCACTGAGCTGCAGCAGTTCGATCCGGCGCGCTTCGGCGCCAAGCGTTTGTATCTGGCCACGTTCGGCTCCGGTTCCATCAAGCGCGTCGAAATCAATGGCCGTGAGTGGACGCGCTTCACGCCGGCATCCATCGATCTGCCGTACGCGGAAGTGCCCGACGATGCCACCATTCTGATCGCATTGGGCAACGGCAAGATCCGGCCGGTCGAATTCAACATACGCCCGCGCGAGGATTACGTCGCCGCGCACAAACGCCTGATCGCCGACGCGAAACGAGCCTGGGAAGACCGCAAGAAGCTGGCCGCTGCGGGTAAACTCGCCGCACTCGCGCCGGAATCGCAAGCGGCCGCCGACAAATCGTATGTCGAAACCATCGAGAAGCTGGAGCGCGGCCTGGAGACATTTGTTCGCGAACCGTAGCGCGCTTCTGCTATACTCGAATTTCATGCGCTTGGCTCATACCAGCCACCGTCTCCATCATCACGGGCATAGCACCGTGGCGGGCTGAGCTGCAAGCAAATCGAATCGGAACTGAAAGTTAACGCAGCCCGCCGAAGTCCGGCGGGTTTTTTGTTATTTACTGCTATGAAACTCGATTTCGACAAGTTCGGCGGGTTGGTTCCCGCCGTGATTCAGGACGACAAGACCGGCCGCGTTCTCATGGTCGGCTTCATGAATGAAGAGGCCTTCCGCATGACGGTGGAGACCGGCTTCGCCACCTTTTTCAGCCGCACGCGCAACAAGCTGTGGATGAAGGGCGAGACCTCCGGCCACCGCCTGGTTGTGAAGGAGATCACAACCGACTGCGACCAGGACACTGTCTTGCTGCGCGTCGAAGCGCTGGGCCCGGGCGTCTGCCACGAAGGTTACCAGAGCTGCTTTTTCCGCCGCCTGGAGAATGGCGCGTGGACGGTGTGCGACGAGCGCGCCTACAACCCCAATCAGGTTTACGGGAGCAAATCGTGAAACTCAAACTCGGCATTCCCAAAGGTAGTCTCGAAAACTCGACCATCGATCTGTTTCGCCGCGCCGGCTTCCACATCTCGACGTCCAGCCGCAGCTACTTCCCGTCTATCGACGACCCCGAAATCGAGTGCATGTTGATCCGCGCCCAGGAAATGGCGCGCTACGTCGAAGACGGCGTGCTCGACGCGGGGCTTACCGGCCTCGATTGGGTGGAAGAGTGCGAAGCGAATGTGCAGCCAGTGTGCGATCTCATTTACGCCAAGCAGAGTTTCGGCAAGGTGCGTTGGGTGCTGGCCGTGCCGGAGGCTTCGCCATTCCGTTCGGTGAAGGACTTGGAAGGCAAGATCGTGGCCACCGAACTGGTTGCCACCACCAAGCGCTACCTGGCCGCCAACAACGTCAAGGCCAAGGTCGAATTCTCCTGGGGCGCTACTGAAGTGAAGCCACCGGAACTGGCCGACGCCATCGTCGAAGTGACCGAAACCGGCTCCTCGCTACGCGCCAACAAGCTGCGCATCATCGAGACCGTGCTCGAATCCAACACACAGTTGATCGCCAACGTGGATTCGTGGAAAGACGATTGGAAGCGCCGCAAGCTGGAAGACATACGCATGCTGCTTGAAGGCGCCATCAACGCGCTCGGCAAGGTGGGCCTGATGCTGAACGTCAAGCGCGACGACCTCGACAGCGTACTGGGCGTGCTGCCCGCGCTAAAGAATCCGACCATCTCCACGCTGAGCGATCAGGAGTGGGTGGCCGTCAACACCATTCTCGAAGAGTCCACCGTGCGCGCCATCATTCCGCGCCTCAAGGAAGCCGGTGCGCAAGGCATTGTTGAGTATCCGCTCAACAAGATTGTGATGTAGCTTATGATTCGCATCCTCCCGCAGTCCGAAGCCGGTTCGTTGCTGGAACGGCGCGCGGCCCGTTTTACCGAAGCCGAGCGGATCGTGGCGCCCATTCTGGAAGATGTGCGGACGCGCGGCGACGCGGCGCTCCTCGAATACGCGCGCCGCTTCGACGGTTTCGCGGGATCGAGTGTCGTCGAAACCGCGCGCGCACCCATGCCCGCGGGACTGCGCGACGCGGTGCGTACAGCCGCCGCCAACATTCGCCGCTACGCCAAGCGTCAGGTGCCCAAGCCGTGGAGTGCGCTTTTCCCCAGTGGGTATCGCGCGGGCCAGATCGTGCGTCCGCTCGACTCGATGGCCGCTTACATCCCGGCGGGACGCTATCCGCTGCCGTCCACGTTGCTGATGACCATCATCCCGGCGCAGGTGGCCGGCGTCGCGCGCACCTACGTCGCTTCGCCGCATCCGAGCCCCGAGATTCTCGCCATCGCCGGCTACTTGAAAGTCACTTCGATGTTCCGCATGGGTGGCGCGCAGGCGATTGCGGCCTTCGCGTTCGGTACGGAAACAGTGCCGCGCGTCGATCGCATCGTCGGTCCCGGCAACATCTACGTCGCCGCCGCCAAGAAGTTGCTGGCGGGCGAAGTGGGCATCGATTTCGTCGCTGGTCCGACCGAAGTTGTCATCGTGGCTGCCGAAGGTGATCCGCACTTTCTGGCCGCCGACATGCTCGCGCAGGCCGAACACGATGTGGAGGCTTCGGCCATTCTCATTACCACGTCGCGCACTTTGGCCGAACGCGTGGCGCGCGAAATCGAATGCCAGTTGGACACACTGCCCACCGCGGCGGTGGCGCGTCAGTCCATCGACAATCACAGCGCCATCGTCTTGGTGGATGAACTGGCGCGAGCCG
Organism: uncultured Solibacteraceae bacterium; assembly: GCA_964505625.1. Taxonomy (GTDB): domain Bacteria; phylum Acidobacteriota; class Terriglobia; order Bryobacterales; family Bryobacteraceae; genus JAJFUV01. The sequence goes on along the minus strand of CAZDIZ010000042.1, from coordinate 12,023 downwards.
CGGAACTGGTCAATCGCATCGCGCCCGAGCATCTCAACTTGCCGGACGACACGCTGCTCGGCGAAATTCGCCACGCCGGTGGCATCTTCATCGGCGCGTACAGTCCGGAAGCGGCCGGCGATTACTGCTCCGGTCCCAATCACGTTCTACCCACTTCCGGCGCCGCCCGCCTGCGTGGCGGGCTTTCGGCCGCCGACTTTGTCAAGGTAATCTCCGTGCAGGAACTCACACCATCTTCGCTGGCCGCTTTGGAGCCGGCCATCACCACGCTCGCTCGCGTCGAAGGGTTGGAAGCACACGCCCGTTCGGTGGAGGTGCGCCGTGGTTGATCTCAAACCGCGCGACGCCGTTCTCAAGATGGCGCCCTATTCGCCGCCCACCGGCGGCCGCGCGGGTAAGCTGCGTCTGGATTTCAATGAAAACACCGTGGGCTGCTCGCCGCGCGTGGTCGAGTGCATCCAGCAGTGGCTCAACGCCGACCGTCTCACCATCTACCCCGAATACGTGGAAGCGCGCGCCGAACTGGCCGCCTTCTTCGGCGTCACCGAGGAACAACTGCTGTTATCGAACGGCACCGACGAAGCGATACAGGTTCTCATCAACACCTACATTGACGACGATGACGAAGTGCTGCTGCTGCGCCCGTCCTACGCCATGTACCGCTTCTATGCCGAGGTGGCCGGTGGCGCGATCCGCGAAATCGACTACCACGCCGGAGACCTGTCGTTCCCGGTCGAAGAGTTGCTGGCCGCGATCACGCCGCGCACGCGCGCGATCCTGATCGCCAATCCCAACAACCCCACCGGCACGGGCGCCGATCTGGAGACAATCGAACGCATTCTCACCGAAGCGTCCCACGCGGCCGTGC
>CAZDIZ010000042.1:8293-11055 GCA_964505625.1 uncultured Solibacteraceae bacterium | reverse complement strand
GCCGATCTGGAGACAATCGAACGCATTCTCACCGAAGCGTCCCACGCGGCCGTGCTGATCGACGAAGCGTATTTCGAATTCTGCGGCGTGACCGCGCTGCCGTTGCTCGTACGTTATCCGAATCTTTTTGTCAGCCGCACGTTTTCGAAGGTCTACGGCATGGCTGCCATGCGCATGGGCTGCGTTTTCAGCCAGGCGCGCAACGTGGCCTACATGCACAAGGCGCAATCGCCCTACAGCGTGAACATGCTGGCCGCGGTGGCCGCGCGCGCCGCCATCGGCGACACCGAATACATACGCAACTACGTCGAGGAAGCGCTGTCCGCGCGCAAGACAATCTGCGAAGGTTTCGATCAGATGGGCATCTCCTACTTCCCCAGCCAGGCGAACTTTGTGCTGTTCCGCGCGGGCGCTCGCGCCATCCCGGTTCGCGATAAGCTGCGCGAGATGGGCGTGCTCATTCGCGACCGCAGCTATGAACTCGACGGCTGCGTTCGCGTCACGGTCGGCACGCGCGAACAAGCGCAACGTTTTCTCGCTGCGCTGAAGGAGATCTGGTAATGAAGAATCTGGCTCTGGCGTTCGACATGGATGGCGTGCTGGTGGACGTCACCGAATCGTATCGCGAAGCCATCACGCAAACCGTGAAGCACTTCACCGGGCTCAGCGTTTCACGCGCGCAAATTCAGAACTACAAAAATCAAGGCGGCTGGAATAACGACTGGGCGCTGGCGCAGAGACTCTGCGGCGACCTCGGCGAAGGCGTTGCCTACGATCGAGTGGTCGACTACTTCCAATCGATCTTCTTCGGCCCCGACGGCCTCATCAATCGCGAACGCTGGATCGCCGAGCCGGGCTTGCTCGAACGATTGGCCGCGCGTTACGCTCTGGCCATTTTCACCGGGCGCACGCGCGAGGAATTGGATGTGACTCTGTCGCGTCACGCCAACGGCGTCGCGTTCAACCCCATCGTCACCGCCGACGACATCGAGCACTCCAAACCCGCGCCGGACGGCATTCTGCGCATCGCCTCGGCGCTGCCTGGCCGCGAGATCTGTTACATCGGCGACACGGTCGACGATGCGCGCTCGGCGCGCGCCGCCCAGGTGCGCTTCATCGGCATCTCGGCCGGTAATGCGGAACTGGCGTCCTTGCTCGAACGCGAAGGCGCCACCGCGGTTTTGCAGTCCATCAATCAACTGGAAACGGTACTCGGATGAAACGCACCGCCACCATCGAACGCATCACCAAGGAAACGCAGATTCGCGCGACGCTCAACATCGACGGGCGCGGCCGCTACGAAATCTCCACCGGCATCCGTTTCCTCGATCACATGCTCGAGCTGTTCTCGAAACACGGCAGCTTCGATTTGAAGCTCGAAGCCAACGGCGATCTCGACGTCGATCAGCACCACACGGTCGAAGACATCGGCATCGTGCTCGGCCAGTTGTTTTCGAAGGCACTCGGCGACCGGCGCGGCATCAATCGCGCCGGTTACTTCGTGCTGCCCATGGACGAAACGCTCGCCGTCGTGGCCGTGGATCTGGGCGGGCGCCCGGCGCTGGTCTACAAGGACTTGGTGAAGACGCGCTTGGTCGGCGATCTGACCGTTGAACTACTCGAAGACTTCTTCGGTGGTTTCGCGAATCATGCCGGCGCCAACCTGCACGTCAAGGTGATGTACGGACGGTCCAGCCACCACAAGATCGAAGCCGTCTTCAAGTGCTTCGCGCGCGCCATGCGCTTCGCAACTTCGCGCGACAAGCGCCTGCGCGACCAGCTTCCGTCCACCAAGGGATTGTTATGATCGCCATTTTCGATTACGGCGCCGGTAACCTGCGCTCGGTCGCCAACACGCTCGAGGAAGTGGGCGCCGCCTATAACATCGTGAACGATGCCGCGGGACTGCGCGGCGCTTCGAAGATCATCCTGCCCGGCGTCGGCCACTACGGCCAGTTGCTCGCCGCGCTGGACCGTATGCAGGTGCGCGAACCGCTCGTTGAATGCATCCGCGCGGGCGTGCCATTTATGGGCATCTGTCTGGGTTTGCAGTCGTTGTTTGAATCGGGCGAGGAAGCCCCGGATCAAAAGGGCCTGTGCCTGTTTCCAGGCGTCGTGCGCCGCTTCCCGGCCGGTGTTCGCATTCCGCAAATGGGCTGGAACGTGATCGAGCCGCGCCCGGATTCGAAGCTGCTCGCGGGACTGGGCCCCAAGCCTTACGTCTATTTCGCGCACAGCTTCTACGCGCCGCTCATCCCGGAAACCGCCGCCACCTGCACCTATTCGCTGGCCTACACGGCGGCCATCGAAGCGGGCAACATCTACGGCGTGCAGTTCCATCCCGAGAAGTCCGGCCCGCTGGGCCTTCAAGTCATGCGCAACTTCGTGGAGCTTTAGATCATGCTGGCCAAACGCATCATTCCTTGTCTCGACGTCACCGCCGGCCGCGTGGTCAAAGGCGTTAACTTCGTCAACCTTCGCGACGCGGGCGATCCGGTGGAACTCGCGGCGCGCTACAACGAACAGGGCGCCGATGAACTGGTGTTTCTCGACATCACGGCATCGAGCGACGCGCGCGACACCATGGCGGACGTCGTCGCGCGCACCGCGCGCCAGGTTTTCATTCCGCTCACCGTGGGCGGAGGCATACGCTCGGTAGCCGACGCGCGCCGTATCTTGCTGGCCGGCGCCGACAAGGTGAGCATCAACACCGCCGCCGTGCGCCGCCCCGAACTGATCACCGAACTGAGCCTGGAATTCGG
>CAZDIZ010000042.1:0-8193 GCA_964505625.1 uncultured Solibacteraceae bacterium | reverse complement strand
ACACCGCCGCCGTGCGCCGCCCCGAACTGATCACCGAACTGAGCCTGGAATTCGGCGCGCAAGCCACCGTGCTGGCCATCGATGCGCGCCGCTCCGCGCCGGGTAAGTGGATCGTCTACACGCGCGGCGGGCGCGATCCGGAGCCGCTCGACGCGGTCGAGTGGGCCGCGCGCGGCGAATCGCTGGGCGCCGGGGAGATCCTGCTCACCTCCATGGACTCCGACGGTGTGCAGACCGGCTTCGATTGCGAACTCACGCGCGCCATCTCGCGAGCCACCAACATCCCCGTGATCGCTTCGGGCGGTGCGGGCAAGCCCGAGGATTTCCTCGAAGTGCTCACCCGGGGCGAAGCCGACGCCGCGCTGGCCGCGTCCATCTTCCACTACGGCACTTACACGGTGGACGATCTCAAGCAGTTTCTCGATGCCAACAAAGTTCCCGTGCGGAGGCTCGCGTGATCATCCCATGCATTGATCTGATGGACGGCAAAGTCGTCCAGCTTGTGCAGGGGCGCGACAAAGCGCTCGAAGGCGGCACGCCCGCCGAAATGCTGGAGCGCTTCAAAGCCTTCCCGGAAATTCAGGTCATCGATCTCGATGCCGCCATCGGCCGCGGCTCCAACGACGTGCTGGTCGAATTCCTCACCGCGCGAGCGCGCTGCCGCGTGGGAGGAGGCGTGCGCACGCCCGAACGCGCCCGCAAGCTCATCGAGCAAGGCGCATACAAAGTCATCGTCGGCACGGCGGCGTTCCAATCGGGCGGCATCAACGCTGAGTTCCTCTCGCAGCTCGATCGCGAACGCCTGCTCGTCGCGCTCGACTCCAAAGACGGCCGCATCGTCATCAAAGGCTGGCGCGAGTCCGTGCCGTTGACCGCCGAGCAGGTGCTCAAGCAACTGGAGCCATATTGCTCCGGCTTCCTCTGCACCTACGTCGATAAGGAAGGTATGCTGCAGGGAACCGATCTCGATTGGTTCCGGCGTTTGCGTTCGTTCACGGATCTCGAAATCACCGCCGCGGGCGGAATCACCACCATCGAAGAGATCCGCGAGCTTAGCAAGATCCGCGTCCACGCCGCCCTGGGCATGGCTATCTATACGGGAAAATTGAATTTAGACGAATTGGTCAAGTTGGAAGGCTAAGTACTGAACCCTGGCGCCGTTTTTTTGCGTCTACCAAAATAGAGTGTTTGGTTATACTGGAGACAAGCACGTGACGGGACTTTGGGTAAAGCAACTCGCGCTCGCTGTGGCGCTGGTGGTATCGCTATCAGCGGCCGCCCCAAGTGTACGCGAGCAGGCCGAAAACCTGTACCAAAGAACCGACTACCAGGGCGCCATCGACCTTCTCAACAAGCAAAATCCAAAAGATGCAGCGGTTTACGAGCTTCTTGGACGCTGCTACTACGGGTTGGCCGACTTCAAGAAGGCTACCGACGCGCTGGAGCGGGCCGTCGCCACGGACTCCAGTAAGTCCAACTACTTCTTGTGGTTAGGGAGAGCCTACGGACGCCGTGCCGAGACTTCGTCGTTCATCACCGCGCCCGGTTTGGCCACCAAGGCGCGCGCCAATTTCGAACGGGCGGTCGCTCTGGACTCTCGTAACGTACAGGCATTAAACGACTTGTTCGAGTACTACCTGCAAGCGCCGGGCTTCCTCGGAGGCGGTTTCGATAAAGCCACGGCTCTGGCCGAGAAGATCCGTGCTCTGGATTCGGTCGAATACCACTTCACCCAGGCGCGCTTGGCGGAAAAGCGCAAGGAATTCCATAACGCCGAAGCGCAATTGCGACGCGCGGTCGATCTGGCGCCCCGGCAGGTGGGCCGTGTGATCGATCTGGCCAAGTTCCTGGCCAAGCAGGGGCGCTACCAGGAAAGCGATGCCGCGTTCCAGCGGGCGCACAAGATCGAACCGCAGAGCCCCAAGTTGATGTTTGAACAGGCCGCGACGTACATTGAAACCAAGCGGAATCTTGAAATGGCTCGTGCCCTGCTGAAGCGCTACCTCGACGCGACGCTCACTCCGGACGATCCTCCTCGTCAGGAAGCTGAGCGGCTTCTGAAGGAAGCTTCGGGCGGCTAGACGAGACCATGTTTCTCGGCGAAGCCATCAACTTCAGCTACCGCGCTCTCCTCGCCAACAAAGTACGGACGCTGCTCACCGCGCTTGGTCTGGTGATTGGCAACGCTAGCGTCATCCTGGTGGTCACCATCTCGCTGACCAGTCGCGATTACATCCTGGAGCAGATCCGCGGCATCGGCTCCAACATGATTTTTGCCTACTATGAAGCCGGTGACATGACCAGTTCGGTGGTCGACGCCGACTTCGTGAAGATGGGCGACGTCGAAGCCGTGCGCAAGCAGTTGGGCGATCGCATTGTCGCCGCCACTGGCGTCATGACCAACTACGACCGCATGCTGATCGCCGGCCGCGAGGAAGACGTCAAGGTGATCGGCTCCGACGATCAATACCTGCGCGTACGCAACCTGGTGATGGTGGCCGGCCGCTTCATGGACACGAGCGACGTAGCCCTGCGACAGAAAGTCTGTCTGCTCACCGAGCGGCTGGCGCGGCGATTGTACGGCAGCCAGAGCGCCTCCATCGGGCAGGTCATGAAAGTGCACGGCCTGCAATTCCAGGTGATCGGCACGTTCAAGGAAAAGACGCAGACCTTCGGCCTTTCCGAACTCTCCGAAGAGACCGTCCTCATCCCCATCACCGTCATGCGCTACTTCACGCCCGTCGAGCGCATCGACCCGATGTACGTGCAGGTGCGCCGGCCCGAGGACGTGGAACCACTGGCCGGCATGGTGCGTCAAGTGATCGAAAGCCGCCATCGCACCGGCGCGCGCTACAAAGTGGACACGCTCACCGCGATTCTCGACGCAGCCAAAAGCATCGCGCTCATTCTCACTATCGTGCTGATTCTGGTCTCGGCCATCGCGCTCGTCATCAGCGGCATCGGCATCATGAACATCATGCTGGTGACCGTGACCGAGCGCACGCGCGAAATCGGAGTACGCATGGCGGTGGGCGCGGCGCGGCGCGACGTATTGCTGCAATTTCTGGCCGAGGCGGTGCTCATCAGCCTGGGCGGCGGAATGGTGGGAATCCTGGCCGGCATCTCGCTGCCGCTCTCGGTGGAGTTCTTCACTGACGGCATCAAGATCCCCATCTCGATTACGTCCATCGTGGTGGCTTTCGGAGTGTCGTTCCTGGTCGGCATCGTCTTTGGACTGTTGCCCGCCAACCGCGCCGCGCGGCTCAATCCCACTGAAGCACTGCGTTACGAATAAACTGAGACTACAGCTATGCGAAAGCTTGGAAGCATTCTTCTGCTCTCCGCGCTAGGCCTGGCGGCCGAAGTGCGCACCATGACGTTGCGGGAGGCCGTGGAACTGGCCATGAAACAGAATCCGGACGTGGCCATGGCACGCCTGGACGAGCGCAAGGCTATCGAATCGGTGCGTGTGGCGCGTGATGCCTTCGTGCCCAAGGTGATCGCCGGCAGCGGCTTGGCCTATAGCAGCGGTATGCCCATGAGCATTGAGGGTTCGTCGCCCAGCATCGTGCAGGCGCAAGCCATCGGCTCGGTGTTCGACCGTTCGCGCGGCTATCTGATTGCGCAGGCGCGCGAAAACGTGCGCGGCGCGACGTTGGACACCACGGCGCGCAAGCAGGAAGTGGCCCTGCGCGCGGCGCTGCTTTTTCTGGATGCCGAGCGTTTGCGCCGTTCGGCCGGCGCCGCGCGCAACCAGATGGACAACCTGGAACGCGTCGCCGCGGCCATGCGCGCACGCGTGGATGAGAAGCGCGAACTACCCATCGAAGCCAAGCGCGCCGCGCTCAATCTGGCGCGCGGACGCGAGCGTTTGCAGGCCTTCGAAAGCGACGCGCTCTTCGCCGAGACATCGCTGGCCATCGTACTCGGCTTCTCAGCGGGCGACCGCGTGCAGCCGGCCGACGAGCAGCGAGCGCCGCTTGCGGGACCCGCTTCCGAACAGGAAGCCGTGACGGTCGCGTTGAAGGACAACGTGGAGGTACGGCGCCTGGAATCGGCATTGGCCGCGCGCACGCTTGAAATGCGTTCCTATCAGGCCGAGCGTTTGCCGAAGTTGGATCTGGTGGCGCAGTATGGCTTGTTTGCCAAGTTCAACGGCTACGACGATTACTTCCGCAAGTTCCAGCGCCACAATGGGCAACTCGGCGTGTCGATCCAGATCCCGCTGTTCACCGGAACCGGCACCAACGCGCGTGTCTCGCAAGCTTCGGCCGAGATGGCGCGACTGCGGCTATCGATGAACTCGCTGCGCAACCGCCTGTCGCTCGACGCCAGCCGAGGCTTTCAGGAAGTGAAGAAAGCCGAAGCATCCCGAGAAGTAGCGCGTCTGGATCACGAAGTAGCCCGCGAGCAAGTAGCGGTGCTGCTGGCTCAAATGGAAGAAGGACGAGCCTCGCTCAAGCAAGTGGAAGAAGCCCGCTTCACCGAGAACGAAAAATGGCTAGCCTTCCTGGAAGCCCACTACGGAGTAGAGCGAGCACGCCTGAACCTCCTCAAGCAAAGCGGAGACTTGCTGGCGGCCCTGCGCTGAGTTTCGGACCAGCGTAGCCTGTCCCCGAAACTCCGATAGAATGGGAGAGCAGTTGGTGAGGGGGGAGGGCCGTCGCAGTGTCTATTGCACGCAGGCAGTTTCTTTCCAACGCTTTGCTCGCGGGGGTGGCTTATTCGCGCGCGGCGGAGCAGACCAAACTGGGGATTCCAGGCCCATATCGGGGGCGCGTTGTCGCCGTCGAGCATCCGGGTAGCGTCGTCAACCGGAAGTATCAGCGCGAAGCCATCCGCACCATGCTCAGCAAGGGCATGATGCAGCTTACTGGCGCCACCGATCCGGTGGAAGCCTGGCGCGTGTTCTTCGATCCGGCCGACGTCGTCGGAATCAAAATCAATCCCGTCGGCCAGCCCTATCTCATCTCGACGCCGGAAGTGCTTCAAAGCATCATCGAGTGCCTGGAGCGCGTGGGCATCAAGCGCAAAGAGATCGTCGTTTACGACCGCTACTACGCGCAATTCGTCAGCGGCGGTTTCGCGGCGTGGCTGCCCGAAGGCGTGCGCTGGACGTATGCCACCAAGGACTATGATCCGCTGCAACTCGACATGGCGGGGTACGATCCGGATCACTACATGGAAATGGCGCTGGTGATGCCGCAGGCCAATCCGTCCAACCGCCATCATCGGCGCTCCTACGTCGCCAAGTTCCTCACCAAAGACGTCAGCAAGATGATCAACCTGGGCGTGATGAAGCATCATCAGTCGGCGGGCATCACCGTGGCGCTCAAAAACCTGTCGCACGGTCTGGTGAACAACGTCAATCGCAGCCACATCAGCTACTCGAACAACGCCTGCGGCATGTTCATCCCGACCGTGGTTGACATCCCCGTCATCCGCCAGAAGACCGTGATCAACATTATCGACGGCGTTATGGGCGCCTACCATGGCGGTCCCGGCAGCAAAGTCGGGAAGTATCTTTGGGAGCACAAGACCATGTACTTCGCCACCGATCCGGTGGCCATGGACCGCGTGGCCTGGACCGTGATCGACAACAAGCGCGAGCAGTCCGGCATGAAGCCCGTCGCCCTGGCCTACGCCGATAACGACAGCACCTTCACGCGCATGCAGCCCGAATTCATCGAAATCGCCGGCGTGCTCGGGCTGGGCGAAAGCAACGAAGAGAAGATCGATCTGCAGCGCGTCAAGCTGGCCTGACCGTCGTGCGGTGTCCATTTACGGACACCAGGATGTCGAATTCGGGCACCCTCACATCCCGCACCCTAGTCATATCAACAGTTTACGTGTGGCCGTCGGACTGCAATCTTCTCTGGCGAACTCATGGATATTCCAAGAGAAGGTGCCGCCCGGAAGAAGCTGATACGGCGGATTGTGTACTCGTTCGTCGCGCTAGTGGCGGTTGCGGCAATCGCGCTCGGGACCGGCCGCTTGAAGCCGGCCGCGCCGTCGGTGGAGCGCTCGACCATCTGGACCGACACCGTGAAGCGAGGTCCGATGCTGCGGCAAGTGCGCGGGCTGGGCACACTGGTGCCGGAAGAGATTCTGTGGATTCCGGCTCCGTCGGATGGACGTGTTGAGTCGATACAAGTCCGTCCCGGCGCTATCGTGCGTCCCGACACGGTTCTGCTGGTGCTGAAGAACCCCGAAATGGAACTGGCCGCCGTGGACGCCGAGTTTCAGGTGAAGGCCGCCGAAGCCAAGTACACCGATCTCAAAGTCCGCCTCAACAGCGACCGCCTGACCCAGCAGGCTGAGGTATCGAAGATCGAATCCGAATACCGTCAGGCAAAGCTGAAGGCGGACGCCGATGATGCGTTGGGCAAATTGGGCTTGCTGGCCTCGCTGCAAACGAAGATCTCGATGGCCGCTGCCGAGGAGCTCGCGCATCGTCACGAAATGGAGCGCAAGCGGCTCACCATCGGCGTCGAATCGGTGGATGCGCAACTTGCCGTGCAGCGAGCCGAAGTGGACAAACTGCGCGCGCTGCACAAGCTGAAGCGCAGCCAATTGGACGCGCTGAAAGTGCGCGCCGGTGCCGTGGGCGTGCTGCAGGAGTTGCCGGTGGAAGTCGGCCAGCGCGTCACGGCCGGCACGATTCTGGCCAAGGTGGCGCAGCCCGAGCGTCTGAAAGCGGAATTGAAAATCGCCGAGACGCAGGCCAAGGATATTCAGTTGGGCCAGCTCTGCTCGGTTGACACGCGCAACGGCGTGATCGAAGGCCGCGTGATGCGCATCGATCCATCGGTGAAGGAAGGCACGGTAACAGTGGACGTGAAGCTGGAAGGCACACTGCCGGCCGGCGCGCGGCCCGATTTGAGTGTGGACGGAACCGTTGAACTCGAACGGCTCAACGACGTTGTATATGTAGGGCGCCCCACTTCGGGACAGCCCAACAGCACGATTACTCTGTTCCGGGTGAGCGCGGACGGCAAGGGCGCCACCCGCGTGCAGGTGAAACTGGGCCGCGGCTCGGTGACCACCATCGAAGTCCTGGAGGGCCTGCGGCCCGGCGACCAGGTGATTCTTTCGGATATGACCACATGGGACTCTTATGACCGAATCAGATTACAGTAACGGCACGCCGCTGATTCATTTGGAAGACGTGACCAAGGTATTTCTCACCGATGAAGTCGAGACGCACGCGCTTTCTGGTATTCATCTGGACCTGCGAAAGGGCGAGTATCTTTCGATCGCCGGGCCTTCCGGCTGCGGCAAGTCGACACTGCTGTCCATCCTTGGATTGCTCGACACGCCGAGCGGCGGGCACTACCTGCTCAACGGCAAGCCGGTTGAGAATCTGAAGACCAGCGAGCGTGCGCGCATACGCAACCGCGAGATCGGCTTCATCTTCCAGGCGTTCAATTTGATCGGCGATCTGACGGTGTATGAGAACGTCGAGCTGCCGCTTACCTATCGCGGCATGTCGTCGGCCGAACGCAAGCGCCGCACGCAGGAAGCGCTGGAGCAAGTGGGGATGTCGCACCGCATGAAGCACTATCCGGCGCAGCTCAGCGGAGGTCAGCAACAGCGTGTGGCTGTGGCGCGCGCGCTAGCCGGTGAGCCGCTGATCCTGCTGGCCGACGAGCCCACTGGAAATCTCGATTCGGCCAACGGCGAAGCGGTCATGGATCTGTTGCGCAACCTGCACCGGCAGGGCGCCACCATCTGCATGGTGACGCACGATCCGCGCTACACGCAGTTTGCCGATCGCGTCATCCACCTGTTCGACGGACGCATCGTCGAAGAGACCATCCCGTCGGCGTGAGGTTCTTATGGTTGCGCTGCTTGGCCGAGGACTCGAACTCGCCGGAATGGGTGTGACGCTGACCTGCGACGCGCCGGACGACCTGCTGACTATGTCGGTAAGCTTCGCGGCGTTCCACGCACTCCTGGCAGGCGCGCTGGCCGCCGTGCTGGTGGCGTTGGCCGCGTTTCTGCTCTACCGCCTTGTGGCCAACCCGCGCAACGGACCGACGGCGAACGGAAGCAGATAGATGACGGCACTCCTGCAAGACCTGCGCTACGCTCTGCGTCAGCTCGCCAAGACTCCCGGCTTCACCATCGTGGCCGTGCTCACGCTAGCGCTGGGCATCGGCGCCAACACGGCGATCTTCAGCTTGCTCAATG
>CAZDIZ010000041.1:36647-37775 GCA_964505625.1 uncultured Solibacteraceae bacterium | reverse complement strand
CTCACCTGAAAATGGCCTATTGACACCGGCCGCTGGTGGGGTACAATCCTCATAAGGCGTATAATCTAAAAACGGAAGCACCTCCCCATGTTCAAAACAAAGAAGTCCCAACCTGCTCCGGAGGGAGACGTAACGGTTTATTCCAGCAGCGACGTGGCCCGCGCGGCCAAAGTCAGCCTGCGCCAACTGCAATGGTGGGATGAGCAGCGCGTCGTCTCGCCCGAGCACGAGGGGCATAAACGCATCTACTCGGCCAAAGAGGTGCTGGAAATCACCGTCATCGCCGAACTTCGCCGCAAGGGCTTCTCGTTGCAGAAGGTCCGCCGCGTGATGCGGTTCCTGGAGCGCGAAATGGGGCGCCGGCTGGGCGACATCCTGGCCGGGACTTCCGATGTACACCTGCTCACCGACGGCAAGTCGATCTACCTGGAAGACCGCAACGAGCGCGTCATCGACATCCTGAAGAACGCCCGCCAGCCCATGTTCCTGGTGTCGCTCAGCGACCAGGCGCGCCGGTTGGGCGTCACCGCGCCGCGCAAGCCCATGCGGACCGAAAATACGCTGGCGGCACGCAAGGCCCGCGCCGTTTAGCCGGAGCCGGTTCTCCATCGCGAAGGCTCGGCCGGCGGGTACGCTATACTGAAGGTAGTTCGAGAAGGTTCCCGCAATGGCTCAACATGGGCGTAGGTCCCTTTTTACCGCGATTCTGATCGTAGCGGTCTGTTCGCTGCTTGGCGGCGTTTACGGGCGAGGAATCGAAACCTCGGCCGCGGCGGCGTCCGAGGACGACATCCAGGCTACGCTCCGAAGCTTCACCAAAGCGTACAGTGTGGTGGAGCAAAATGCCGCCGAGACGGTCAACGCCGACCGTGCCATTTACAACGGCGCCATCCCTGGCATGCTGCGGACGCTCGATCCGCACTCGAACTTCCTGGATCCCAAATCCTTCCAGCTCCTGCGCGAAGACCAGAAGGGCCACTACTACGGCGTCGGCATGATGGTGTCCGAACGCAACGGCAAGACCATCGTGGTCGCGCCGTTCACGGGTTCGCCGGCCTACAAAGCGGGTCTGCGGCCGGGCGACGTCATCCTGTTTGTGAACGACAAGTCCACCGAAAACCTGAACAC
>CAZDIZ010000041.1:31910-36547 GCA_964505625.1 uncultured Solibacteraceae bacterium | reverse complement strand
GGCCGGGCGACGTCATCCTGTTTGTGAACGACAAGTCCACCGAAAACCTGAACACCTCCCAGGTGGCCGACCTGCTCAAGGGCCCGCGAGGCACGCAGGTGCAGGTGGTGGCCGCTCGCGAGGGCCTCGACAAGCCGCTCACGTTTAACATCACTCGCGACGAGATTCCGCGCAAGAGCGTGCAGGATGCTTTCTGGCTGCAGCCGGGCATCGCTTATCTAGACATCGAAAGCTTCAACGAAAACACTAGCCGCGAGGTCGAGGACAACCTCAGCCGTTTGGGTGAGAACAACGTGAAGGGTCTCATCCTGGATCTGCGCGACAACCCCGGCGGATTGCTGAACGAAGGCGTGGCCGTGGCGGACCGTTTCCTGCGCAAGAATCAGTTGATTGTTTCGCACCGCGGCCGTTCTTCGCCGGAAAAGCCATACATTGCCCGGCACGGCAACGGTGGACGCGACTACCCGATCATCGTTTTGGTGAATCGCTACTCGGCGTCGGCGGCCGAGATCGTCGCCGGTGCCATGCAGGATCACGATCGCGCCTGGGTGCTGGGCGAAAACACTTTCGGCAAAGGCCTGGTGCAGACCGTCTATCCGCTTAACGAAAATACCGGGCTGGCGCTGACCACCGCGAAATACTACACGCCCAGCGGCCGTTTGATCCAGCGCGACTACTCGAACATTTCGTTCCTGGACTATTACAACCGCAAGGACGCGGCGTTGCAGAATCCCACCGACGTGAAGATGACCGACGGCGGGCGCACCGTTTACGGCGGCGGCGGCATCACGCCGGATGAAAAGTACAGCGCGCCGAAGCTGAACCGGTTCCAGATCGACGTGCTGCGCAAGCAGGCGTTCTTCAACTTCACGTCCCGTTTCTTCGCCGGACGCGACACGAAGTTGCCCAAGGGCTGGGAGCCGGATCAAAACGTCGACAACGATTTCCATCAATTCCTGCTCAAGGAAGGCGTGCAGTTCTCCGAAGCCGAATACGCCGAGAACCATGCCTGGGTCAAGCAGCAATTGAGGCGCGAGATCTACATCACGGCGTTCAGTGTGGACGAGGCGCGGCGCTTGTCGATTGAAACCGATCCGATCATGGCCAAGGCCATCGATGCGCTGCCCAAGGCCAAGGCCTTGCTTGAATCCGCTAAGAAACTCATCGTGCAACGCACGCAAAGACCGGAGCGATAACAGACTGTGAGCCCGAGCGACGCAGGGAATGTCCCGGCCGCGGGTGTGGTGCGTCCGGCGCCGCAAGTGGCGGTGCTCGACGCCGGCGGCCAGTATTGCCATCTGATTGCCCGCAAAGTTCGTGAACAAGGCGTGTACGCCGAGGTGCGTCCCAGCGATACGCCGGCATCGGAACTCAGCAATTACCGCGCCCTCATCATCTCAGGTGGCCCCAATAGCGTGTACGAACCCGGCAGTCCCACTGTGGACCCGGCCATCTTCGCTTCCGGCCAGCCGGTGTTGGGCATCTGCTACGGGTTGCAGTTGATGGCGTACCTGCTCGACGGGCGCGTCAGCAAAGGCGTCAAGGGTGAATACGGTCTGGCGATTCTGGACGTGCTCTCAGCCGGCGCGTTGTTTGACGGGATCGGCCAAGCGCAGCAGGTGTGGATGAGTCATCGCGACACCGTCGCCGGTCTGCCTAGCGGGTTTAAGCTGCAAGCCACCACGCCGACCTGCGCCATCGCGGCCATGTCGGATGAGGCGCGCAAACTCTACGGCGTGCAGTTTCATCCCGAGGTGGTTCACACGCATAAGGGCCGGGAACTGCTTCACAACTTCCTGTTCCCCATCGCCGGCTGCGTGAAGGATTGGTCGCCGCGCGGGCGCGTGGCGGAGCTCGAGGAGTCCATTCGCGAAACCGCCGCCGGCCGCAACATCTTCTTTTTCGTCAGCGGTGGCGTGGATTCGAGCGTTGCCTACACACTCTGCCTGCGCGCCCTCGGACCGGAGCGGGTGCACGGCGTCTACGTCGACACCGGCTTGATGCGCGACGGCGAAACCGAGTTTGTAGAAAGCGTGTTCGAGCGCCTGGCCGCCGGTACGTTCGCCGTGGAACGCGCCTCGGCGAAGTTCCTCGGTGCGCTCGCCGGTGTTCGCGATCCGGAAAAGAAGCGGCACATCATCGGCGAGCAGTTCGTACGCATTCAGGAAGAGATCCTCGAAAGCGGACACTACCTGGACGGCAACTGGATTCTGGGGCAGGGAACCATCTATCCCGATACCATCGAGTCCGGCGGCACGGCCAAGGCCGACGTCATTAAGACGCACCACAATCGCGTGCCCGGCATACAGCGTTTGATGCAAGCCAAGCGCATTGTCGAACCGTTGACGTCGTTCTACAAAGACGAGGTCCGCGAAGTCGGACGCGAGTTGGGGTTGCCCGAACAGTTACTGGCCCGCCATCCGTTCCCCGGTCCGGGCTTGGCCATCCGCTGTCTGGCGAGCGAGGCGGTGTTGCCGTTGGAATCCGTTCCGGGCGGCTGGATTATCCCGGTGCGTTCGGTGGGTGTGCAAGGCGATTCGCGCAGCTACCGTCACGTGGTGGCGCTGGATGTTTTCCCCAGCCCTGAGGCCAATTTGCAGGCGCACGCTGCGGAGTTGATCAATCGTACGATGGGCGTGAACCGCGCGGTCGCGTTGGTGGCCTCGCACCGGCCCATCGGTGAGTTGATGGTTCTGGAAAGCACGCTCGATGAGGACCGCTTGGCGAGGCTGCGGCGCGCCGATGCGATTGTCCGGCAAGTTTGCGCGTCCAGCGGGTTCGAAAACAAGGTTTGGCAGTTCCCGGTGGTGCTGATCCCGGTCGGCGACAAGTCCCGGCCCGATTCCGTGGTGCTGCGCCCGGTGGATTCGGTGGACGGGATGACGGCTCAATCGGTGACCATGGAAGAAGCGCTGCTGCGCGGGTTGGCCGATGAGTTACTTGAGGTCCCGGGGATAGCGGCGGTGTTCTACGACCTGACACACAAGCCGCCGGGAACGATTGAATGGGAATAATCACCCACCGCGGAGTCGCCCATGGGGCATCCGCGTGATGGTTGGGTTATTTCACCCAGAAATGGGTGAGCGCGAGTTGCGCGCGACGGTATAAATCGTTCACAATGAATAGTTTGTACCTGGCTGCGCCAGTAAGATTCTGGCTAGAGAATTGCCAGAAGAACATAGGGAGAACTCATGGCATACGTAATTACACCTGCCTGCACGAAAGACGAACTGTGCGTTGAAGCTTGTCCGGTAGACTGCATCCATCCGAAGAAGGACGAGGCGGATTTCGAAGCGTCGGCTCAGTTGTTTATCGATCCGGCCGAATGCATCGACTGCGGCGCCTGCGTTCCGGTTTGCCCGGCCAACGCCATCTTCGCGGCGGACGATCTTCCGGCGGACCAGGCTGCCAGCCTCGGCGCCAACGCGTCACATTTCGGACGGTAGACGTTTCAATTCGGCACGGCGGCCCTTCGCGCCGCACTACACCCGATGGAATCCCTTGAGGATGTCGCGGGTGGAGTATACCAGCGCGATGGGCCTGCCGTGCGGACAACTCATCGGGTATTCGGTCGCCGCTAACTCCTCTAGTAGCCAGGCCATCTTCCGCTCATCGAGCGGCGTGTTGATCTTGATGGCCGCGCGGCAGGCGACCGAGGCCGCAATCCCTCTTCGTACATCCTCGATCGACACTCCCCGCAGTTCCGCGTCCGCGATTTCCAACACCTCAAACACCAGCTTCTCGATCTCGCCCGGAGCCAGGGCGGCCGGTGCGGCTTTGATGGCGATGCTGCGCGGACCGAAGGGCTCGGTCTCGAAACCGGTGGCGTTCAGTTCGCTCGCGATCCGGTTGTAGTCGGCCATCTGCGCGGGCGTAAGTTCCACGATCACGGGCATCAGCAGCGCCTGTACTTCCTGCTTTCCGGACGCCTGGCCGCGCAGGATCTTCTCGAACAGAATGCGCTCGTGCGCCACGTGCTGATCGATGAGCCACAGGCCGTCGCGTCCGGCGGCGACAATGAAGCTTTCGTGTATCTGCCCGAGCGGGCGCAGGTCGGCCAATGTGGCGAGGCTCGGCGCGGTGCTCGCGAGCGTTGCCTCGCCCGGCAACGCGGCGTGCGAATCCGGAATGCGCAGCTTCAGTGGTGCGGACGAAGGTACCGGCGCAGGCACTGGGACTACCGCCGGCGAGGGCGCCGCACCGAAATCGAAACGCTCGGGAGCCGGCATCGGACCGCGCAGATTGAAGACCGGCAGTTCAGAATCCGGCACGGTTTCCGGCAAGGGAGCCGCGTCGAATCGCTGGTGCTCGATCCGCGCCGAGAATTCGGAATACGGCAGGTGCGCGGCGGGCTGCGCCACGCGATTTGCATCGAGCGACGGCGCGGGTCTGGACGCGATGAGCGCCTCGCGCACCGCGTCGCGCACAAAGTCGTGCACCACGGGGCCGTGATGAAAGCGGACTTCGGTTTTCGATGGGTGGACGTTAACGTCCACTTCCTCGTAGTCGCAGCTCAGAAATAGCAGCGCGAACGGATAGACGCCCGAAGGGACCAGGTTGTAATAAGCTGCGTTCAGCGCATGCAGCAGCAGGCGGTCCCGGATGACACGGCCGTTCACAAACAGGTGTATGGAATT
>CAZDIZ010000041.1:7163-31810 GCA_964505625.1 uncultured Solibacteraceae bacterium | reverse complement strand
GCAGCAGCAGGCGGTCCCGGATGACACGGCCGTTCACAAACAGGTGTATGGAATTGCGGTTGGTTTTGTGAAGCTGCGGACGCGAGATGAAGCCGCTCAACCGCAGCACGGCGCCGGGAGTATCGGAGTCCGCAGCCGCGGGCAGCGCGCGTTCGCTGGGCCCGAGAGGCACTAACTCTTCCAGAGTGCGTGCGCCGAAAACCTGATAGACGCGCTCGCGCAAATCCTTGGCGGGCGTGACGGCGAGCAGTTCCTTGTCGTCGTGGATCAGCGTGAAGGTCTTGTCTGGATGCGCCAGGCTGTATTCAGTGACCAGCGTGGCGATGTGCGCCAGTTCCGTGGTTTCACTGCGCAGGAACTTCTTGCGCGCGGGCACGTTGAAAAACAGGTCGCGCACGGCGATGATGGTGCCCGAAGCCAGCGCCGCCTCCTGGCAGGCCAGCATCTTCCCGCCGGCGATTTCGATGCGCGCGCCGGTGGACTCGTCGGCGGATCGAGTTTCGAGCGTCAGCCGCGAAACCGAAGCGATCGACGGCAGAGCCTCTCCGCGAAAGCCGAGCGTCGCAATGGACAGCAAGTCTTTGACGTCGGTGAGCTTGCTGGTGGCGTGACGCTCGAAGGCCAGCATGGCGTCGTCGCGCAGCATGCCCCAGCCGTTGTCGGTGATGCGGATCATGCGCCGGCCGCCGCCCGCGGCTTCCACGCGAATCATGGTCGCGCCGGCATCGAGAGAATTCTCGACGAGTTCCTTCACCACCGAAGCGGGGCGTTCCACCACCTCGCCGGCGGCGATCTTGTTAGCGACCTGATCGGAAAGAATGCGAATGCGGCCCATGATGCGAATGAGCCGGCCTCACGCGAAGCCGGCCGCGGTTCCGAAGAGCCGCTTTCCGGTTATTGTACCGCGATGCCGCGCTGTTCCAGCAGTTCGCCGGTGGTCCTGAGCAGCGTGAGCGAGTTGCGTCGGTAGTTGACCGATTCCGTCAGCAGCCGCGATTGCGCCGTGGCCAGGCGCGTCTGCGAGTCCAGCACCAGGAACAGGTAGCTGGCGCCCAGTTCGTACTTCTTCAACTCGGCCTCGTAGTTCTTCTGCGCCAGATCGCGGGCGATGGTGGCCAACCGAACGCTGGCTTTGCTCGCTTCGACCTGCGTCACGGCATTGAGAACTTCCAGCCGGACCGTCTGTTCGACGTTGCGCACACGCAATGCGTCGGTCTTCTTGGCCACCATGGCGTCGGCCAGGTTAGCCTGCGCGGCGCGGTCGCGAAGAGGCAGCCGCAACGACAGTTGGAAGTAGTAGGTCGGGTAGTTGAAACGGAACACCTGACTCAGCGCGTCGTTGATGCCGCCGGGAATCATGTTCACCACGGTGCTGGAAGTACCATCGCCCGCGAACACGTCCGTCTTCTGGAAGTAGTTTCCGCCGCGGCCGGACGCGGTGTAGCCGCCGCTGAGCGAAAGATCGGGCCGCAGCAGGTTGGTGGTTGATTTGATGTTTAGCTCGTCGACATCGATGTTCTGAACGGCGGCGCGCAGATCCGGGCGGAGGCGCAAGGCCAATTCGACGGCGCGCTCGCTGTCGATGGTCGCCGTTTCGGTGGGCGGTAACACGGATTCAGTCAGACTCAGCGGCAAGCGGCGGACGTCGGCGTCCAGGTCGGCACCGATCTGCTTGCGCAACGCGTCCTCTGACTGCGCGAGTTGGAAGCGGGCCTGCGATACCTGAATTTCCGCGCTGGCATACTCGGCTTGCGGCTGGAAGATGTCCAGCGGGGAAAGGGCGCCGAGGTCGAGTTCCTTCTGTGCGCGTTTCAGTGCCTCGCCGCGCAAAGCCAGAGTCTGTTGCTGTACGCCGAGATTCTCGCGCGCGGAGATCACATCCCAGTAGGCACTCTCGGCTGTCGCGATCAGGCGCATCACCGCGTCGCGAAGTTCGAACTCGGACACCTTCATTTTGCTGCGAGCAATGGTGATAGGGAGCCGGCTTATGGCCGGGCCGCGATTGCGCAGCAAAGGCTGCGTCACCGTAAACGCCAGCGAGGAACTCAGTGCCGGGTTAAACGTGGCGAACTGGTTATTGGTCGACAGTTTGGACGCGTTGAACCCCACCGTGTACGATGTGCCGGTTTCCAGCGTCTGGCGATAGGTGAACTCCGCCGGCTGCGAGAGTTGATTCAAGGTGGCCGCGCCCTGGAGCACGTCCGAGGTCGGCGACTTGGTTCGCGTGTTGCGGAAGTTGGCCGCCAACGACGGGTCGAAAGTGCCGAACGCGCGCAGAATGGCGTTCTTCTGCGTTTCGATGTTCAGTCGCTCAATCGCGATGTTGGTGTTATTGGCCAGCACCAGTTCCAAATAGCTGCGCAGGCTCATTTCGAGCTTGCCCGCCACCACGTGGTCGCGTAGCCGCACCGGCGGACGCAATTCGACGCGCGTGGACGGAGTGCCGAAGTGGTTCCGGAAATAGGACTTCGTCGGAAACAACGGCGCGTTCTGCGCCAGCGCGGAAGCCGTCAATGACAGGCCGAGTAGAATACCGTACTTTCGCATTGTTTTCGTCATTCGTAGCGTATGGCCTCGATAGGATCGAGTTTGGCGGCCTGCACCGCCGGATAAATGCCGAACAGCAAGCCGATACCGACTGACACGCCGAAGGCCACCGCGATCGACCCCCAGGTGACCACCGTGGACCAACCGGCGGCCGCGGCGATGATCTTCGACAGCGTAAATCCGAACGCGATACCGATCAACCCGCCGACGATCGAGATCATGACCGCCTCGGTCAAGAATTGCCGCACAATGTCGGCCTGGCGCGCGCCGATGGCGCGGCGGATGCCGATTTCACGCGTGCGTTCGAGCACCGTCGCCAGCATGATGTTCATGATTCCGATGCCGCCCACCAACAATGAGATGCCGGCGATGCAGATCATGACCACGCTGAAAATAAACTGCGTGCGGCGGCGTTGTTCCAGCAGGTCGGCCGGAACCACCACCGTGAAATCTCCGGCGTCCTTGTGCGTGGCGTTCAGAATGGCGCGCACCACGTTGGCGGTCTCCATGGAATCGGTACCGGAGGTCACCTTGATATAGACGCCGTCGATCTCGTCTTTGAGGTAGCTATTGTTATCCTCAAAGCGGCGCATCACGGTGTTGAGCGGTGCAATAGCCATGTTATTGCGGTTGACGACTTCCAGGCCGCCCACGTCGCTGTCGGCGGTGGCCTGATGCGCCAGCACGCCGATCACCTGCAGCCACGTGTCATTAATCTTGACGTATTTCCCGGTCGCATTGTCGTAACCAAGTAGCAGAACTTTTGCGGATTCTCCCAGCACGCACACCGGCGCCGACCGCGAGTTCTCCTCGGCTGTGAAAAACCGTCCCTCCACCAGCTTGAGGCTGTTAATGGTGAGGTAATTGGCCTCGACACCGATCAGCAGCGGCGGTTCCTGCGCGGTCTTGGGCAGGACTTTCAGAGGCTTGAAACGCTTGCGTGGGGTCATCTCCTCGATGCCCTGCACGTTTTCGCGGATCGCGCGCGCATCACGGAACGTCAGGCCCGGCGAAATCTGCCGCCGTGCCTGCAGTTCGTTGCGGTCGACGGCTTCCTTGGCTTCGATGATGATGTTGTTGACGCCCAGCAGATCGATGTAGCTGAGCATTTCCTTCTGCGCGCCGGCGGTGATGGACAACATGGCCACCACGGCGCCCACGCCGAAGATCATGCCGAGCATGGTGAGCAAGCTGCGGAGCTTGTGCACCAGCAGGCTCGAAAGCCCCATCGATAGTTCGGGAAGATAACTGGAAAATAGCGACACGACCTAGCGTCCCCCCTTGCTTTCTCCGCCAACCGCGCCCATCGGGCTGCCGGCGCCGCCGCCCGCCTTCTTGCCGTCCTGTTTCTCGCCCTTGCCGGTAGCCGTCGGATCGGTCATGGCCACGACTTCGCCGGGCTTGAGCCCGTCGGCGATCACCAGGGTCGATTCGCTGCGGCGGGCGAGCTTGATGGGACGCTGCTCAAAGCCTTTACGGCCCTTGACGAACACCACCAGCTTGCCTTCTTTTTCAAACAGAGCCTGGCTCGGAATATGTATGGCGTTGGGAATCTTCTCGACAATAATCTCGATGTCGCTCAGCAAACCCGGGCGCAGCAGCACGTCGAGCTGATTCTCCTCTTCCGGCGGCGGAGGCAACTTGGCGTTGGCCATTTCCTTTTCGGTAAACTGCTGGCCGCCTCCACCCATGCCGAACATGGGCATGCCAGCACCGCCCGCGCGGTTCCGCTGTCCGGGTTGGCCGCCACCGGGGAGTTGGACTCCCATCTTTTCAAGCTGTTCGCGCACCTGGCCGATCACTTTGCGGCGCTCGTCCGGGTCCAGGTCGGCCATCTCCTTGCCGCCCAGTGCCTTCTTCATGACGTCGCGGGCTTTTTTCTGGTCGGCCGGCGAAAGCTGGCTGGTGAGCCGGGTCACGAAGTCGCGCCGCGCACCGCCTTCGCGCGCTCCGGCCGCCGCGCCGGGACCGCCCTGCGGGCCTTGCGGGCCGGGCGTGAAACCCATCGGGCCGGACATCGGCGCCGGGCCGCCGCCGCCCGGCGCGCCACCGCTATTCGCCGCCATCATCATGGCGCCGGACGAGGCGCTCTGCATGGGCGGCTTCTTCCGGTTCTGCTCAGCCGTGGCCAGCAGCTTGGCGATCTGTTCGGGCTTGGCGCCCAGCGCGGTCAGCAGCGGCCCCATGTCCACTGAGAAGATGACGTCGAACTTCTTGGCCGGATCGGCCGAAAACACGCTGGCGCTGGCCGTCGCGCTCATGCTCTTGATGCGCCCATGGAACTGCTTTTCAGCGATCGCATCCAGCCGTATGACGGCTTCCTGGCCCTCGTGCAAGTTGGCGCGGTCCAGTTCGCCCACTTTCGCCACCAGTTCCATCTCGGACACATCCAGGATGTCGGCCACGGGCATGCCGGGCTGTATCTGGTCGCCTTCGCGGATATCGGGAACCTGCGAGCCGAACATGAAGAAGCCGCTGCGGTTCTGCTTGATGGCCACCAAGCCGCTCATGGGCGCCAGCAGCTTAACCTGGCTCAGGCGCATACGCTCGCGGGTTAGTTCGAGCACGGCCTTGTTACGCTGCTCGGTGAGTACGGCCAACTGCGCGCGAGCCTGCTCGCGGCGGCTCTTGACGTCGCTTTCCAGTTGCTTGAGAGAACGCCGCGCTTCCTCCAGGCTCAACAGGTTCTTCTTGGCGTCGATGGCCGAAAGCAGTTCGTTGCGTTTCACTTCCAGCTCGGCCCGCCGCACTGAATAGCGCGCGCGCAGCAACTCAACCTGATCCTGGTTTTCACGGATGGCCAGATCGGCCTTGTTCTTGCGGATCTGCTCGTCGGTCTGATCGAGTTCGAGTTGCTTGTCCTCGAGCCGGCTCAGTACTTCAGCATCGTCGAATTCAACGATGAGATCCTTCTCGCGGGCGTAGCTTCCGAGCGGTGCGAGTTGCGTCACCTGCACGTTGCCGAACAGATTCGGCGCCGAAAGCGTGACCGAGCGCACGGCGCGCAGCTCGCCGCGGGTGAATGAGCGGATGACTACATCGCCTTGCCGCACGCGTGCCGTCGGCAATTCGCGTTGCCTCTGAGGCATCTGCCGGAAGTACCCGTAGCCGTAGAATGCGGCCGCGGCCACCGCCACGACAATCAGGATCCGGATGATCAGTTTCTTCATTTTCGCCGTCCGCTTACAGTTTCTTGGCCCGCTTGGCCGCCTCCGCCGGATTCTCCAGGGCTACGCTCTCGCCCTCGCGCAGGCCGCCGAGCACCACGATGTCGCTATCGTTGCGCTTGCCCGCCTGAATGGTCCGGATCTGGAAGTCGTGCCCCTTCTGCACGTAGACGGCGGGTTTGCCGGCGTGCACGAAGCTGGCGCGCACCGGGATCATGAGCATGCCGGGCTGGCTGTCGATGATGAGCTCGGCGGTGGCGCTCATGCCCGGACGCAAACGCGGATCCAGGTTCTTGAGCGTGGCTCGCGCCGGGAAGGTTTTCTCGGTCAGGCCCATGCCGCGCCATAGCAGCGCCGCGATGGGACTGATCCAGTCCAGCTCCGCGAAGAATTCCTTTTCCGGCACCGCGTCGACGCGAAGTCGCAGTTGCTGCCCCAGCTTGAGCTTGCCGCGGTCGACTTCATCCAGCTTTAGCTCGATGCGCATCTGCGACAGGTCCGGAATTTCGGCGATGGCCGCGCCGGTCCAGGCCTTGTCGCCTTCCTTGAACGGTGGCGCGGAACTGCCGAACGAACCCTGTGTGCGGGCGTTGGGCAGCACGTTCAGCACGCCGTCGATGGGCGCGCGCACAATCATCATGCCCAGGTAGCCCTTGGTGCGGTCCAGATCGCGCAGCGTCTTTTCTTTCTTCTGATCCAGGCGTTCGATGTCGGCCGACTGCGTGGTCTTGTGAGCGTTGATGGTCGCTTTTACCTGATCCAACTCACCTTTCGAGATGCCGACTTCGATACGATTCTTGGCGCCCTCAATTTCGGACAGGATCTCCGCCTTGCTGGCTTCCAGCTCGGCGCGCTGCACGTTGTAGCCGCTGCTCATCAGGTTCATGGAGTCCATCTCGTTGGTGATGCGATGGCTCGCCTTGGTCTGCACGATCTCGCTGTCCACCGTGCGCACGCTGGTGGAGCGTTCCAGGTAGTTTTGTTCCTGTTGGGCGGCGTCGAATTCGACCACTACCTCGCCCTTGCGAATGGGCTTGCCGGATTCGGCCAGCCGCACGATGCGCGGGTCGGGGACCTGCGGCGCCGACAGCACCACCGAACGCACGCTGCGCACTTCGCCGCGCGTACGGACACTGATGACAAACTCGCCGCGGCGCACGCGGGCAACGGGCACTTCGACGACCGTGGCCGTGTTGGTGTAACGGTAGTAAGCATACGCGCCGCTGCCTGCCAGCACCAGGCCGATCGCCCAGATCAGGATCTTGCGTTTGCGCGTTCCGGGTTGTTGTCCGATGCGCTGCTTTGGCTTGACGTCCTTGGACATGCTTCGATTGCGTCCTCGCGCTCTAGGGGTTCTTGATCCGCTCCGGCGGACGATCGGCGGCCAGCACTTCGCCCGGGCGCACGCCCGAGCGGATCACCGCCACGGTATTGTTAATCAATCCGACTTCCACGTCGCGCCGGACCCAGTCGCCCGGGCCACGCACAAACACGTACTTCTCGGCTCCGCCCCGGTCCGAGAACACGGCTTCACGCGGCGCGATAGCCGGGCCTGTTTCCGCTTCCAGAATTACATCCACGCTCACCGATAGATCCGGGATCACCCGCGGGTCCATCTTGTCCAGGCGCAGCGTGACCGGGATCTCACTCAGATAGCTGGCCCGAAAACGGCCGGTGCGGCCGAGCGCTCCCACCGAATACACATGCGCGGGAAGTTCCAGGTCCGGATAGGCGTCGAAGCGGACTCGCGCCCGCGCCCCGATGCGTACGGCTTCCACGTCGGCCTGGTTCACGAACGCGTTGACGATCATCGAGTTCGGATCCACCACTTTCATGAAAAGCTGCCCGGGATAAAGTTGGTCGCCCGCCGCGATGGTGGTGAACTCCGTGCCGCGAATGATCGGCTGAATAACCGCAATGCCGTCGATGGGAGCCTTCACGACCATGCGGTCGATGTTGGCTTCCACGCGGCGCAGTTCGTTGCGCGCCTGCTTCAACTCGATCTCGGCTTCTTTCAGCTGCGCGTCCTCGATCTCGTCAACCTGGCGCGATTCGGCCAGGATCTCCTTGCTCCGCGCGGCGGCCTCCTCGGCGGCGAGCTTCAGCGTCTCCGTGGTGATGGCCGATTGTACCGGGATGGTTTTGAGATCCAGCTTGGCCTTGTCGAGGTCCGCTTGCACGGTGCGCACCGACTGCTGGTACGCTTTCCGGGTGACTTCCAGATTGGCCTTCAGGGTGCGGAAACTGGCTTCGGCTTGCGTAACCGTATCGCGGTAGTCGTCCAGCCGCGTCAGCATGTACTGACGGTCGAAGGTGGCGACCACATCGCCCTTGGACACACGCGCGCCGGATTCCTTGAGTTGTTCAAGAACCATCATCCAGTCGGAAACACCGCCGCCCCCCCCACCGCCACCGCTGCCGATGCCACCCGCCGTGGAGGTTGAGCCCAAGCCCGAGCTGCCCATGGCCGCCGAACCGGATGACGCACTGCTGCTGGCCGCGGAACTGCGCGACGCCGTACCCACGCTCTTGACGCTGGCGAAACGGTTTGTCAGGGTGCGTGAGGAGGAAGAACTGCTGGAAGACGAACTGCTGCTGGATGAGGAAACCGCCGAAGCCGACGACGCCGACGATGTGGATGCCGTCGAACTCCCGGAACTCGAGCTGTCGCCGCCACCTGTGCTCGCTGCTCCACCGCCGGAACCGCCGCTGGACGAACCGGAGGATCGCCCGCCGCCGGCACCGCCGCCACGCGTGACCGACACCGTAATCGACGTCGAGTCGCCCGAGCTGTTGATACTCACTGACATGCCGCCTCGGCGGCCTGCCAACCGTGGCGCATTGAGCGAAACGTACCGTTCGGCGGCGGTCGCTCCCGTGAGGCGCAGGGTTCGCTCAACGCCCCCTTGGGTGGCTGTCACCGTTCGCAGCGTGGCGATGGGGCCTTGCGGTCCGCCGGTCGCCGGTTGCACCGCGCGGTTCTTTAACCACCACAAACCCAAACCGCACAGCACCGCAACCAGCGCAAATAAACCCCATCGAATCTTACGGGAGGGTGGAGGTACACCAGGAACTGGTTCCGGACCGGGTTGCGCCGGCCGTGGCTGCCTTTCAGGCGCGGGGAGACCGCTGAGTTGAGACTGCATGGGTTCCACTGCCCCGCATCGCACAAAACGATCCCGGGCACAGATATCCTATCAGAACTGATAAGACGTCCACCTACCCCGGAAGGTTATGCCGTTATCTAAGAGTTTCCGCCGGAAACCCCTTAGCTGCTCATGGCGGCCAGGAATTCCGCGTTGCTGCGGGTCTTGCCCAGCTTGTCGAGCAGCAGTTCCATGCACTCCACAGGCGATAGCGGGCTGAGTACCTTGCGAACCACCCAGACGCGGTTGAGTTCTTCCTTGGGCTGCAAGAGTTCTTCCTTGCGAGTACCGCTCTTGTTGATGTCGATGGCCGGGAAGACGCGCTTTTCCACCAACTTGCGGTCCAGATGGATTTCGCTGTTGCCGGTGCCTTTGAACTCTTCGAAAATGACGTCGTCCATGCGGCTGCCCGTGTCGATGAGCGCGGTGGCCACGATGGTGAGCGAACCGCCCTCTTCGATGTTGCGCGCGGCGCCGAAGAAGCGTTTCGGCCGCTGCAAGGCGTTCGAATCGACGCCGCCCGACAGCACCTTGCCCGACGGCGGCACCACCGTGTTGTAGGCGCGCGCCAGGCGCGTAATGGAGTCCAGCAGAATCACTACGTCGCGCTTATGCTCGACCAGGCG
This sequence comes from uncultured Solibacteraceae bacterium, assembly GCA_964505625.1. Classification (GTDB taxonomy): domain Bacteria; phylum Acidobacteriota; class Terriglobia; order Bryobacterales; family Bryobacteraceae; genus JAJFUV01. The sequence goes on along the minus strand of CAZDIZ010000041.1, from coordinate 22,324 downwards.
CTTGGCCTTTTCGATGACCATTTCGGCCACCTGCACGTGTCGCGAAGCGGGTTCGTCGAACGTCGAGCTGATCACTTCGCCCTTCACCGAGCGCTGCATGTCGGTGACTTCCTCGGGCCGCTCGTCGATGAGCAGCACGATGAGTACGATCTCGGGCTGGTTGGCTGTAATCGAGTTGGCGATGGCTTGCAGCAACATGGTCTTGCCGGTGCGCGGCGGCGAGACGATCAGCGCGCGCTGGCCTTTACCGAGCGGCGTGAGCAGATCCATGACACGGCCGCTGAAGTTGTCGCGCGTGGTTTCCAGGCGGATGCGCTCGTCCGGGTACAGCGGCGTCAGGTTGTCGAAGAAGATTTTGTTGCGGGCTTCCTCGGGTGGCTCGAAGTTGATGGCGTCCACTTTGATGAGCGCGAAATAGCGTTCACCTTCCTTCGGCGGACGGATCTGGCCGCTGATGGTGTCGCCGGTGCGCAGATCGAAGCGGCGAATCTGCGACGGAGAGACATAGACGTCGTCCGGTCCGGGCAGGTAGTTGTATTCGGGGGCGCGCAGGAATCCAAAGCCGTCCGGCAGGCACTCGAGCACGCCTTCGGAGAAGATCAGGCCGCTCTTTTCGGCCTGCGTCTGGAGGATCTTGAAGATCAACTCCTGCTTGCGCATGCCGGCTCCGCCCACTACGCCCAGATCCTTGGCGATCTGGTTGAGCTTCTGAATGCTCATGTCCTTCAACTCGACCAGGTCGAGCGTGGGCGAACCGTTCTTGGCGGTCTCGTGTTCGCGGCGTCCGCCGGCGTGTTTCCGTTTCTGGGCGGGAGGCGGGGTCTGCTGCGCGGGCGGCGCAGCGGCCGCGGCTGCCGGTTCGGCGGTGGGTTGCGTTTCCACCGGCGCGCGTTCCGGCTGGGGGGTCTGTTCTACGGGTTGTCCCGCGTTTTCCAAATCGCTTGCCAAAGCTCTCTCACTCCTTGGCCGGTTACGGCCGAGAACGGCACCAGCGGCCCGTCCGGATACAGTTTCCGGATGGCGGCCAAGCCGCGCTCTCTTTCTTGATGACTCTTCAACTTGTCGATTTTCGTGGCCACCACGACGTACGGCTTGCCGTGGAATTCCAGCCACTGCTTGAGTTCCAGATCCGGTTCCATCCAGCCGCGGCGCGAATCCACCAGCAGCACGGACAACTCCAGATTTTCGCGGCCGAGCAGGTAACTCTCAATCAGGCGCTTCCACCGCGCCTTTTCACTAAGAGGCACCCGCGCGTATCCGTAGCCGGGCAGATCGACAAAGACTTTTTTGTCACCTACCCGGAAGAAATTGATGGCTTGCGTGCAACCCGGTGTCGCACTGGTCCGGGCCAGCCCCTTCACGCCCAGCAGGCTATTCAACAACGTGGATTTGCCCACGTTACTCCGCCCCAGGAACGCGACTTCCGGGCACCGGCCGCGCGGAAACAGGTCAACACTCGCCGCACTAATTATAAACCCGGCTTCGAGGGTTGTGTGCCCCACCCGCGGCAAGCCTCGCTCCCCAGCGGCGCTACTGCGGCCGGCTTTCGTCGGCCGGCTGAGCTACAATTTCAGCCGGCTGCGCGGCCACGTACGCCGTCACTTCCCGTTCCAAAGCGATCTTCAAAACTTCGTCCATCGAATCGACGAAGCGCAGTTTCATGTCTTTGCGAATGATTTCGGGAATATCCGGCAGATCCTTTTCGTTGTCGCGAGGCAGAATCGCCTCAAAGATCCCATGCCGGTGTGCCGCCAGCAGCTTCTCCTTCAACCCTCCGATGGGTAGCACCTTGCCCCGCAGCGTGATCTCTCCGGTCATGGCCACATCGCAGCGCACCGGAATCTTGGTCAGCGCGCTGGAGATCGCCGTGGCGATGGTAATGCCGGCCGAAGGTCCGTCCTTGGGGATGGCGCCTTCCGGCACATGCACGTGAATGTCCAGGTGGCGATAGAAATCCTTGGGTAGACCGAGCGACACCGCGCGCGAACGCACGTAGCTCATGGCCGCCTGCGCCGATTCCTGCATCACGTCGCCGAGCTTGCCCGTGGTGGTCAGCTTGCCGCGCCCATCCATGATGGTGACTTCGGTCGACAGAATCTGTCCGCCCACTTCGGTCCAGGCCAGTCCCGTGGCCGCGCCGATTTCGTTCTTGCGCTCGGCCTTCAAATCGCGGAACCTCTGCGGTCCCAACAGTTCGGTGACCACTTCGGGCGTCACGGTCACCTTTGCGAAGTCTTCCTTCTCGTTGGTGACCACTTTGCGGGCCACTTTCCGGAAGACGTTGCCCGCTTCGCGCTCCAGATTGCGCACGCCGGCTTCGCGCGTATAGAACTGGATCAGACTCAGGATCCCAGCGTCGGTGAATTCGGCCTGCTTTTCGGTCAGTCCGCAGGCGTGCATCTGTTTGGGAACCAGGAAGCGCTTGGCGATTTCGAGCTTTTCGAGTTCCGTGTAGCCCGACAACCGGATCACTTCCATGCGGTCCTGCAGCGCCGGCGGAACGGTGTGAATCACGTTGGCCGTGCAGATGAAGAACACCTGGCTCAGATCGTATTCAATGTCCAGATAGTGGTCCTGGAACATCCAGTTCTGTTCGGGATCGAGTACTTCGAGCAGCGCCGCCGACGGGTCGCCGCGGAAATCGGTGGACATTTTATCCACTTCATCCAGCATGAACACTGGATTGCGCGTGCCGGCCTTCTTCATCATCTGGATGATCTGGCCAGGGAGCGCGCCAATGTACGTTCTGCGGTGGCCGCGGACTTCGGCTTCGTCACGCACGCCGCCGAGCGACAGGCGCACGAACTTGCGGCCCGTGGCCTTGGCGATCGACATGCCGAGCGAGGTCTTTCCCACGCCCGGAGGCCCGACGAAGCACAGGATGGAACCCTTCGGTTCCTTCACCAGACGGCGCACCGCCAGGAATTCCAGGATGCGTTCCTTGATCTTCTCCAGGCCGTAGTGATCAGCTTCCAAAACCTGTTCGGCGTGCTTGAGGTCGCGGATTTCCTTGGACTTCTTCTTCCACGGCACCGCCAGCAGCCAATCCAGGTAACTGCGCGACACCGTGGATTCGGCCGACATGGGCGGCATGGCTTCCAACCGGCGCAGCTCGGCGATAGCCTTTTCCTGCGCGTCGGCGGGCATGCCGGCGGTTTCGATCTTCTTCTTCAGCTCCTCAAATTCGTTCTTGTCGCCGCGGCCCAGTTCCTTCTGGATGGCCTTGATCTTTTCGTTGAGGTAATACTCTTTCTGGGCGCGCTCCATCTGGCGCTTCACGCGGCCCTGGATGGTGCGGTCCATGTTGAGCTTCTCGATCTCGATGTCGAGCATCTCGGCCACGCGCGTGAGCCGGTCGACCGGATCGAAGATTTCGAGCAGCTCCTGCTTTTCCTCGATGGTGAGCTGAAGGTTGGCGCCGACCGTGTCGGCCAGCCGCCCGGCATCCTCCACGCGCACGGCGGCGATCATGGTCTCGTAGTTCAGATTCTGGCTGAGCTTGACGTACTGCTCAAACAGTGTGGTGACACGGCTGGTAAGCGAATCCAGTTGCGGACCCGGCTCCACTTTGAAATGGAAGGTGCGGATCAGCGCGCGGAAGAAACCTTCGTCGTCGCTGACTGAAATCACCTTGCCGCGCTCGATGCCTTCCACCAGAACCTTGATGTTGCCGTCGGGCAACTTCAGGCTTTGCACGATGTTGGCCACCGTGCCCACGCCGTAGATTTCGTCCGGACGCGGTTCGTCGACGCCGGCATCGTGCTGCGTGGCCAGAAAGATCTTCTTATCGTGCGCCAGAGCTTCCTCAAGCGCCTTCACACTCGACTCGCGGCCCACCACAAACGGCGTCATCATATGCGGAAAGATGACGACGTCCCGGATGGGCATCATCGGCAAGCGTTTGCTGTCGGATTTCTCTTTCGCGATAAGCATAGTTGCGTGTTTGGGATGACGAATTGAAGGTTGCCGCTGGATGTGTGGTGCCGTGCCGCTTTGGGACTAACCGGCTTTTTCGAGCAATGCCAGGTTGATCTTCTGCGCCATGACCATCTCCTTGGTGACCAAAAACTCCTTCACCTTCTTATAGCTCGGAAGATAGTACATGAGATCCAACATCAGATCTTCGAGAACCATGCGCAAGCCCCTCGCCCCAATCTTGCGCTCCATGGCCAGCTCGGCGATGGCCTCGATTGCGTCGTCGCCAAACTTCAGTCTAACATTTTCGAACTCGAACAGTTTCTGATACTGGCGGATGATGGCGTTCTTGGGCCGTACCAGAATTTCCATTAGAGCTTCTTTGCTCAGTTCCTCGAGCACGCCCACCACCGGCAGGCGGCCCACGAACTCGGGAATGAAACCGTAACGGATCAGGTCGATCGGCTGGGTCTGCTGTAGCAGATCCAGGTCCCGCCGGCCCGAAGACCCGCTGCGACGGATGGACTCGGCGCGCTGGTCGTCGTGGTTCATGAAGCCGATGGCCTTGCGGCCCACGCGGCGTCCCACCACTTTTTCCAGCCCCACGAACGCGCCACCGCAGATAAACAGGATGTTGCTGGTATCCACGGGTGTGAATTCCTGGTGCGGGTGCTTGCGCCCGCCCTGCGGCGGCACATTGGCCACGGTCCCTTCCAGGATCTTCAACAGCGCCTGCTGCACGCCCTCGCCCGATACGTCGCGCGTGATGGACGGGTTTTCGTCCTTGCGTCCGATCTTGTCGATCTCGTCGATATAAATGATGCCCTGCTGCGCTTTCTGGACATCCCAGTCGGCGTTTTGCAGCAGCCGCAGAATGATGTTCTCGACGTCTTCGCCCACGTAACCGGCTTCGGTCAGCGTGGTGGCGTCGACAATGGCAAAGGGCACATCCAGAATGCGCGCCAGCGTCTGTGCGAGCAGCGTCTTGCCGGTGCCGGTCGGGCCAATGAGAAGAATGTTGCTCTTGCTGAGCTCGACGTCGCCGGACATCCGCTGCTTGCTCATCTGGATGCGTTTGTAGTGATTGTAAACGGCCACCGCCAGTTTCTTCTTGGTGGCTTCCTGGCCGATTACGTATTGCTCCAGGTAGTCTCTGAGCTCCAGGGGTTTAGGGAGCTTGTGCGGAGCACCGTAGGGCTGCTCCCGGCGGTCGTCTTCGAGGATCGAGTTGCATACGGCGATGCACTCGTCGCAGATGTAGGCACGCGGATAGTCGCTCGGCGAGCTGATTAGCTTGCCGACAACGTCCTGGCTCTTATGGCAGAAGGAACAGCGTAATGTTTCGTCGGATCCTGGCCGCTTCACAAAGAGTCTCCCGGGCGAACCGTCCCTCTATTCGCCCGTCGAGGAGGAGGTGACCCAAGTCCTATTATCTCTCGGCTTGGGCGGGCTGGCAAACGCATCCTCCACCTAGGCGAGCGGTCACGCCGCTCCCCGCGCCGCCGAAGGCGCGCCCGAAGGTAATGCCTTGGGCGTGAAGATCGAGCAGGCGCGGCTCAATTGCCGGATATCGCTTCCTTCTTCCACCGTCATCTCATGCTCTACCCAATTGGACAGCGGGATGTTTCGGAAGTAGAGCCGTTCTTCGAGCACCATGGACTTCTTATTCAAAAACAGCGATTTGCTCTCTCGTAAGTAGTGCCGTTCTTCCACTCGAAATTCACCCAGGAAATTATCTAGTGCGCGACGTTCGGCCTCTTCCCGCGTGGCCTTCAGCTTGTCCTCGACGCTCTTTTCGTGACAGGCCAGTTCGGCGCGGGTTTGCGCAGCCAGTTCGCGTTCCTGCGCCAGAACTACTTCCATGCGAGCCTGCATGATGTAGAAGGCGAGCAACGCGCTTCCGGCGGCGATAAACAGCGGCAGACCGATCCAGAGAATTGCAGCCATAGAACTACTCAGTTAAATATCGGCGCGAGAGGGTGAAACTTTAGAGCTAGGAACGGGGCTTGGTCGTAGGCGGTTCACCCTGCGCGGGGTAGGGTGAACCGCCAGGGTTGAGACGGAGCTCACTTCACCGGCGTGGCGGTGACTTCGAGTTGCAGCGTCCGTGTTGTCGCCAAGTCGTCGGAAGAGAACAGCGTGGTGGGCTTGCCGATGGGGATGATGACGGGAGCGTTCCAGCGGTTGGTACGGAATGACGTCTGCATGGAGCCCTTGTCTTGCGGCGGAGCGACCGTGTTGAGTTCCGCGCTAATGTTCATTGTTAGGCGGTTCTGTAGTCTTTGCGCGGAGTTGCCGTCGATGTTCACGCCGACGTCTACGTACCGGATCGATGACGCTCCTTCTTGTACCGGCATTTTGATGCCCGCGCGGATCGAGCTGCGCGCTTGGGTGTTAGCCAGCACGACCATCGAATAGCTGCGGCTGTTGATGGCTTTGCCGTCCTGCACTTCCTTTACGACAAAATCCAAACGGAAGTACTCGGGCTCGGCTGCGGGTGGTTTGTCACCTTGCGCGAACAGCAGTCCAGCCGCCAGCGTGGCCGCGAACAATAACCTACACGTTGTCTTCATGGATCCTTCTCTCCTAGGCGTTATCCGCCATTACTGATGGGTTCGATTTCGATCGGCTCGATTGGTTTCGGTTCCGCCGGTGTCAGCAGCTCGCGCACTTTCTCCGACGATTGCGCTGCCAGCATCAACAGCGCGCGTTCCTCAGCCGACAGTGGTACGGGTGTCGGAAATACCTCAAGCTTGGGTAGCCGTACCGGCCTCGGCCGTGACGCTCTCTTCGTCAACGGTGCCGAGAGCACTGGTGCTGGCGGCGTAGTCAGCGCCACTCGCGGCGGCTCGATCCGCGGTGCGTCGCGGTATACGAAAACCGCTACCGCGCACGCCAGCGCCGGAATCGCCGCCGCCCAACGCCACCACGCCAAACGCGGCTTCGCTTCCGCCTCTTGCAGGCGTGCCAGAATACGCTGCTCCATGCCGGCGGGCGGTTCGACGCTTGCGTATTCGGCCAGCGCCGCATCCAACCGCCGGTCGAGTTCGTTCTTCTCGTCATCTCTCATGACGGCACTCCAACAGCGCAGTCAGCTTCCTTTTCAGCAGCTCCCGCGCACGCATCAGGCGCGTGCGCACGGTTCCTTCCGCGATTCCCATTACCTCGGCGATCTGGCGTGAGGTCATCTCGCCAACGGCCGATAACGCCAGGGGCTGCCGCAACTCTTCGGGCAACGCGTCCACCAGACGGTGCACGTGTGCGTTGAAGTCCGCATCGATAGCGATCTGCTCCGGACTGGCTTCGGTGGACGGCGTTTCCACGTCCAGCATTTCGCTGCTTGCCTTGCGCCGCTTGCTCACGGCCACGCGCCAGGTTGCACGTGCCAGAAATGCGCGTTCGTCCTCGATACTTGCCCAGGCGCCAGTCCGATAGAGCTTCAGAAACACTTCCTGCACAACGTCTTCGGCGTCGGATACGTCGCGCAGCACCGCGTAAGCCACCCGGAACGCGAAGCGCGATTGCCGCACGACGAGTTGCCGGAACCGTTCGTCGCCCGCCGCATCCGTCCCCGCTCTCAATCTCACGCTCCCGGTCTTCGTTCATCGGCATCGCCGTGCATCGCCTTACACTAACTAAGACCGCGGCGCTGCGTGGAGCGTTCAACAAAAAATCGCTCAGCCTGAGAGCCTGTCGGCTTGAAGAGTTTTTGAACCAAAAATCAATAACTTACAGACACGGCAATCCCTGTGAGCCGTTGATACTCTGTTCGCGGAAATCTATTTCCGACAGGCTCTCAGGCTGAGCGATTTTTTAGTGCTCCATGGGTTTGTCGGCTTCTTTGTCTACTTCCTGGATTAACTGCTTGCGGGCGGCGGCGGGCACGATTCTCCAGTTACGGTCGGCTTTCGCCGGCAGCGGGCGCTTCTGGCTGAAGTACTGGATCATCAAATCGCGGATGTCTTCCGAGGATTGCCAGATCACCTTGGCGTCGCGGAACATCTTGTATCCGCCGCTGCCGCCGGCGCGGTAGTTGTTCAGTGCGATGCGCAGTGGTTGATCGTCCTTGAGCGCGCGCCCTTTCCAGCGCAGGTTCTTGATGCGGTGGCCGGATGGTTCGCGCAGATCGATCTGGTAGGTCACGCCTTGCGCCATATCGTAGTTGAAGCCCACTACGGCCTTGTTAATCAGTGGTCCGGTCGAACAGGCGGGAGTCTCGCAGGAGCGGAAGTACCGCGCCGACACTTCCAGTGCATCGCGCAGCATCTTGCCGTTGCCTTCGATGGTGTAGAGCTGGTTATCGTAGATGTACAGCGCGGCGAGCTGGCGCACGGTCACCGCGCCTTTTTTGATCTTGACGCGTGGATTGAACAGTCCGGTGATCGACACGTCGGCTTTGGAGTAGGCAAGCTGTACGGTTTGAATCGCGTCGACCAGCGGCGTATCCTCGATGCGGCCGCGCGCGCCGGTCATTTCCACCGACGCCTGCGTTACGGGCGTGTTCAGGTACTTCTCCGCCATGGCGTGATAGGGTTCGCCGAGCTTCAAGATGTCGCCGGCCGCGGCAGTGTCCTTATGCACGGCGAGCAGGCGGCTGCGCTTATCGATGAGTCGATTGACACCGCCCTGGCGGTCCACGACGAAGTCAATCTTCGCCACCGACATGGCCCAGTTTTTCGGCTGCACCAGTAGCGTTGAACCGATCGTGTAACCTTGCGCCTGTTGGTGCGAATGGCCGTAGACGATCACGTCCACGCCTTCGGGAATGCGAATCTTCGAATCTTTCTCGATGCCGTCATGCACGGCCAGCACCACGATGTCCGGCTTCACACGCGCGCGCACCGATTTCACCACCTCGGCCGCCGCCGGCCAGATGGGCGCGAACCGGTAGCCGCGATAGTGTTCCGGCGGGTCCCACTGCGGGATGTTCGGCGTGGTGAAGCCGATGATGGCCACGCGCACGCCGGCGATTTCCTTGACGATGTACGGCTCGAAGGCGCGCCGCATCGAGCCCGGCTCGGTCGAGATATTCGCGCTGAGCCAGGGGAAGCGCGATTGCGCGCGGGCTTGGTCCAGGTTCTTCAGTCCGTAGTTGAAGTCGTGATTGCCCACCACCAGCGCCTGATAGCCGATGGCGTTCATTGCTCGTATGGTTGGCTCTTCGCGCCACGGCTCGCCGCCAAACTGCATACCGAGCGGCAGACGCCCGCTGCGCACGAACTGCTGATAGATGTACTCGATGGGCGAGCCCTGTATGGTGTCACCGCAATCGATCAGCACGGAATTCGGATTGCGCTCGCGCTCGGCACGTATGAGGGTGGCCGCTTTGGCCAGCCCGCGCGGCGCCTCACGCGCCGTGTAGTAGTCGTACGGGTAGATGTTGCCGTGCAGGTCGGTGGTGGCCAGGACGGTCACGGTGAGCTGTTCGGCTCCCAGCGCGAGGGCCGCGGCAAGCAGCGCCGAAAAGAACCTTACGATAGGCATACGCGTTCGGTTTCAGTATAAACTGGCAGTCATGAAGACTGTTTCCATCGCTATTGTGATCGCGTTGAGCTTCGTGGCGCTGGTGGCTTCGGCGCAGGCTCCGCCGGCCGCGCAGGCGCCCGCCCGTCCGGATGGTCTTTATGCCACCTTCGAAACGAGTATGGGTAACATCGTGGTGCAGTTGTTCGAGAAAGAAGCACCCATCACGGTGAAGAACTTCGTGGACCTCACTTTGGGCCGGAAACTCTGGCGTGACCCCAAGACCGGGGCTCGCGTGCGCCGTCCGCTGTACGCCGGAACCATCTTCCATCGTGTGATTCCGGGCTTCATGATTCAAGGCGGCGATCCGACCGGCACCGGTAGTGGCGATCCCGGTTTCGTCATTGTCGACGAATTTGTTCCCACGCTGAAGTTCAACGTTCCGGGCCGTCTGGCCATGGCCAACACAGGCGAGCCGAAGACTGGGAATTGCCAGTTCTTCCTCACCGAAGTGCCGCTGCCACCGGGACATCTGGACGGCAAGCACACCATCTTCGGGACTATTGTTGACGGCCTTCCTCTGGTGGGCAAGATCGCCCGTGTGCCGCGCGATTCCAGCGATAAGCCGCGTACGCCGGTGCGTTTGGTGAAGGTGAGCATCCAGCGCGTGGGTGCGGTTCCCGCGAACGCGCCGGAAGTCGCCCGCGTGGCTACCGCCACCAAGGCCGGCACCAAGTCACTGAAGAAGGCGGCGACCCCGGCCACCAAGAAGCCGGCCGCTGCCAAGTAGCGCCGCGCTCAGCGCGCCAAGGTTAACGGGTCTGAGGGGCGATCGGCGGGAGCGGTCTGCGTCTTGGTCGGCGGCTGATCGAGTCCGCAAGTGTTTTCCAGCTCGTGATATCCGCTGGCGGTGGGCGACTGTACGCGCACCATGGTCCGGACCGCGGATCTGTCCCGGCTAGCCGGCTGATAGACGATCCGGTAGTAATGCACCAGGCTCAAGTAGAGCGTGGAAATCGCATCGGTCATGGATTCAAAGTTGGACGCGTGCAGGGCGCGTCCGCCGGAAGCATGTGCCAGCTTTCGCAACGCTTCGAAGGCGGAGCACGGCAATTGTGGGCCCGCCAACGCGTGGATCATGATGTTCAGACTCGCCGCTTGATCGGCCAGTTCTTTGTAACAGCGTGGTAGTTCCTCGCAGTCTGTAGCCGTACCCGCCAGCAGAATAAGATGTTTGGTGCCAGGCCGCCGGCTGATGGCGGCCAGAAGACTGCGGACCGCCACGTCAACGCTGGCGGCGCAGTCCTGGCGGCTGGCGGTCTGCTCCAGGCTCTGTTTTAGGGCCATCGGCGAGGTCGAGATCAGGCAATCCAGCATTTCCCTGACGGGCGCCGCGGGCTGTTCCGCGTCCGCTTCGGGGGTGCGGAACTCAACGCCGAACAGGCGCTCGGTGACGGGAGGTTCTGGGCCTGGACGTTGTTCGGTGGCTCGAATGTAACGGGCCAAGGCCCACTGGTCCAGACGGTTCTTAAAACGCAGCGAACCGGCCAGCGCGGCCGCTAGCGGATCCTCGGTCCCAGGCGCCGGACGCGGCAGCGCGAAGCCGACCACCAGGGCCTTGTGCTGACGCGATTCCTGGATGACGTAGTCGGTGACGAGTTGCTCGTTTTCGAATACCGAGAAAGCCGTTGGCAGCAGACCCGGGAGCGTCATGCCGTCCATCGTGTTGGCTTCGACCCACAACTCGCGGCGGTCCCCGCCGTGACACCGCGATCCGAACAAGCGGATTCGCAGCGGGGCGGAGTCGGAGAGTTCCCGCAAACGTTCCTCGGTCTTCCCGGCGGCCTTCCGTGCGTTGTGCGTAACTTCATCGGCCGAATCGGCCTGCATTTGGCGCAGACGGGGCAGGAAGCGGGCGTCGCGGCATTCGCCCATGGCCCAGGCCGCCGCCGCCCGCATCATCGGCTCCGGCAGACTGGACATCTCCACCAAACGCTTGATTCCGGCCGGCTCTCCCAACCGGTACAGTCCGAGCATGGCATTGGCGGCCACGCGGTGGTGCGGATCCTCCGTCGACCTCCACAGCAGCGCGCGGGCTTCGGCCGTGTCCACGTCCCAAAGCGATTCCACGGCGTTGGCTCTGACACGCTCATCGGAATCGGCCAGTTTGCTTTCCACCCACTTGGCATTCCGGTTGACGCGGCCAATCATCAGCGCAACTTTCGAGCGGATCCGTTGATTCTGGTGATTGGCGAACGGCAGCAGCAGTGGCAGCAGCATCGCATCCGCGGTGGTCGCCAGGATTTCCAGTATGCGTCCCACCGTATACGCACTGATACTCGGCGGGGCTGCTGCCAGACGGCGCCCGAGGCGAACCGAAAGCTGCCGGTCTAGTCGCTGGGCGTAAGCCGCCAACTCCACCGCCTGCGCTTCAGTGAGAAGATCCTCGTGCCAAAGGATATCGACCAGATAGTCGCTCTGCGACAGCAACGTCAGTAGATAATCCAGGCCCTGTCCCTTGGGCAACCGGCGCAGGATGTCCACGGCCTGAGCCAAGTAAGCGCCCGGGTCGCATTCCAAGATCTCGCGCATGGCCCGGCCCGAACGCTGCGGATTAAGCGCAAACTCCTCTACCAGTGTGGCAAGCGACTCGTTCATGCGTCCTTGAACCTTATCGGACGGCGAACAGCATCGCTAGCATCAATTTTGGTTTCTTGGGGTTACGGCGCGGTCTTGCGCAGCGGTATCTCGAAGTAGAACAACTCTTTACCGGTTGAGGCTTCCCGGATGCCCGTGATGTAGAGCTGCGACGAATTGAAATGCGCCGTATGGAAGTAAAAGAATCCATAGGCGGATTGGTGCGGCGGGAGCATCTTGGCGACGAAGGCGCGCCCCAGCAACTCCCAACTGTTGAGCGGGTTCTTCTTGCCTTTGCGCGGGAGCGGAACCGGGGAAGTCGGTCCGCCGAGGTTGGGCCGCTTCGGCGCGATCACGTACGGCACCTCCGACGCGGGAGTAGCTTCAATATGACTGCCGTCGGGTGCTACGTAGCGCACCGTCATGTTTTCCAGATACAGCGCCTTGTCGCCGGTGTAGTCCATCACCACTAGAACCGGGAGGATTCCGTAATGGTTGGGATCGACCTTGCCGAAGGCGGTCTTGGCGACCTCCTCGGTATCGTACGCAATGGCCGCGATGGTCAGCTTGTCGACGGTCTGTTTAGATGGATACGACGAGGCCGCGCCGGGCACGAATTTGGGCTGATCTTTGGTCGCGCCGTACGCCACGGCTATACTCAGGAGGAGAGCCAGAGTCTTGCCTACTCGTTTCATTTATCTTCTCTATCGCCTCCTCGGCTTGTTCGGATTCCCTTTCATCCTACTCTATGTCCTGGTGCGAGGCTTGCGCGACCGCCGCTACTTCCGCGGGCTCGCCGAACGGCTTGGCTATCTGCCTCCCGACTTCCGACAGACGGCGGATGGAGCTATTTGGTTGCATGCAGTGAGCGTCGGAGAAGTTCTCTCCGCCGTGCAGCTTCTGGGGCGCTTGCGCCGCGAGTTGCCGTTTGCGCGCCTGCTGGTATCCACCACCACGCTTGCCGGACGCGCATTGGCCGAACAAAAACTCGCCGGTCTGGCCGACGGCATTTTCTACGCCCCTATCGATTACTGCTCCGTGGTGCGGCGCGTGCTTCGCACATTGCGGCCGGCCGTGGTGGTGGTGCTCGAAACCGAGATCTGGCCCAACCTCTATCGCGAGGCGCGGCGCGCCGGGTGCGGCTTGGTGATCGCCAACGGGCGCATTTCCGACCGCGCCATTGGCCGCTACCGGAAGCTGCGCTGGTTCTTTCAGGGTGTGCTCGATCAACCGGATACGATCCTGGCGCAATCGTCCATCAGCTTGCGGCGCTACCTGTCGCTGGGCGCCGCCGCGGGCAAGGCGCGGTTGGGCGGCAACCTGAAATACGACTTCGAGCCGCGCGCGGCGGAAGTGCCCGTGGTGGTTCGGGAGTTTCTGGATGCGGCCAAGCCGCGCTGGATTTGGATCGCGGCCAGCACCATGCCCGGCATCGACGCCGCGGACGTGGACGAGGACGACATCGTCATCGATGCCTGGCGCGAACTGGAGGCGCGTTATCCGGACTTGCTGCTGATTCTGGTGCCGCGCCGTCCGGAGCGTTTCGACCTGGCGGCCGGGAAACTCACCGCGGCCGGCGTGCGCTTTACGCGGCGTTCGGCGCTGCCCGAACCGACGGCCGATGTCCGAGTTCTGCTGCTCGACTCCATCGGCGAACTGAGCGGACTGTTCTCCCGCGCCGACGTCGTTTTCATGGGCGGCAGCCTGGCGCGGCGCGGCGGGCACAACATTCTCGAACCGGCGTTCTTCTCCGTGCCGACCATTGTCGGGCCGCACATGGAGAACTTTCCCGAAATCGCCGAAGCCTTCCGGGCGGGCGACGGGTTGGTGGAAATTTCGGGCGGCGTGGATCTGGCTCGGGCCGTGGCGGCGCTGATCGATAACGACTCTCTGCGCACGTCGATCGGCGAACGCAGCCGAGCGCTGGCGCTCGCCGAGCGCGGTGCGACGGAAACGGTTGTGCGCGAAATCGCGCGTCTGCATTCGGCGGCCGTGCCGCGATTCGCGCGCTCGATTGGGGCGCGGATGCTGCTTGCGCCGGTGTCGTGGTTGTGGCGCGCGGGCGCCGCTTGGGACCGCCGCCGCGCCGCCGCGCGTGCGCGCCGTTTGTCCACGCCAGTGGTGAGTGTGGGCGGCATTACTGTAGGTGGGGCGGGCAAGACTCCGGTGGTGGCGTGGCTGGCCGAGCGCTTGCGCGACCGCGGATTGAAGCCGGCCATCCTCACGCGCGGTTATCGCAGAAAGCAACCCGAAGAACACACCATAATCGCAGCGGGTGAATACCTGCCGGCGGCGCGGACGGGAGATGAAGCGCAGGTCTTCCTGCGCTCGGGCGCGGCGTCGCTAGGCATCGGCGCAGATCGTTACGGAGCCGGGCGCTTGATTGAAGAGCGCTTCGCACCGGATGTGTTCTTGCTTGACGACGGATTTCAGCACCATCGTCTGGCGCGCGATCTGGATCTGATCATGATCGATGCGCTCGATCCATTTGGCGGCGAGAGCTTGCTGCCGTTGGGGCGTTTGCGCGAGCCGTTGTATGCGCTGAGCCGCGCGCACGCCTTCCTGATCACGCGCGCGGCCGCAGGGCGGCGCTTTGAAGGGCTGGAGGCGCGTCTGCGCGCTTACAACCCCACGGCTCCGATCTTCCGCTCTCGCGTTGTGCCGGAATGCTGGATCGAAGCCGATGGCGGCGAGGAAGTTTCGTTGGCCGAAGCCGCGACGTTGAAATCGACGGCCATGTGCGGGCTCGCCAATCCGGGATCGTTTTGGCAGACGCTGGCCGAAATCGGAGTGAAGCCGCTTGAAGCGGTGGCATTCCCCGACCATCACGTCTACACGCCGGCGCAGTTACGCCGTGTGGCGCAGCGCGCCAAGGCCCTGGGTGCGCAGGCGCTGCTCACCACCGAGAAGGACTACGCCAACCTGGGACCAGCGGCTGCCGAACTGCTACGGCCGCTGCGGTTGTTGTGGCTGCGCATTGGCGTCGCCGTGGATGGAGCCGATGCTCTGCTCGCGCTGATCGCTTCGCGGCTGCGGGCATGAAAACCTCGGGACAGACCACTCTGCCCCGAAAGCAGGCAGAGCGGTCAGCCCCGGGTCTTCAGTCGATAGTTGGGAATCCGGCGATCGGCGATGCTTCGGTTTGC
>CAZDIZ010000041.1:2412-7063 GCA_964505625.1 uncultured Solibacteraceae bacterium | reverse complement strand
ACGCGCTCGGTGATGCCCTTGCGGTCGATCATGGTCTGCGAGTAGTTGATGCGGCCCATCCCTTCGACCAGTATGGTCAGCACCGGTTTGGGATTCTCGACCGCCGGTAAGGTGAGCGTGTGAACGCCGGCCACGCGGTCGAGTTTGCCGATGTAGCGATCGTCCAGAAAGACCGTGGCGAAGTCGTGCGTTTCAGTGACCAGTAAGGTGCCGCTCTTTTGACCGATCAGCGTGGTCTCGTAGGCGATCAGTCCGTAGTCCTGCCCGTAGCTTTCCATGGGCTGCGGCTGCACGCTCGCGATGGGGCTGGGCAGATTCTCCCAAACCGACGCGTAGGGCTTCATGCCGATGGGCGCGATCGCGGCGGCGGAAATCGGGGCGGGGATATCAGGCAGCGGATCGTTTGCCGCGCGATAGTTTTTCAACAGTGACCGCAGAGCGTGATACTTCGCCGTGGGGCGGCCTTGTTCGTTGATGGGAGCATCGAGATCGTAACTGGTGACGTCGGCGACGTAGCCGTTGCCGTAAGCGTTGGCGCCGGCCGAGAATCCGAAGTTAGTGCCTCCGTGCGCCATGTAGAGGCTGATGGAGAGGCGCTTGTCGAGCAGCGGTTTCATTTCCCGGATCAGCTTGCCCACGTCGCGCCGCGCCCAAGGCTTGCCCCAATGCGTGAGCCAACCGGGGTAGCTTTCGCTCGAAAACACCGGCACGCCGGGGTTGACCTTGCGGGCGAGATCGAATTGTTCGAGCTTGGCGCCGGGATCGAGGCCGACGGCGGCGCCGGGTAGCGACCCGGCTTCAAGCAGCGGCACGGTGGGGCCGTCCGATGTATAGAACGGTACGCTGATGCCGGCCTGCTTCCAGATCTCGCGCAGGCGTTCGAGATACGCGCGATCGTTTCCATAGCTGCCGTATTCGTTTTCGATCTGGACCATCAGGATGGGCCCGCCTTCGGTGATTTGCAGCGGCTTCACCACCTTGGCGAGCGCGCGCATGTAACGTTCGACCGGCGCCATGAAGCGCGGATCGAGGCAGCGGATCCTCAGGTCGGGAACGCGCAGCAGATAGGATGGCATGCCGCCGAAGTCCCATTCGCCGCACGAATACGGCCCGGGGCGCAGCAGCACCCACATGCCCTCTTCCTGCGCGATCTTGAGGAAGCGCGCCAGGTCGCGGTCGGGCGTCGAGAAGTCGAAGACGCCTTCGGAGGTTTCGTGGAAGCTCCAGAAAATGTAAGCCGCGATGGTGTTGCAGCCCATGGCCTTGGCCATCTGAATCCGGTGCCGCCAATATTCGCTCGGAATGCGGCCAGGATGTATTTCGCCGCCGATCAACTGGAACGGTTTGCCGTCCAGCAGAAAGTCGTCCCCGCCGAAAGCGAATGTGTGCCGCTCGGCGGCTCCGGCCATCACGGCCGAAGCAAGTAGAAAAGCTGAAAGCAGTAAAGCGCGCATCGCATAACCAAGATACGTGGCGCGGCGGCGCGGTGTCCAGGGCGGGAAAAACACAACACCGCCTTCGGCGAATGCCATTAGAATAAAACGTTGGTGCGCCGCACCAACGAGACTCGCGTGCATGTTTGAACAAGCCTTCAAGAACATCGACGACATCCTCCGCAAGGAGGCCGGCTGCACCACCGAACTGGACTACACCGAGCAGACCTCCTGGCTCCTATTCCTGAAGTATCTGGATGCGCTGGAGCAGGACCGGGCCGACGAAGCCACGATGGCCGGCAAGAAGTACACTTTCATTCTCGACAAGCCGTACCGTTGGGAGGAATGGGCCGCGCCGAAGGGCAAGGATGGACAGATCGACCATAACCGCGCGCGTGGCGGCGACGATCTGCGCGACTTCGTGACCCAGAGGTTGTTCCCCTACCTGCACGCCTTCAAGCAGAAGGCCACAGGGCCCAAAACCATCGAGTACAAGATCGGCGAAATCTTCGGTGAGATCAAGAACAAGATCGCCAGCGGTTACAACCTGCGCGAGATCATCGACCAGATCGACGAACTGCGTTTCCGTTCCCAAACCGAGAAGCACGAGCTATCGCATCTCTACGAAGCCAAGATCCGGAACATGGGCAACGCCGGGCGCAACGGCGGCGAGTACTACACGCCGCGCCCACTCATCCGCGCCATCGTGCAGGTGGTAAGCCCCAAGATCGGCGAAACCGTTTACGACGGCGCGGTAGGGTCAGCGGGCTTTCTGTGCGAATCGTTCGTGTTCATGCGCGCCAAGCCGGGCCTCACCACCAAGGAATTCGCCACACTTCAGACCCGCACTTTTACCGGCAAGGAGAAGAAGTCGCTCGCTTACGTCATCGCCATCATGAACATGATCCTGCATGGCATTGAGGCGCCCGACATCATTCACACCAACACGCTCACCGAGAACCTGGCCGACATTCAGGAAAAGGACCGCTACGACGTGGTGCTGGCGAATCCTCCCTTCGGCGGCAAGGAGCGCAAGGAAGTGCAGCAGAACTTCCCGATCCGCACCGGCGAGACGGCGTTCCTGTTCCTGCAGCACTTCATCAAGATCCTGAAGGCGGGCGGGCGCGCCGGTGTGGTCATCAAGAACACGTTCCTGTCCAATACCGATAACGCGTCGGTCAGCTTGCGCAAGATGCTGCTGGAAAGCTCGAACCTGCACACCGTGCTCGATTGCCCCAGCGGAACGTTTCAGGGCGCTGGTGTGAAAACCGTGGTGCTGTTTTTCGACAAAGGCGCCAAGACGCGCAAGACCTGGTATTACCAGCTCGACCCCGGCCGCAACCTGGGCAAGACGAATCCGCTCAACGACGACGACCTGGCGGAGTTCGTCAAGCTCCAGAAGAAGTGCGCCGACTCGCCCAAGTCCTGGACCGTGGACGCCGCGAGCATCGATCCGGCGACCTTCGACCTTTCCGTGAAGAACCCGAACGGCGGCGAGCAAGTGACGCATCGCAGCCCGGAGGAGATCCTGGACGAAATCGCCGCGCTGGATGCCGAGAGCGCGGCGGCGCTCAAGACGATTCGGAGGCTGCTGTGAAGATCACGGCCGGGTTCGTCGAGAGTATTCGCGCGTTGATCGCCGGCGCCCGCTCCACCGTGGCGCGCGGCGTGGACCTGATGCAAGTCCACACCAACTTCGAGATCGGTCGGCGCATTGTCGAGGAGGAGCAGCGGGGTGAGGACCGGGCGGCGTACGGAGAAGAGATAATCCGGACGTTGTCGGACCGGTTGACGGGCGAATTCGGCCGGGGCTTTTCCACCAGTAACTTAGCCTACATGCGGACCTTCTTCCTCCTGTACGAGGATCGAAATCCGATTTTCCAGTCAGCGACTGGAAAATCCGGGCCGTCCCAAATTGGCCAGTCAGTGACTGGCCAATTCGGAATTCTCCAGGCATTGACTGGAAAATCCGGATCGCCTCCGCGCTCCTTCACTCTGAGTTGGACCCACTACGTCTTCCTCCTCGGCGTCAAGAACCCGGAGGAGCGCGGCTTTTACGAAATCGAAGCCGCGGAACAGAACTGGACTGTGCGCGAACTGCGGCGCCAGTTCGACTCCGGCCTCTACGAGCGGCTCGCGCTGAGCCGCGACAAGGAGGGCATCCACCGGCTGGCGCGCGAAGGGCAGACCGTGGAGCGCGCCGGAGATCTGCTCAAGGAACCGCTGGTTCTGGAGTTTCTCGGCTTGGACGAGCGCAGCCGTTATTCCGAGTCCGATCTGGAATCCGCCATCATCAGCCAGATCGAACATTTCCTGCTCGAACTGGGCAAAGGCTTCCTGTTCGAAGCGCGCCAGAAGCGCTTCACCTTCGACGAAGAACACTTCTTCGTGGACCTGGTTTTCTACAACCGCCTGCTGCGCTGCTACGTGCTGGTCGACCTGAAAATCGGCAAGATCGCCCATCAGGACCTGGGCCAGATGCAGATGTACGTGAACTACTTCGACCGCTTCGTGAAAACGGCGGAGGAGAACTCCACCATCGGCATCGTGCTCTGCAAGCAGAAGAACCAGGCGCTGGTGGAAATCACGCTGCCGAAAGACGCCAACATCCACGCGCGCGAGTATCAGCTCTACTTGCCGAGTAAGGATGAGTTGCAGCAAAAGCTGATGGAGTGGGTCGAAGCGCGGGGAATCGGGCGATGAGTAACGACTCACGAGGTAAGGCGGCGTGGGAAAACCGACTTCTCGGCGACCTGTGTGATGTGCTCGACTACAAGCGGAAGCCCATCACGAAGAAAGACCGGATTCCGGGAATTTATCCATACTACGGTGCAACTGGAGTGCTCGGATATGTTGAGGGCTACCTCTTTGACGAAAAGCTGGTACTTGTCGGTGAAGATGGGGCGAAATGGGCATCCGGTGAGAGTACGGCCTATGCCGTGGAGGGAAAGTGCTGGGTGAATAACCACGCACATGTGCTACGGCCAGATCGAAACACAGTGGTCGACAAGTGGCTAGTCAACTATCTAAACTACTCAGATCTCACGGAGTATATTTCTGGACTCACGGTTCCAAAACTCAATCAGGGCACCCTCAGGGGGATTCCGGTACCGATTCCGCCGTTGTCCGAACAGCGGCGTATCGTCGGCATTCTCGACGAAGCGTTTGACGGCATCGCCACCGCCAAAGCCAACGCCGAAAAGAACCTCCAAAACGCC
>CAZDIZ010000041.1:0-2312 GCA_964505625.1 uncultured Solibacteraceae bacterium | reverse complement strand
CTCCTCGACCGGGCCTTCAGCGGGTTATTATAGATTCTCGCCATGAACGAAGCCGAAACCCGCGCCGAGTGCATCGACCCAGCACTTCAGGCGGCGGGTTGGGGCGTGGTGGACGGGAGCCGCATCCTGCGCGAGTATCCCATCACGCTCGGCCGCATCGAAGGGCATGGGCGGCGCGGTAAGGCTCTCACCGCCGATTACGTTCTGGTCCACCGCAATCACAAACTGGCGGTGGTCGAAGCCAAGGCTTGGGATGAGCCTCTCACCGAAGGCGTGGCGCAGGCGAAAAACTACGCCGGGAAACTCGCGCTCCGCTACGCCTACTCGACCAACGGCCAGGGCATCTACGGCATCGACATGAACACGGGCGCTGAAGGCGTCGTGCCGTGCTATCCCGGGCCGGAAGAACTCTGGAATCTAACTTTCGCCGAGGCCAACGCCTGGCGCGACCGATTCGCCTGCGTGCCTTTCGAAGACAAGGGCGGCTACTTCCAGGGCCGCTATTATCAGGACCTGGCCATCCAACGCGTGCTGGACGCCATCTCCAATGGCCAAGACCGCATCCTGTTGACGCTCGCCACCGGCACGGGGAAAACCTTCATCGCCTTTCAAATCGCCTGGAAGCTGTTTTACAGCCGTTGGAACCTGACCCGCGAGCCGTCGCGCCGCCCGCGCATTCTGTTTCTGGCCGACCGCAACATCCTGGCGGACCAGGCCTACAACGCCTTCTCCGCGTTCCCCGAGGATGCCATGGTGCGCATTGCTCCCGACGACATCCGCAAGAAAGGGAAAGTTCCGAAAAACGGCAGCCTGTTTTTCACCATCTTCCAGACCTTCATGAGCGGGCCGCCCAAGGACGGGCAGCCTTCGCCCTACTTCGGCGACTATCCGCCGGACTTTTTCGACTTCATCGTCATCGACGAGTGCCACCGCGGCGGCGCCAACGACGAAAGCAACTGGCGCGGCATCCTGGACTACTTCGCGCCCGCCGTGCAACTGGGCCTCACCGCCACGCCCAAGCGCAAGGACAACGTGGACACCTACGCCTACTTCGGCGAGCCGGTGTACATTTACTCGCTTAAGGACGGCATCAACGACGGTTACTTGACACCTTTCAAGGTGCGGCAGATTTCGACCACGCTCGACGAGTATGTCTACACGCCCGACGACACTCTGATCGAAGGCGAAATCGAAACCGGGAAGCTCTACAAAGAGCCGGACTTCAACCGCATCATCGAAATCAAGGAGCGCGAAGCGCACCGCGTGAAGCTGTTCATGGGCGAGATCCGCCAGAACGAGAAGACGCTGGTCTTTTGCGCCACGCAGGATCACGCGCTGGCGGTGCGCGACCTGATCAACCAATTCAAGAGCAGCACGGACCCGAACTACTGCCAGCGGGTGACGGCCAACGACGGCGCGCTCGGCGAGCAGCACCTGCGCGACTTTCAGGACAACGAGAAGAGCATCCCCACCATTCTGACCACGTCGCAGAAACTGTCCACCGGCGTGGATGCGCGCAACATCCGCAACATCGTGCTGATGCGGCCCATCAATTCGATGATTGAGTTCAAGCAGATCATCGGCCGGGGCACGCGCTTGTACGATGGCAAGGATTACTTCACTATCTACGATTTCGTGAAGGCGCACCACCACTTCAGCGATCCGGAGTGGGACGGTGAACCGCTCGCGCCCGAGCCGAAGCCGGAACCGGCGCCGCGGCCGGAGTTGCCGGTGGAGTCCGACGCGGAGAAGCCCGCGCCGGGTGAGAAGCGGCAGCGGATCAAGGTGAAGTTGGCCGACGGCAAGGCTCGCACCATACAGCACATGATGGTGACCAGTTTCTGGCACCCGGATGGCACGCCCATGTCCGCGCAACAGTTCCTGGAGTCGCTGTTCGGCCACTTGCCGGACTTCTTCAAAAACGAAGCCGAACTGCGCGAGTTGTGGAGCGACCCAGACACTCGCGCGAAGCTGCTGCGGGGACTGTCGGAGAAAGGCTTCGGCCGGGAGCAGATGGCCGAGATGCAGAAGATCATCGACGCCGCCGACAGCGACCTGTTCGATGTGCTTGCGCACGTGGCCTACGCTCTGCCACCGCTCACCCGCCAGGAACGGGCCACGCGGGCAAGAGTGGCAATCCACGACTGCTTCAACAGTCAGCAGCAGGTGTTCCTCGACTTCGTATTGGCGCAATACGTGAAGGTCGGGGTGGAGGAGTTGGATCGCGAGAAGCTGCCTCCACTGCTCAAGTTGAAATATCACAACGCGATTGCCGACGCATTCGCGGACCTGGGGCGCCCGGAAGAAATCGG
>CAZDIZ010000040.1:27455-38388 GCA_964505625.1 uncultured Solibacteraceae bacterium | reverse complement strand
GGATCGCCGTGCATCTCCTGCACGTACAGGTCGGGAAGCTGGGCGATCGCGGGAACACCGCACAACGCGGCGGCAACAACCAACAACGGAAATCTCATGAAACTTCTCCTCAACAAACCTACTTCGCCGCAACACCCTTGATGGCAGCGGCGATTTCGTGCGTCAACTCCTCATCGCCCATCAGCACGCGATGCGGGAACCAGAACGCATCTCGCACGCAGGCTTCCGAAATCGGACAGGGTTCCACGCGGCAGCCGCCCTTCTGATAAAGCGGATTGCCGTAGAGCGGGTGAGGATAAAACGGCGTACACGGAATACCCGCCGCGACCACTTTCTGGTGGAACTCATCGCGCGTCATGCCGAATTTCGCGGCGTCGATCCGCCCAAGCAGCAGGTAGTAGGAATTGGCGTTCACCTGCCGCGGTATCTGCTGGAAAGTGAGCCCATCCAAACCGGCGAGTTCAGCCCGCAGCAGCGCGGCGTTGTGGTTGCGCTGGCGGATCTGCTCAGGCAATCTTTCTAGCTGCGCGAGCAGCACGGCCGCCTGCCACGCCGTCATGCGGTAGTTGGCGCCAAGCGTGTAATGGAAGAACCAACCTTCGCCGGTGCGGCGTCCCTGATTGGCGAACGAACGGGCGCGCTCGGCCAGTTCGGCGTCGCTGGTGATCACGATGCCGCCCTCGCCCGATGTCATGACCTTTGAATTCTGGAAGCTGAACGACCCAGCCACGCCCATGCTACCGGCGCGGCGCCCGTTCCACTCCGAACCGTGCGCGTGCGCCGCGTCTTCGATCAGGATCAGGTTGCGCTCGGCCGCCAGCGGCATCAGGCGGTCCATGTCGGCCAGCGGCCCGCCGAAGTGCACCACAAGTATCGCTTTGGTCTTCGGTGAAATCGCCGCGGCGACCCGCTCCGGGTCCATGTTGAACGTGTAAGGTTCAATATCGACAAAGACCGGCGTAGCGCCCACGCGCGACACCGCCGTCGCCGTCGAGATAAACGTGATCGCCGGCACGATGACTTCGTCGCCCGGCCGCACACCAACGGCGTCGAGCACCATCTCGAGCGTTACCGTTCCATTGACGGCAGTCACGCCGTAAGTGGAATGTTGGAAAGCCGCGAACGCCTTCTCGAAGCGTCCGATGAACTCGTGATATCCGCCCCATTGGATGCTGTCGAGCACTTCCTTCAACAGCTCCAATTCGCGCTCGCCGCCAATAGGCCACTGTGGGATGTTCATCATTCACCAGAATACTGAATAACGGACCCGCTCAGAGTCCTTCGAGGAAAGGATTGTATCGCTTTTCGCGGCCGATGGTGGTGAGCGCTCCGTGCCCGGGAATCACCTCCGCGTCCTCGGGCAGCGTGAGCAGCTTCGCCTGAATCGACCACAGAATGGCGCGGCTGTCTCCGCCGGGCAAATCCGTGCGCCCGATGCTGTCGCGGAACAACGTGTCGCCCGCCACCACTTTGTTCAACTCCGGAATCCACAAGCTGATGCCGCCGGGCGTGTGCCCGGGCGTTTCGAGCACCACGAACTTCGTGCCGCCCAGCGTGAATTCGTCGCCTTCGCGCGCCTCGGTATCGATGGTGGTCTGCTCGGGAGCGGGCATGGCCAGCCAGGATGCCTGCACAGCGATGTGATCGTAAATCGGCTGGTCCAGCGCATTCATCAACACCGGCGCGCCGGTGGCTTTCTTCAGCTTCGCCGCGCCGCCAATATGATCGATGTGCGCGTGCGTGATCACGATCGACACGACGCGCAACTGATGGCGCGCCACCAATGCCAGAATGTCCGCGATGTCGTCGCCGGGATCGATCACGACGGCCGTGCGGCTCTGTTCATCGCCGAATATCGAGCAGTTGCAGGCCAACACGCCCACCGGCAGAATCTCCAGGATCATAGGACGATTGTATACTTTCACTATGCAAACCTCCCTGCCGGTTGGGTACGTGTCTCTGCGCGAGGATGCGGCTTGGTTCGACCTTTCCGCGCGCGGAAGAATCCTCGTACGCGGCGAGGACCGTGCCCGCCTGCTGCACGCCATGACCACCAACCGCATCGAGGGGCTGCGGCCGGGTGAAGGCTGCTATGCGTTGTTCCTGAACGCGCAGGGGCGCATTCTGGGCGACGCCAACCTGCTCAGCGCGGAAGATCACATACTGATCGACACGGAACCGGAAACCGCCGATGCGCTCGCCGCCCACCTGGACAGACACATCATCGCCGACGACGTCACGCTCGAAGACGCGCGCGGCGCTTATTGCGCTATCGCCGTCGAAGGGCCGCGCGCGGCTGAAGCGTTGGCTGGACTCGGCGCGAGCGTGCCGTCGTCACCGTTCGTATATTGCTCGTGGGAAGCGGACATCGTGGCGGCGCTGAGCGCCACGGGGCAGCCGGGCCTCCGTATTCTGGCGCCTGCGAACGAAAAGACAGACCTGATTGCGCGGATCGAATCCGCGGGCATCGCAGCGGCTTCGCCCGAAGCCGTGCACGTGGTGCGCCTGGAAAATGGGCGTCCGCGCTACGGAGAGGACATCACCGACGCGAATCTGGTGCAGGAAACGCAGATTGCGAAGGCGATCAGCTACGACAAAGGCTGCTACCTGGGCCAGGAAATCGTCGAGCGCGTTCGCGCTCGCGGCCACGTCAATCGTCTGCTGGTGCGTTTGGAGGTCGAAGGCGGCGGCGCACCCACACCGGGCGCCGCGTTGCTATCGGATGCAACACAGATGGGTAACATCACCTCGGCCGCGTATTCACCGGCACTGGACCGCATTGTCGCGTTAGGCTACGTGCGCGCGGATTTCGCGAAGAAGGGCGCAGTACTCACCGTGGATAGACGCCGCGCGGAAGTGACCGCGTCACGGCCGGACTGAGGCGCGCAGCGCGTCGAGGATCTCGCCCGGGATCGGGCAATGCTCGGTCGATCCCATGCCCAAATGCACGTTGGGCTTCAAATCACCGTGATAGTCCGAACCGCCCGTCAGCAGCAAACCGTGGGCGCTCGCCAATGCACGGAACTCCTCGATGTCGGTCGCGGAATGCTCGGAGTGGTAGACTTCGATCGCATCCAGGCCCAACCCCGTCATGCGCGTCACGAATTCTCCAAACCGCGCACCATACTTCTTCAGCCTGACCGGATGCGCTAGAGACGTGACACCACCCGCTTCGTGAATCCGCCGGATGGCATCGCCCACTTCGGGCGACTCTCGCGGGACGTAGGCACGGCCGGCATCGCCCAAATATTCGCGAAACGCGGACTCGTAATCCGGCACGTAGCCCTTGGTAAGCAGCACGCGCGCGAAGTGCGGACGCCCCGGAAGTCCACCGGAAAGCGCGCTCACTTCTTCCAGCGTGACATCCACGCCCAGCGCTCGTAGCCGTTCAATCATCCGCGCGTTGCGCTGGTAGCGCTGCGCCTGCAATTCGAGCACCCATTCGCGAAACTCCGCGAGCGGCGCTCCGTTCGGAAAGTAGCCGAGCAAATGGATGGACGGTCCTCGCGGCTTGCCGTTCTCGCGAAAGCGCGTGCTCAATTCGATGCCGCCGATGAAATCGAGACCCGCTTCGCGCGCCACCGCCGCGGCGGCTTCGCTGCCCGCCAGTGTGTCGTGATCGCAGACGGAGAGCGCGGTGAGTCCCGCCGCGCGTGCTTCCTCAATCAATTGCGACGGAGATGACGCTCCGTCGGAAGCCGTCGTATGTGTGTGGAGGTCTATCACGGAAGAATGCGTGGTGCGAAAAGGAACAGTTTAGCAGACCGCGCCACTCCGCCCGGTCAGGGCGTAGCCGCTTCGATCTTGAACTCGAAATCGTTCTGCCCCACTTTCGCTCGCAGCTTCGCCGGGCCCAGCGACTTGGCGACCGTTCGAAAGAACACGGCGCCGTCGATGGATTGGCCGGGCCGTAGCCGCGTGGGAATCAGCACGATGGCGGAGGCCGCCGCCGCGGCTTTCAATTTCGCCGACGAGACTTCCGCCAGCGCGGCCTGCCGCCGCTGCTCGTAGCCGCTGGGGCTGTGGAAACGCTCCATGCCGTAGAGCCCGATCTCGTATGCGGTAACCAGCTTGATGACATCGTTGCGGCCCGCCTTGGTCAGAAACCCCGTCACCACGGCTTCGGCGCCCGTCGCACGCAACCCCGAGTCCTCGCCACGCTGAATGATGAAGTCCTCCGGGCGGACGCTCTGCACCATCTCACTGCCGTTGGAGATGGCCACCTGTAGAATCGCGTAGTCGCGCAAGTTCGCCGGCAGATGCGCGAACATCACCGTGACGCCGGCTTTGGTTAGGGTCTGATACTTCAGACCGCCGGACTCGAACTCGATCACCTGCGCGTGCGCCGCCACGGCACACAATACGGCGACCAACCACCAGCGCGGTAATCGCGACCAATTCATGACTTTATTATGCAACAGCCGCCGCATGAGCCCCGTAATTGAAGCGCCCGGCGGATGGTGCCGATCATCCAACTTGCTAGAATGTAAGTCTACTCTGGAGGAGGCTCCCGCATGCGCGGAAACGAGAAGGTACTTGCCTACTTGAACGAAGTGCTGAAGGCGGAGTTGACCGCCATCAATCAGTACTTCCTGCACGCCGAGATGTGCGACAACTGGGGCTACAAGCGGCTCGGCGATCACACCAAAAAAGAGTCCATCGACGAAATGAAGCATGCCGAGGCGCTCATCGAGAGGATCCTGTTGCTCGAAGGCACGCCCGTCATGAACGAGTTGTTCCCGCTGAAAATCGGCGCGACGGTGAAAGAGCAGATCGAGAACGACCTGGCTCTGGAAGTGGCCGCCGTGGCCCGGCTCAACAACGCCATCAAGACCGCCGTCGAAGTGGGCGACAACGGTTCGCGCGACCTGTTCGAGAAGATCCTTACTGACGAAGAGACGCACATCGACTGGCTCGAAGCGCAATTGCACATGATCCAGGAAATCGGCGCCGAGAATTATCTGGCGCAGCAGATGCACGAAGACTAAGTTCGTCACTCACACTCATTCGACATGCGACGCACAGCGACGCTTCTCGCGTACGTGTTTCTGACCGCTTCGCTCGCGCTCGCCCAGCGCAACCTGGCCGGCACGGCGGAACTACGTATCGCGCTCGACAAGCTGCAGGTATTGGGCAGCGTGCTTTACATCGGTGCGCACCCGGACGATGAAAACACCGCGCTGATGGCCTATTTCGCGCGCGGGCGTCTGGTGCGCACGGCGTATCTGTCGCTCACGCGCGGCGAGGGCGGCCAGAATTTGATCGGCACGGAGTTGGGCGAGCGGCTGGGGCTGATCCGATCGGAAGAACTGCTGGCCGCGCGCCGCATCGACGGTGCCGAACAGTATTTCTCGCGCGCCATTGACTTCGGCTACTCGAAGACCGCCGAGGAAACGCTGCGCTTCTGGGGCCACGACACCACGCTCGCCGACATGGTCTGGGTCATCCGCCGATTCCAACCCGACGTCATCGCGCTGCGCTTTTCCGGAACCAGTCGTGATGGGCACGGACATCACCAGGCTTCGGCCATGCTGGCGCGCGAAGCGTTCACCGCCGCCGCCGACCGCAACCGTTTTCCCGAGCAGTTGAAGTACGCCGGAGTCTGGCAAGCGAAGCGCCTGCTGTGGAACGCCTTCGCTTCGGCTGACGATAAGACGCGGCTCGCCGCCGAGATTGGCGAATACAATCCGGTGCTCGGATTCTCCTACACCGAAATCGGCGGCATGGCGCGCAGCATGCATCGCACGCAAGGCTTCGGCGCGGCGGAGCGAAAAGGCGCCGCGCAGAATTACCTGGTGCACGTTGCGGGCGATCCGGCATCAAAAGACATCTTCGACGGCATCGACCTCACGTGGCGCCGCGCGAAGGGCGGAGCCGAAGTCGGTGAGTTGCTTGCCAGAGCCGCCCATGCGCTTAAAGCGGAAACTCCCGAGACGATCGTCCCGCTGCTTCTCGAAGCGCGCCGCGCCATGCGGCGTCTGGACGATGCTTGGACCGCGCGCAAGCTCGAAGAACTTGACCACGCCATCGCACTGGCCGCCGGCTTGTGGCTGGGCGCGACCGCCGAACGCGAAACAGCCGTGCCGGGCACGGAGTTGAAGCTCACCGCCACGGCGCTCAATCGTTCGCGCATTCCCATGAGCCTCGTGGACGTCACCTTCAACGGCGCGTCGCCGGCCACGGCCTCCGCTCCATCCGATTTGGCCTACAACACGGTGGTCACACGCAACGCCGTTTGGAAGGTGCCCGCCCACCGGCCCTACACGCAGCCCTACTGGCTGGCAGAGCCGCCGCGAACGGGCGCTTACACCGTCGCCGATCAGAAGTTGGTGGGACAAGCCGAAAGTCCCGCCGCATTGAGTGCGCGGTTCAAACTGTGCGTGGACTCCGAGGTGATCGAATACACGCGGCCGGTGGTGTACCGCTGGGTGGATCGCGTACGCGGCGAACTGACACGCCCGCTGGTGGTGGCTCCGCCCGTCGCCGTGCATCTCGGCGAAACGCACATGCTCTTTCCGAACGCTGATTCGCGACGCGCTGAAGTGCGCGTGAAAGCCGTGCGCGCAACGGGAGCTGCGGGCGAAATCCGATTGAGTCTGCCGCAAGGATGGACCGCGACGCCGGCTTCGCGCAACTTCGAACTCTCGACGGCGGGCGAGCAGACCACCGTCACGTTCGACATTCAACCGCCAGCCGCCGCTTCGCGCGGCACGCTGCGCGCTACAGCGTTGGTCGACGGTAACGGAATCGGCGTCGGCTACGAAACGATCCAGCACGATCACATTCCGCCGCGAACGCTGTTTCCGCCGGCGGTGGCGGAGCTGATTCGCGCCGATGTGCGCAACGTAGCAAAGAACATCGGCTACGTGATGGGTGCGGGTGATGAAGTGCCCAAGGCGCTCGAACAGTTGGGCTGCCGTGTGACGCTGCTCTCGCCGGATGATCTCGCTGGCGGCGATCTGGGCGCTTACGACGCCATTGTCACCGGCATTCGCGCCTACAATGTGCGTGCCGACCTGCGCGCCAACCAGAAGCGCCTGCTCGCCTACGTCTCGGCCGGCGGCACACTGTTGGTGCAGTACAACGTACTCGAAGGTGGATTCCTGGCGGGCGATCCGCGCGCCGTCGATCACATTGGACCGTATCCCATTCGCATCAGCCGCGACCGCGTCTCGGTGGAAGACGCGCCGGTGACGCTTCTCCGCCCCGATCATCCGCTGCTGACCGCGCCCAATCGCATTGAGCCCTCCGATTTCGACGGCTGGGTACAGGAGCGCGGGCTTTACTTCGCCTCCGAATGGGATCAGCATTATCAACCGCTGTTTGAATCGCACGATCCGGGCGAGCCGCCGCGCCAGGGTGGCACGCTCTACACACGTTACGGCAAAGGCGCATACATCTTCACGGGCTACTCCTGGTTCCGGCAATTGCCCGCGGGCGTCCCCGGCGCGTTTCGCATCTTCGCGAACTTGATCGGCGCCGGAAAGGTGGCGCCATGAACGAACCGCAACGTCAGCGCGCCGTGTCCGATGAGCCGCCTCCGTTTCTCGGCAAATGGCCGAGAGTCTATGCCGCCGTGCTGATCTATCTGGCGGCATTGATCCTGCTGTTTTATTTTTTCGCGAAGGCCTTCACACGATGAGACCGCTCGATTGGGTGGTGCTGGCCGGTTCGCTGGTCTTCATTGTGGGCTACGGTTTGTGGCGTGGCCGCGGCTCCGATAGCGTCAACAAGTACCTGCTCGCGGGCAAGACCATGCCCTGGTACGCGATGGCGCTCTCCATCATGGCCACGCAGGCCAGCGCCATCACCTTCATTTCAACCACCGGCCAATCCTACGTCGACGGCATGCGCTTCGTGCAGTTCTACTTCGGACTGCCCATCGCCATGGTGATCCTGGCGGCGACGGCCGTGCCCATCTTCCACCGTGCCGGCGTCTACACTGCCTACGAGTATCTGGAGCAACGCTTCGATGCGCGCACGCGCGCGCTGGTGAGCTTCATCTTCCTCATCCAGCGTGGGCTCGCCGTGGGCATGGCGCTCTATGCGCCCGCTATCGTATTGACCGTGATTCTCGGTTGGCCGGACCGGTTGACCACGGTGGCGATGGGTGCGCTCGTCATCACCTACACCGTCATCGGCGGCATCAAAGCGGTGACGTGGACCGACTTCCAGCAGATGCTCATCATGATGACGGGACTCGCCGTGGCGCTGGTCACCGCGATTCTGCTGCTTCCCGGCAATGTCTCTCTCATCGACGCAATGTATCTGGCGGGCGCCGCCGGAAAGCTCAACGCCGTCACCACCACGGTGAATTGGAACGACCGCTACAACCTGTGGAGCGGCTTGATCGGCGGCACGTTCCTCGCGCTGGCGTATTTTGGATGCGACCAAAGCCAGGTACAGCGCTACCTCACCGGCAAGTCCATCGCGCAGAGCCGTCTGAGCCTGCTGTTCAACGCCGCAGCCAAGATCCCCATGCAGTTCTTCATTCTGTTCACCGGCGCGATGGTGTTCGTGTTCTTCCATTTCGAAAAGCCGCCCGTGCTTTTCCAACCCGTGGAACTGCAGCGCATCGAACACGTAGCGCCAGGTGAATATCAGGCGCTCGATACACGCTACCAAGCGGCCTTTGAAGCCCGCCGCCAGGCAGCGAGCGAGTTCATCACGGCTCGGCATTCCGGCGACGATGCGCGCGGCGCGCAGAGTCTCGCGCAGTACAAGGAATCGCTGAAAGCGGTAGACGTGGCGCGCAAACAAGCTTCGACGCTGGTCGAGAAAACCGGAGGCGGCGCGCCCAACGACACCAACTACATCTTCCTGACCTTCGTCACGCGCTACATGCCCGCAGGCTTGGTCGGCCTGGTGATGGCGGCCATCTTCGCGGCGGCCATGTCCACAATTTCGGCCGAAGTCAATTCGCTCGCCACCGTCACGGTGGTGGATATCTATCGCCGCCACCTGCGTAAGGACGCCTCCGATGTACACTACCTGACCGTGTCGCGCCTGGCCACGGCGTTCTGGGGTATTTATGCAATCATCACGGCCGAGTATGGGCGCAGGCTCGGGTCCCTGATCGAAGCCGTGAACATGCTCGGGTCGCTGTTCTACGGCGGCATGCTGGGCGTGTTCATCCTGGCGTTCTATTTCCCGCGCGTGGATGCGCGCGGCGCGTTCTATGGCGTGCTCGCCGGAGAAGCCGCCATCTTCGCCGCGCATTGGTTCACCGGCATTTCCTTCCTCTGGTACAACGTCATCGGGTGTGTGGTGGTGGTGGCTACCGGCGTGATACTCTCACGTCGATACCCATGTTCCGCCTAGCGTTGTACCTTCTGGTTTCCTCGCTCGCGGCATGCGCCGCGCCTCCGTTCTCGTTTGTCTACGACGGCAAGAACTCCGCCGATCTGCTGCCCACATGGCGTGAGAAAACGGTCAATCCGGACCAGCTCATCTACGAAGATCCGGCAACCAAACTCGAAGTGCGTGTTGAGGTGACGCGCTACACCGACTTCCCCGCCACCGAGTGGCTGGTGCGGTTCCGCAACAACGGCGACCGCGACACGCCCATCATCGAGCAGGTCTGGCCGCTCGATACACGCTTCACCGCGCCGTCGGGCGACCCCATTATTCACTACGCCAAGGGCGCCGTGTGTTCGCGCGATGACTTCATGCCGCTGCGCCGCGCGCTCAACAAAACCGGCACGCTCGCACTGCACGCCGGCGGAGGACGTTCGTCGAGCGACTTCATGCCGTTCTTCAACATCGAGTTTCAGCCGGGCGAAGGTGTCGTCATCGCCATCGGCTGGAGCGGTGAGTGGGCGGCCACCTTTGCGCGCGAGAAGGGCCCCGAGTTTCGCGCTACCGCCGGCATGGCGCTGACGCACCTGCGTCTGCATCCTGGTGAGGAGATACGCACCCCGCGCATCGTCACGCTCAATTGGAAAGGCGATCGCCTGCGCGGACACAACTTGCTGCGGCGCTTCATCATGAAACACGCCCGGCCGATGGCCAACGGCGCGCCCGTCGATGTGCCGCTCGCCGACGGCAACTGGGGCGCCACGCCCGCTGCCGTGCATCTAGAGAGCATCGCGAAGATCGCCGAGCACCGCCTGCCTATCGACGTTTACTGGATCGACGCCGAGTGGTTCGGCCAAGGGCGCTGGCACCTGAACCCCGGCAATTGGGCATTGAAGCGGGACATCTATCCGCAAGGCTTCAAGCCCGTCAGCGATGCCGCTCGCGCCGCCGGCATGAAGTTCCTGCTGTGGTTCGAACCTGAGCGCGTCTGCGAAGGTACGCCCTGGCACCGTGAGCATCCGCAATGGCTGCTTGAAGTACCCAAAGCTCGGCGCGTTTACAACTGGGGCACATCGCAAGCCGACCCCATGTGGGTCACGAACGAAAGCTATCGCAACCAGATCGTCGAAAACGACCGTCTGTTTAATCTGGGCGATCCGGCCGCGCGCCGATTCTTCACCGATTTCATCTCCGCGCGTATTGCCGAGTACGGCATCGACTGGTACCGCCACGACGCCAACATCGCGCCACTCGAATTCTGGCGCGCCGCTGACGCGCCGGACCGTCAGGGCATCACCGAGATTCGCTGGATCGAAGGGCTCTACGCGTTCTGGGACGAATTGCTGCGACGCCACCCGGGACTGGCCATCGATAATTGCGCCAGCGGCGGCCGCCGCATCGACATCGAATCGCTGCGCCGCAGCCTGCCGTTGTGGCGCACGGACTATCCGAACGAGAACACCGGCAAACAGTGCCACACCCATGGGCTGAACTTCTGGGTGCCATTGAGTTCGACGGGAGCAGGCATCCTCGCGCGCGGCGCGGACTATGAACTGCGCAGCAGCATGTCGAGCGGCCTGGCCTTCTCGCTGTTCCCTCAGCCCTCCAAGAAAGGCTACGACCTGAGCGGCATCCC
>CAZDIZ010000040.1:17631-27355 GCA_964505625.1 uncultured Solibacteraceae bacterium | reverse complement strand
CTCTCGACCGAAGGCATCCAAATGACGCTCCCCACCCGGCCAGCCTCGGCGCTCCTGCTCTACCGCAAGCTACACTGAGTTTCGGGGACACCCGATGCCAAACGCGATTAGTCGGCGCGAGATGGTGGCGGCGCTTTCTGTTGCAGCGTTGCCGGCCAAGGATAAGAACGCGATGAAACTGCCCATCTGTGCGTTCTCGAAGCATTTCCATTGGGCACCAGTCGCCGAGACCGCCGCTATGTGCGCCGAACTCGGCTACGACGGCATCGATTTGACCGTGCGGACCGGCGGCCATGTCGAGCCCGAGCGCGTGGAAGAAGATCTGCCCAAAGCTCTCGATATCATCCGGAAGGCCGACCTCGCATTGCCCATGGTGACCACCGCGATTGCCGACGCGGCCACTCCGCATGTCGAGCGCGTACTTAAGGCGCTCAAAGCTGCCGGCATTAAACTGTATCGTTGGGGTGGCCTGCGCTACGATCCCAAACGCGACATACGCGAGCAGTTGGCAGAAATGCAGCCGAGAGTACGCGAGTTGGCCGCGATGAACCGGCAGTACGGTGTGGTGGCCATGTACCACACGCACTCCGGCTTCGATCAGGTGGGCGCCTCCATGTGGGACCTCTACCTGCTGATCAAGGACATTGCACCCGGAGCGGTCTCGATCAACTACGACGTGGGCCACGCGGTGGTCGAAGGCGGCTACGGTGGCTGGATCAATTCGACGCGCTTGCTGCTGCCGTATATGCGCGGCGTCGCGGTCAAGGACTTCGTCTGGAAACAGAACGCGCGCCGTGAATGGCGTCCCGGTTGGTGCGCGCTGGGCCGCGGCATGGTCAACTTCCCGCGCTTCTTCACCATGCTCAAGGAAGGCGGCTTTCAGGGCCCCATCCAATTGCACATGGAGTACGACGAACTGGGCTCGGCCGCTTCGGGGCAGAAGACGTCCACGCTGCCCATGCCGCGCTTCATGGAAATCATGCGGCGCGATCTGGACGCCCTTAAGGCTATGCTGACCGAAGCGGGCCTGCGAGCTTAAACACATGAACTCAAGAAGAGAATTCCTCGGCGCGTGCTGCGCGACATTGGCTGGAGCGGCCGAACCGTTGTCCATCCGCCGCATTGAGCGTCAGGTCATCTGGCGCGGACGCGGCGGCGGCACCATATGGTTCCATCCGCGCGTCTGCGCGATTCCGGGCCCGAAGCCGGCGCTGGTGATGACGCTGCAATCCATCAGCGGTTCAGACTATTTCGGACCGGTGCACTGGTCCGAATCGCGCGATCTAGGGAAGAGTTGGAGTGATCCAAAACCTATTCCGGGTATGGGCCGTGTGACACACCCGGACGGTGTCGAAGAGGGTTCCTGCGACACGGTCCCCGAGTATCATGCGCCAACCGGCTCGATTCTCGCCATGGCGCACAACGTCTACTACAAAGACGGCAAGCTGACTCGACCAAGCGAAAAGCGTTGGCCGGTGTACGTCGTGCGCAACCGCAAGGGCGAGTGGAGTCCGCTGCGCAAGCTTGAATGGGATAACCCCGATGCCAGCGCCATCTACACGAGCGGTTGTTCGCAACGCGTAACACTGGCCAACGGCGACATCCTGTTGTCGCTTAGCTACGGACCGCTCGGTCGCATGGACCGCGCCGTCTGCAGCGCGCTGTGCTCATTCGACGGCCAAACGCTCAAGATCCAACGCACCGGCAACGAACTTCGTCTGGCGGTGAAGCGAGGCCTGCTCGAACCAACACTCGCCGTGGCGGCGGGACGCTATTACATGACCATTCGCGCCGAAGACGACCGCGGCTACGTGACCACGTCCACCGACGGTCTGAAATGGGAGCCGATTCAGCCCTGGTGTTGGGACAACGGCGAACCGCTCACGCTTTCCACCACACAACAGCGCTGGCTCACGCACAGCGACGGATTGTGGCTGGTCTATACACGCAAGGATGCGTCCAACATAAACGTGATGCGTTGGCGCGCGCCGCTGTTTGCCGCGCAAGTGGACTTGAGCAAGCTGCGGCTCATTCGTGCAAGCGAACGAATCGTGTTTCCGATTTCGGCCGATGGAGTGAACTCCCCCAAAGAGGTGGCACACCTCGGCAACTTCCACACCAATGCGGTGACGCGAGAGTTCTCATTGGTAACGGTGGGGGAGACGATCCCAGCCAGGGAATTTCGCGGCGATACGCTTGCAGCGCGTGTTTATTGGAGCCGGCCGAATCGGAACGCCGGGTAGCGGCTTTTCTTAGGCCGCCGGCGACATGAGCGTGGTGCGCTCTTCGCTGGTGAGCAATACGTCTACGTCGATCAGGCGCGTGAGACGGCCGCGAATGCGCGTGGTTCCAGCCACCAAGCCAATTCGTTCGGACTTGGATGCTTCTGGATTTTCGCGAATCTCGTGCGCGTGGATTTCCACCACTTCCGACACACTGTCGACAATCAGGCCCACTCGCGCCGCCTGCAATCCGCGCCCCAGCGTTACGAGCAAGATGCAGTTACGCCGGTTGGGGACCCGCGCCGGAAGCCCCAACATGACCCGCAGATCGATTACGGGGATCGCTTTTTCACGAACCAGGATCGCGCCGTGCACGAAAACAGGAGCGCCGGCGAGCGGCAAGATTGGCTGCACTCCCATGACCTCGCACACGCTATCCATAGCGCAAGCGAACGGCATTCGGTGAAGATTAAAGGTCAGGTACTTGGCCGGAGAGGCCGGTAAACAATCCCAGTTCTCACCGCGCATTGATACCGGTTCAGTCGCGCCCATGATGGTCCGCCAATCAGCTCTGGACGGGATGCAATTGACAGAATCCAGAACGTAGTCCGTGCGCTTTTTCACGGTTGGGAAGCATGCAAATTTGTACCAGCAGGCGTTCGTCGCCACACTGGAATGGAATCACCGTCCACTCATGTTTGCCCAAGTTGCGGGTGGTGAAGTTCCGGCCGAACACAACCGTCGGAATGCTTAGCATGAGAGGTCCAACTTCGACTTCAATCATGTTCTTGAAGTTTCCGATGATCATGTTGGCCAGTTCCGCCACTGCGTCCAGCACTTCCTCGTCCACCGAGTGAAATTCCGTCATCAGAAACTGGGAACAGATCTTGCAGGCAAACGGCGCCGAGCAGTAGATACTCCCGGTTCCGGTCCAGGGACCCGCCAACCCCACCAGCGATGCAACGCCATCGGAAGGCCCTGGCGTATTCGTCTCAACATAAGGCTCACCGGCCTGTATCTCCAGACCCAACATGGTCGTGAAGACTTCTTCCGTCGCGGCCCGAACAGCCTGAACGATTTTTCCCTGATCCAGCGTGTCCGTCAATTTGCCCACCTCAAAAAGGGATGAAGACGTTATTAAATGAGACCGACCAACTTCTCTTTGATCTGCTCGGCCGTGAAGGGCTTGCGCACATAGCCTGCGGCGCCCAATTGGACGGCTTCCATGACCTTCGCCTGGCTGCCTTCGGTGGTGATCATGATCACCGGCATATTGCGCCATGCCGCGTTGGCTTTGATCTGTCCCAGTAGTTGAATTCCGTCCATGTTAGGCATGTTGATGTCACTCAGAATGAGGTTGACGCTCTGCGTCTTGAGCGTCTCGATGGCTTCCAGTCCATCTCCAGCCTCAAAGACCTGTCCCAACGGGACTTCCGCCTGCATCAGAACCCGTTGCAGAATCTTTCGAATCGCCGCCGAATCATCCACGATTAGTACGTCAACCGCCATTGGATCTCCTCACAAGAGCCACGCTGAGTATTTCATCGGTACTAAACGTGGGGAGCTTTAGGAATTGTTAGGGGGTTCCACCCCCGCGCATGCGGTTGCACCATGCCGTCCGGTACGGCCGGCTCGGGTACAATCGCCTTGTGAAGACATGGGTTTGGTTGGCCTTGGCAGCCCCCGCGGCGGCCGCTGTCATCACCGGTACGGTCAGCGAATTCCGGTCGGGCCGGGTGTTGGCGCGCAGCCGCGTGACCATCGAATCGGCTCCCGGCTCCGGCTCCGACGTCAACCGTTCGGCATTTGCCGACGCGGCCGGCGCGTTCCAATTCGCCAACTTGCCGGCGGGCGCCTACCTGTTGCGAGCCGAAAGGCGCGGTTTCGCCACGGCGCGCTTCGGCGAAAGCGCCGCAGCCAAATCCGGGACGCCGGTGGTGGTGACCGCCGACGGAGGCTTCACGGCCGACATACGCATGCGTAAGCTCGGTGTGATAACCGGCGAGGTTCAGGACGAGAACCGCGTGGGACTGGCCGAATTCGAAGTCGGCGTGTACCGCGCCGGTTCGCCGCCCCGGTTCGTGGCCAGCACCTACACCGACGACCGCGGCGTTTTCCGCGTTTCCAACCTCGAGCCGGGCACGTACTACGTCCGCAGTGAAGCGCGCGAACTGGAAGGCCAGCAAGGGCTTTTACCCACCTATCTGGGGCAGGCGCTGCGTGCCAGCGAAGCCCGAACGGTGGCGGTGGCCCTGGACGACGAGGCTGCGGGCCTGCGCATCGAGCCGATCCCGGGACGGCTGTCCGCGCTCGGCGGAACGCTCTCGGGCCCCGTGCCGGCCACCGTGTCGCTCCAAACCGACGCGGGGCTCCGCACGGCACAAGTGGCCCCGGGCGGCAGTTTCCGTTTTCCGCAGTTGGTTCCAGGCACCTATGATCTGATGGCGCAGTCCACCGATGCCGAGCGCGCTTACTCGGCCTACCTGCGCGTCGAGATGAGTTCCGGCGACCGCATGGTCAACGTGCAACTAGTGCCGTCTCCGGTGGTGCGCCTGCGCTGCGAATCGCGTGGTGGCCGGGACATCGAAAGCGTGTCCACTTTCGTGCGCCGGCGCGAACCGCTGGACGACCAACTCCGCCGGCTGTCGTGCGGCGCATCGTTGACGCTCAGCCCCGGCCGCTGGGAGATCGGGACGATGACACCTCCTTCACTCTATGTCGCCTCCTACGGCAACGCCCGCAGCGGCGAGAATAGCTACGAGTTCTCCTTGGGCCCGGGCGAGGAACGCGAGCTGACGTTGGCCCTGCGGTCGACGCCGGGGGCGGTCAGCGGGAAGGTTCTAGCGGATGGCGGCGGGCCTGCCGCGGGAGTTCCGGTCTGCTTGTACCCGCTGGATGCCGAGTTGCGCAGCCGGCTTGGCGGCATCGTGCGTACGCGTACCACTGACAGCGGAGATTTCCGCTTCGGCGGCCTGGCGCCCGGCCGATATGAACTGCTGAGCAGCTTCTCGCTGGAGGAAGCGCACCCCATGACCTGGCCGGTTGGGCAAGGCAAAATATTGTCACTCGAGGAAGGCGCTGACGTTTCCGTAACGGTCCCACTGAAGGATCTCCCCTAGCTGTTTTTCTACCTACTCCCTGTAACTGGGGTTCTAGGGCGTCGATATGCCAAGTGTGGTCTCGTGAGATATGAGAATAAACCAACAAAATCACGTAGATACGGCAGAAACGCGAATCGGAAAAAGCAAGTCCTCCAGCAGCATTAGTGGGGGGCAGCAAACTGAAACGGGTCGCCAGACGTCGGGCGCTTCCGACGGCTTCCAGATATCCAGTTTGGCAAGCAACCTGCTCGGATTGGCAACTATGGGTTCTCCGCAGCATGCCCAGAAGCTGGAGCAACTCAGCATGGACGTTCAATCGGGGCGGTATCAGGTGGACGCCATGGTGGTGAGCCGCGCGATGATTTCGGCGGCATTTCAACCGGCAATATGAAACCAACCAGCGAGCGGCGGAACTTCGCCGCCGACGTGCGCCAGGAGCTTGGCGCCGTACGGCAGCTACTACGGTCGCCGAACCTAGAGACGTACGACCGGTGCCGTCCTCGCTTGGAGCACGCCATCGGATGTCTGGAGCAGTTCGAGAAGGCCATGCGAACGGCTCCGATTTCCGATCAACAACATGCGCGGCGGGATCTGGAACAGATCCGGCGCGAATTGGACCAGGTAGCGGCGCTGGTGGATGGGGCGGCGGCTTTTTATCAGGGATTGGGACAGATCCTGGCAGCCGCCACGACAGGTTACACGCCGAGCGGCGCGACGGGGCCCTGGAACCCGGGAA
Organism: uncultured Solibacteraceae bacterium; assembly: GCA_964505625.1. GTDB lineage: Bacteria > Acidobacteriota > Terriglobia > Bryobacterales > Bryobacteraceae > JAJFUV01. Next base: position 21,296 of record CAZDIZ010000040.1, on the reverse strand, counting down.
CGCGGCTGGCGGTGGAGGGATAAGCGATGGGAAACCTGATGGCGAGTCTGCTGTCGTCGGCCAACGCCATGCGCACGTTCGAACGCAGTCTGAGCGTGGTGCAAAACAATGTCGCCAACTCCTCCACGCCCGGCTACGCCAAGCAACGGCAATCGCTGATAGCCGAACCGTTCAACATCGAAACAGGGCTTCCCGGAGGCGTGTCGTTGGGCGAAACGCAATCCATGCGCAACGAATACGCCGAGCGCACGGTGCGGCAGTACGCCGGGTCCAACGGACAATACTCCCAGCAGTCCTCCGACCTGAGCCGCGTCGAAATGCTGTTTGACGCCACCGGGGCCAGCGGCATTCCCGGTGCGCTGAGCGCATTCTTCCAAAGCGTTTCCAGTTGGAGCGTCGCGCCCAACGATTCGGTGGCGCGCCAAAGCGTGATCGATTCGGCTGACGTCGTGGCTCAGAGTTTCAACCAAACCGCCGCGGGCTTGATGCAGGCATCGGCGGATATGAACTCGCAAGCCACCAGCGTGGTGGGCAACATCAACCGCCTGGTGGCGCAGGTGCTCGACTATAACAAGCAGGTGCGAAGCAACGCCGAGAGCGCCAGTGACGCGGGTCTGGAAGCGACGGTCAATTCCACGCTCGAAGAACTGTCGGAATACGTGGACTACACGGCCCTCAGGGCCGACGACGGATCCTACACGCTGTTCATCGGCGGACAGACGTTGATGCTGATTGGAGACCGTCAATACGACGTCAAGGCGGCCGTATCGAACCAGGAAATCCGCATTCTGGACGCACAGGACCGCGACATCACCGATCAGATCGGAGGCGGCCGTCTGGTCAGCCTCATCGAAGTCAAGAACACCAAGATCCCACAGTACCTGGACGCGCTGAACCAGTTGGCGGCAACCACGGCCGATCAGGTGAACGGAATTCTGGCCACGGGTCTGGACCCCGCCGATCAGCATCCGCTGTTCACATATGGCGATGTCGGAACTGAAGCCGCCTCGCTAGCGGTCACCGATATCACGGCGACTCAGTTGTCCTCGTCGCCCCCATCGTCGGCCGGCGGCAACGAGAATATCGTGAGCTTGGCCGAACTAGGGCAGACGCCGGTTATCGACGGCTTCACTTTGGCGGGTTTCTACGGCAGTTTGGCCGGCCAGATCGGCCGGGATGTCTCGCAGGCCAAGCTAAACCAAACCACGCAAGAGGGACTGCTGGCGCAGGCACGCTCGATACGCGAAAACATCTCCGGCGTTTCGTTGGATGAGGAAGCGGCGCGATTGATCGAATATCAACGGGCCTACCAAGCCGCCGCAAGGTTAGTCAGCACGTTGAACGAATTGACCGACACGTTGATGACCATGCTGCAATAGCCCGGGTGTGGGGAGGATGCCATGATACAAGGACTGAACGCCGACAGCGAGAGGTTCCTGACCGCTTACAACAAGATCCTGGATCGCGCGCAACGCGCCACCCAGCAGATCACCAGCGGTTTGCGGGTGAACGTTCCATCGGACGACCCCGATCAAGTCAGTAACATCCTCACCATCCGCGCCAATCTCGACCGGGCCTCGCAAATCGGCCGCAACTTGTCGCGCGTGCAATCGGAAACCGACATAGCCGAGCAAGCGCTCAGCAACGCCGTCACCGTGATGGAGAGCATCAACACTCTGGGCACGCAAGCGGCCACGGGAACGCAGACGGCCGACACACGCCTGGCGATCGCTGATCAGGTCGAAAGCCTGTTCGGGCAACTGGTGCAGCTCGCCAACACGTCGCAGGAAGGGCGCTACATCTTCCACGGCGACAACGACCAGACGGCTCCTTATAGCGTCGACCTGACTCAGGTGCACGGAGTGAGCGTCTACGATGGCGCTGTCGCCACACGCCAAGCTCTGCATCCAAGCGGCACCACGTTCGCTTACAGCAAGACAGCGGCGGACATCTTCGACAACTCCGACGCCACGCTGAACGTGTTCCAGACTGTGAATGATCTGCGTCTGGCGATGGAAGCCAACGATCCGGCGGCGATTGAAACAGCCATGGAGAGCATGCGCACGGCGCAGAATTATCTGAACTCGCAACTGGCCTACTACGGAAGCGTCCAGAAGACCGTCGAGGCGGCTGTGAATTCGAGTTCGGAGCTCGAGACGCAGTACAAGACCACGCTGAGCACTTTACAGGACGCCGACATCACCGAAGCCATTCTGGAGCTTTCGCAGGCGGTGACGCACCGCGACGCCGCGCTGTCCGCACAGGCCAAACGTCCGCAGACCAGCTTGTTCGACTACTTGTAGGCCCCACTTGCGCGCACGCTGAAGCGGTAGCTGCCCGATCCCACTTCGTAAACCATCCGTCCCGGTTCGGCCCGCAGGAAACGTGCGCCGTCTTCGGTGATATCCGCACGGCTCGTGGCCGGCAGGTAGACGCTCGCGGTGGCGTTCACGGGAACGCGTACTTCGATCCGCAATCCGCCCGCTTCCCTGCGCCAGCGGCACACAGCCTCTCCGCGAATCGAACGGTAGGTGGTCTCCGCCCAATCGATACCCCGAACCGGCTGCGGTTGGAAGACGATCCTGTCGAAACCGACGGCGCCGGGCGCGGGGGCGATGCCTCCCAGAAACTCGTAGAGCCACTCTTCGGCATGGCCGAGCATGCAGTGGTTCTGCGAGAGATTTGGATTGGCGTCCCAGGCTTCGGTGAGCGAAGTGGCGCCCTTCTTGATCTGATAGCCGTAACCCGGCGTGTCGGTCTTGGACACCATGTCGTAAACCACGTCGGAGCGCCCGTTTTCAGCCAGTGCGCGCAGCAGGAAACGATGGCCCACATCGCCGGAACTGACTGAGTTGCCGCGACCGCGCACATCCGCCACCAGGCTGTCGAGCAGTTGATCGCGCCAGGCTGGTTCGGCCAATCCGAGCACCAACGGCATGGCGTTTGAGGTCTGGCTACCGCTCGCGTAGCCGACTGGCGCCCCGCGATGAAAGCGGCGATTGAAGGCCGCACGCACATCCCGCGCGAGGTCGCCGTAACGCGCCGCGTCTTCGCGCCGGCCGAGCACTCGCGCCACTTCGGCTAAGATCCGCAGATCCCAGTAATAGATCGCCGTGCCGGTCACGCCGGCGGGCGTCTGTTGCGAAGCGCCCGGCGAGCCAGGACCGATGTCGCACCAGTCACCCAGTCCATGCGAAACAATGTTCGCTTCCGCCTTTTCGCCCAGGTACCGCGCGTAGCGGGCCATGCCTTCGTAATGGCGTTCGAGCACGCGCCGGTCGCCGTAACGCTGGTATGCCAGCCACGGCGCGATGATGTAGGCGCTGCCCCACTCGGGCGAATCGCGGAAACCGCGGCGGAAGACGACGTACTCGGGCGAAATGTCGGGGACCAATCCGTCGGACGTTTGCGATTGACCCATGTCGTCAGCGATCTTCGCGTAGAAGGCGGCGGCATCGTAGTTGGCCATGATGGACGGCGCCATCAGGTGCGCCACTTCCAACCATCCCAGCTTCTCGCGATGCGGACAATCGGTGAGCACGCTATGCAAATTGCTGAGCACGGACATGTCGATGAGGCGGTGAATCTGGTTCACCAGTTCGCTCGATGTTTTGAACGATCCCACACGTTCGACGTCCGCGTGCAGGAACTGCCCTTCGACGCGC
>CAZDIZ010000040.1:13443-17531 GCA_964505625.1 uncultured Solibacteraceae bacterium | reverse complement strand
CGGGAACGTGCGCATCACTTTGACGGGCGGCGCACTGGCGGCAATCAGACGGCCACCCGGACCCGCGACCACCTTCGCGTGCTGCCACTGCGAATCGTCGAAGTCCGCGCGGTCCCAGCCTTTGGGTTCGAGGCGCGCGTCGTAGTCTTCCCCGCCGAAAATGCAGTTGAAGACCACGGGCCCGGCGGCGGTCTTCCAATCCTCACCGGTCGAAACGACGGTGACGGTGCCGTCGGTGTGTTCGATCCGCAAATGCAGGATCAGCGCGGGCGCGCCGTAGCTAGCTTTGAACTTCACGTAGCGTCCGCCGGTGACGTTATACATACCGTTGCCGAGCATGACGGCCACAGCGTTCGCGCCGGGACCCAGCAGCGCGGTGACGTCTTCGGTCGAGTAGAAGATGCGCTGTCGGTAATTGGTCCACCCCGGTTCCAGCGCGCGGTCGCCCACGCGGGTGCCGTTGAGGCGCATTTCAAAGAAGCCCAACCCGCTGGCGTACACCACGGCGCGCCGCACGGGCTTCGAAATCTGAAACTGCTTGCGAAACAGTGGCGCGGGAGTCTCGGGCGCGTTCGGAGCATCGCGCGAAATCCAGCGCGCTTTCCATTCGCCGGCGGCGAGGATACCCATGGACCACTCGGCCGGCACGCTCCAAGCCGACACCGCGCCATCAGTGCCCCACGCGCGCACCTTCCACCAACAGCGCTGATGCGAAGTGAGCGGCTTGCCGCGATACTCCACCTGAATGCTGTCGCCGAAACCGACCTTACCGCTGTCCCAAAGGTCGCCCTTGCCGTTTTGCAACAGGCTCTGGCTCGACGCCACCAGCACGTGATAAGCGGTCTGACGCTGGTTGCGCCGCGCCGATTCGAGCACCCAACTCAAGCGCGGGCGCTCGGCATCAACGCCCGCGGGATTCGTGCGATACTCCGACCGCAGATTCGAAACCTTCAGAGACGCAGTCTGAGCGCTAGCGCTCAATGCAAACAGCAGAGCGGAAACCAGCACACCATTCAAACGAGATTGGTTCATCAAGAGATCAGTGTAAACCGATCTGGACGTTCCTCACGCCTTCCAGGTGACGAGCTTCACTTCGGTCATCTCTTCGATGGCGTAGCGCGGACCTTCTCGGCCCATGCCGCTCAGCTTGACACCTCCGTACGGCATCTGGTCCACGCGGTAGGCGGGCACTTCGCCGATGTGGACGCCGCCGGTATGTATGCGGCGCGCGGCGCGGAAGGCCTTCTCCATGTCGCGTGTGTAGATTCCGGCCTGCAAGCCGTAGTCGGAATCGTTCACTCGATCAATTGCGTCGTCGAGCGATTCGTACTCGTTCACCACCACCGTGGGCCCGAACACTTCGCGGCAACACACGCGCAGCGACGCGGGTGCATCGGTAAGGATGGCCGGCTCGACGGTAGCGCGGCGGCGCGCGCCGCCAGTGAGTAGCTTGGCGCCCGCCTGGCGTGCTTCGCCGATCCAGGACTCCACGCGCTCGGCTTCGCCCACTGTGATCAACGAGCTGATGTCGGTGGAAGCGTCGTGCGGATGCCCGATCCGCAATTTGCGCGTGGCTTCGACCAGGCGATCGACGTACGCGGAACGTATCTTGCGATGCGCGAACACGCGCTGCACCGAAATGCAAACCTGCCCCGAATGCGCGAACGCGCCCACCACCGAGCGTGGCACCGCGGCGTCCAAATCCGCGTCTTCGTCGATAATCACGGCCGCGTTGCCGCCGAGTTCCAGCGTCACGCGCTTCATGCCCGCCATGCGGCGTATGCGTTCGCCCACTTCCGCGCTGCCGGTGAATGTCACCATAGCGACATCCTTGTGCGTAACCAGCATGTCGCCGATGAGGCCGCCGGGACCCGTAACAACGTTCAGCGCGCCAGCGGGCAAACCGCACTCGGCGAAAATGCGCGCCAGAAGCAGCGCGCTCAGCGGCGTGGCCGAAGCCGGCTTGTGCACGATGGTGTTGCCCGCGGCGATGGCCGGTCCGATCTTGTGCGTCGACAGATTTAAAGGGAAATTGAACGGCGTGATGGCGGCGATCACTCCCAGCGGCTCCCGCACAGTCATGCCCCAACGGCCCTTGCCCGCGGGCGCCGCATCCATGGGCACCACTTCACCCTGCAGGCGATGTGCTTCCTCGGATGCGAACAGCAGGGTCTGCGCGGCGCGGTCCACTTCCGTGCGCGCCTCGCGAATAGGTTTGCCGCATTCGTTCGAAACCGCCAGCGCGAATTCGTCGCGCGCGGCGAGCATCTTGTCGCAAGCCCGACGCAGGATGGCCGCGCGCTCATCCCGGCTCATCTCGCGCATGAGCGGCGCTGCGGTGCGCGCCGCTGCAACAGCGCGCTCAACTTCCGCGGCCGTGGCACGAAAGACCGTGGCCACCTCCGATCCGTCGTAAGGAAGCTCAACGATCTGACGGTCGGGAGTCGACAGCCACTCCCCACCGATGTACATGGGGCATTCCATACTGCCTATGGTCGCACTTCAAAGGAGACAGGAGACAGAAGGCAGGAGACAGACGGTTAGTTTCTCGGACGGTCGTAGAAGAATCTTGTCAGGCCCGGCTTCAGGTTGGCGTCGAGCAGCGTCGACATCACGAAGCGAGGATCGTCGGGGGTTCCGAAGCGCAGGTCCATGGCTTCGACTCGCGTCGCTCCCGCGGGGCCGGCGTCCGGCAACACCCTCCAGAGCAGAAAGGGCGAGAAGTGGGCAAATTCCTGGAATTCGCGGATATTCTGGGCGGCTGTCAGGGCTGCGCTGGGTTCGGGTTTGTAGTAGAGCTTACCGGCGCTGGGATCGAATTCGTTGAGCAGATTCATTCGATGCACCGTGAAGAAGTTCGATGTTTCCACCACCCCTACCCACCGCAGTGGATTCACCGGATTCGGCGCGGCAGCCACTCGCAACGGCGCAGTTCCATCGTAGATTCGCGATTCGAGCACTGCTACGGCGCGGTTGTGCAGTGTCCAGCAGACGAAACCGTAAACCAGGATGAAACTCAGCGCGAAGATGGCGTAACCTCTGGCGGCGTTCGAACGCGCTCCGATTTCGGAACTCACCAGGCGCGCCAGAAATGGCCCAACCACGGCCACGATGAGCCCCATCCAGATCCAAGCGTCCACCACGTTGAAGATTCCGAGCCCAACCCATTGCTCGGAAAACGGTAGAAAGAAGCGCGTGCCGTAAATATTGGTCCAGTCAAGCGCCAGGTGACTCGCCACTCCCACCAGCGCCGCCAGATACGCGTATCCCCAACGAAACCGTCGCCTCTGAAACACCCACACCAACGCCACGGCGAGAGCCGCCATGAGCGGCGCCAACAACAGCGCGTGCGTGAAACCGCGGTGGATCTCGAAATAGGTGAGTGCTCCGCGCTGTAGCGTCGCCACGTCGAGATCCGGCGCGACAGCCGCGACCGGCAGGATCCATCGAACTTCTCTTGCCGTGCGGCCGAGCCCTGCCCGGGACAGCATCACTCCCACCAGTGCGTGCGTCAGTTGATCCATGTGTCGCTACCGTTGCCCGTATTCGGGCGGCACCAACAGCGTCAGCGCGTCCGGCGCCAGTTCCACTCGCGCAGGCAATGTTCCGGCGCCTTCGCCGTCCACTTGCACGTGGACTTCGACGCCCGGCTCGGCATTCATCTCCAGGGCCGTCGTGTCCACGAAGGCCGCGCCGCCACATGCCTGCAAACGTCCCACCAACATCGCCGCCAGATACGGAATATAACGCACGATGCCGCGTCCATTCAGAAGCACAGCTTCGATGTGATCGTCCAGAAGCGTCACGCGGCGCGCGATGTCGAAGTCGCCTCCGTACTTGCGCACGCGGCTGGCGAGCACCCAGGAAACACGGCGGCGTTCACCGGCACACTGAACTTCAAACTCGTCGAAGCGGCGCGCCATGTGACGTATGCCGCTGGCGAAGTAAGCCAGCTTTCCGGCGCGCCTCTTCAAATTCAGGTTTAGGTGTTGCACGATGGCCGCATCCACGCCTACGCCGGCCATCAACATGAAGTAGCGCGGTCCGGGCGCGCCCGTGGCGTGCAACACACCCAGCGCGATCCGGCG
>CAZDIZ010000040.1:12105-13343 GCA_964505625.1 uncultured Solibacteraceae bacterium | reverse complement strand
CCCTCGGTCGCAACCGCGCGCACACCATGCCCCGCGCGCTCCAGAACATCAATGGTGCGATGAAGACGGGCAATGCGCCTGCCTTTGATGCGGCCGGCAACCGGGTTATAGATGATGACTGCCTTCAGGTATGTCGCGATACGCGCTCGGCCTCTTCCTTCTTATAATAGTCGCCGATGGGTAGTGAAGCGATCAAACGCATCCAGGAACTGCGCGAACAGTTGCGGCACCACGAGTATCAGTACTACGTACTCGATCAACCGGAGATCAGTGACGCCGAATACGACGCGCTGATGCGCGAATTGCAGCAACTGGAGGCGGCGCATCCGGAATACGCTTCCGTCGACTCACCAACCCAGCGCGTGGGCGGCGCGCCGCGCGAGGGCTTTGTAAAGGTGCGCCACAGCTCGCCCATGTTGAGTTTGGACAACGCGCTGAATGAGGCCGAATTGCGCGATTTCGATCGCCGTGTGCGTGAGTTGTTGCAGGGCGCCGAATTTCGCTACGTGGCCGAGCTGAAGTTGGACGGGCTATCGATGGCCGCGCACTTTCGCGACGCGGTCTTCGCGCAGGCGGTTACGCGCGGTGACGGCGAGGAAGGCGAGGACGTCACCGAGAACGCGCGCACCATCCGTTCGCTGCCGTTGCGTGTGGAAGGCGACCTGAAGAATTTCGAAGTTCGCGGCGAGGTGATTCTCAATCGGAAGGCCTTCGAGCGGCTGAACATCGAGCGCGACGAGCAGGGCCAGCCGCGCTTCGCCAACCCACGCAATGCGGCGGCGGGTTCCCTGCGTATGCTGGAGCCGTCCGTGACGGCATCGCGCAGGCTCGATTACTATCCGTACTTTCTACTGGTCGACGGCGCGCCGCACAGCGACAGCCACTCAGAGTCGCTCAAGAGACTCCAGCAGATGGGTTTCAAGGTGAACCCGAAATGGCGCCTGTGCGCGAACATCGAAGAATTGCTCCGGTTCTGCCAGGAAATGGAAGCCGAACGCGAGCAGTTGCCGTATGAAATCGACGGCGTGGTGGCCAAGGTGGATTCCATCGAGCAGCAGCGCGCGCTCGGCTGGACCGCGAAAGCGCCACGCTGGGCCATCGCCTTCAAGTACCCGGCGCGACAGGAAGAGACGGTCGTCGAAAACATCGAAGTGCAGGTGGGCCGCACTGGCGCTCTGACGCCGGTGGCGCATCTGCGCCCGGTGAGCGTGGGCGGTGTCACGGTATCGCGCGCCACC
>CAZDIZ010000040.1:0-12005 GCA_964505625.1 uncultured Solibacteraceae bacterium | reverse complement strand
CAATTGGTATCGAGCAAGTTGGTTGAAAGCGTGGCGGACCTCTACCAGTTGCGCTTCGACCAGATCGCCAACCTGGAGCGCATGGGCCGCAAATCGGCCGAGAAGCTGCTCGCCAACATCGACGCTTCGCGACGCGCCCCCCTGCCCCGCGTGCTGTGCGCCCTGGGCATTCGCTTCGTCGGTGAGCGCACGGCCGAGATCCTGGCCGACACGTTCGGCAGCCTGGACAAGATTCGTGAAGCAGACATCGACGCGTTGCAGCAGGCCGAGGAAGTGGGTCCGAAAGTGGCCCAGAGCATCGTCGAGTTCTTCGGCGAAGAGCGTAACAACGAACTGGTGAAGCGGCTGCGCGAAGCGGGTCTGGTATTTACACACGAAGTCAAAAGGAAAACCGGCGGAGTACTCACCGGCCGCACGTTCGTGCTCACCGGCACGCTTCCTTCGATGACGCGCGAGGAAGCGACCGCGCGCATCGAGGCCGCCGGAGGCAAAGTCACCGGCTCAGTCAGCAAGAAAACCAGTTACGTGGTGGCGGGCACCGAAGCCGGATCGAAGCTTCAGAAGGCCCAAACGCTGGGGGTAACGGTCATCGACGAAGCGGAACTAGTACGCCTACTCGGCGATTGAGTTGCCATCTCTGAACGAATCTCGGCTAGAATAGTACGGTTCGCGCATTGGCGCGCGGTGGAGGGCAGGCTGCATCAGATTTTCAAGACGCTGCTAAGCTGGGGACCGGCAGGCGTGGTGTTGTTGGCCGCGATCGACTCGGCGGGTGTACCTTTGCCCGAAGGCGTCGACCTGCTCCTGGTTTCCATCGCGGTCCTGGATCCATCCAACGCTTATCTTGCCGCCACACTGGCGGTGATCGGTTCCGTGGTGGGCAACATGGTGCTGTTCTACCTGGCGCGGAAAGGCGGCCAAGCCTACCTCGAGCGCAAGGCCTCGTCAGAAAAGGCCATGAAGCTGCGCCGATGGTTTCAGCGTTATGGCCTGCTGACGGTGTTCATTCCGGCGCTGGTGCCCATTCCACTTCCCACCAAAGTCTTCGTGCTGTGCGCGGGCGCGCTGGGAGTTCGGCCGCTCATGTTCGCCCTCACGATTCTGTTGGCACGCATCCCGCGCTACTTCGGAATGGCGTGGTTGGGCGCCAAGGTGGGCGAACACTCTCTCGATTACCTGCGCGCGCACATGTGGGAACTCTGCGCGTTCGCCGCCGGGCTGTTTGTGTTCCTGTATTTGCTGATCAAGCTGAGGGACCGGCTCAACCCGGTCACACCCGAAGTCAGTTAGCCGGCAGACAACTCCATGAACAAAGTGACACGCCGAGAAGCTTTCGCGGCGGCCCTCGCACCGTTTGTCGTGACGGCCGCCGCGCGCGACAACGAAGCCGCTGTCGCCGAAATCCAACACAGTTTCGAGCATTACCGTTTCCGCACGCCGCTCAAATTCGGCGGCGCGGTGATAGACACGTCCACGTTGCTGAACGTCGATTGCGTGGTGCGCACGCGCGCCGGGCGCACAGCCAAGGGCTTCGGGTCCATGCCACTCGGCAACGTCTGGTCGTTCCCGTCGAAAACCATGGGGCCTGAAAAGACGCTCCAGGCCATGCGTTCGCTCGCCGAACGGCTCACGCCTGTGACGGGCGGTTGCAAAGAATACGGCCATCCGGTGGATCTCAACATCACGCTCGAACCGGAGTACTTGAAGGCCGCGGCCAGCGTGTCGGCCGAATTGAAGCTCGACGCACCGATCCCGAAACTGGCCACGCTGGTGGTGGCCAGCGCCTTCGACGCAGCTATACACGACGCTTACGGAAAACTGCACGGCCGCAACTGCTACCTCACCTACGGCAAGGAGTTCATGCGACACGACCTGTCGCGCTACCTGACGCCGGAGTTCAAGGGCGAGTATCTGGACCGCTACACAACGACCGCGCCGAAACCGTCCATGCCGCTCTATCACCTGATCGGCGCGCTCGATCCTCTGGAAGACTCCGACATCACCAAGCGGCTCAACGACGGCCTACCCGAAACGCTGCCCGAGTGGATTCGCTCGGACGGCCTCACGCACCTGAAGATCAAACTCAACGGGAATGATCTCGCGTGGGACGTCGAGCGCGTGGTGCGCGTCGATCGCGTCGCGAGTGCTGTCCAGGCCTCGCGCGGTGTTTCGCGCTGGGTCTATTCACTCGACTTCAATGAGAAGTGTCCCAACGTCGGCTATCTGCTCGACTTTCTGCGACAAGTGAAAGCCAAGACCGCCGCGGGCTTCGATCGTATTCAATACATCGAGCAGCCCACGGCGCGCGATCTGAAGGCGCATCGTACGAACGTGATGCATGAAGCTTCGAAGCTGCGCCCGGTAGTGATCGACGAATCGCTCACCGATCTGGAAAGCCTGCTGCTCGCGCGCGAGATGGGCTACACCGGAGCCGCGCTGAAAGCGTGCAAAGGGCAGACACAGGCGTTACTGATGGCCGCCGCCGCGCGGAAGTTCAAAATGTTTCTGTGCGTGCAGGACCTCACCTGTCCGGGAGCGTCGCTGATTCACTCGGCGGGGCTGGCGGCGCACATTCCCACCGTGGCAGCCATTGAAGCCAACGCACGACAGTACTTCCCGGCGGCGAACAAACCGTGGGAAGCGCGTTTCCCGGGAGTGTTCACCATCCGGGGCGGAGTCATGAACACCGGCATTCTGAACCGGCCCGGCCTGAGCGCGGTGTAGCGGGCGAACGTTACCCTTCCACCAGGACGGCGCCCCAATGGAAGCCCGCACCGAACGCAGCGAACACCACGCCTGCGCCGGGGCGGAATCCGTTGTCGCGCCACCACTCGCACGCCGCGATCAACATGGATGCCGACGACGTGTTGCCATAGCGTCGAATGTTCGTGTAAAACTTCTCCTCGGCCACACCGAGCGCTTGCGCTACGCGCACAATCAGATTGCGATTGGCCTGGTGCATCACGAAGACTTCAACGTCCGCCGCCGCGCGCGATCCTTTTTCAAGCACTTGCTGGATCACTCGTGGAATCTTTCGTGACGCTTGCAGAATCACCGTGCGCCCGTCCATGGCGAGCGTTTGTCCGAACTCCAACCGCAGGCTCTCGGCGAAAGCGCCGTCGCTTTGCAACACGCTCGCGACAACTCGGCCGGGGCCGTCGCCCGCGCCCACCAGGCACGCGCCCGCGCCGTCGCCGAATAGAATCGCGGTGTTTTTATCGACCGGCTCGCCCAACACCACGGCGGACATTTTCTCAGCGCCCACCACCAGCACATCACCGCAACTTGCCGACAAGTTCGCCGCCATCGCCAACGCGAACAACGATCCCGCGCTCGCCATCGGCACATCCAGCGCCGGCACGCTATCGAGTCCCAACTTGTGGGCCACTAGCGCGGCAGGACCGGGAAAGCGCCGCTCGCTCGAACCGCTGGCGACAAGGATGGCGCCGAGCGACGATGCGGCCACGCCTGCGCGCGTCAGGCAGTCTTCCGCCGCCCGCGCGCCCATGTCCGCCACGGTTTCATCGGGCGCGGCAAAGCGGCGCTCCTCGATGCCGGACACACTGGCGATCCACTCGGGTTCGCAACCGGCGAGCGCCGCCATCTCGGCGTTGGGAACCACGCGCTCCGGCAAATACGCGCCAAATGCCTTGATGTGGGCCATACGGCTATAGTTTGGCTTCCAGATACGCGTCGATGCGCGCGATAGAATCGAACTTCCTCGGGTTCAAGTCCGAATCCGGAATATTCACGCCGAATTCCTGCTCGATCGCCGACACCATATCCGGCAACGCAAAAGAATCGAGCACACCGGATTCGAACAAGGAGTCTTCGACACCGGGTTCTTCGCCCTTCTTGGCGTACCGCATTACTATCTCACGGATTTTCGCTTCGCGGCTCATTCGCCTTCTCCTCCAAAATCAACTTCTCCCGCACTCCGGTAAAAGCGTCGAACGACGACATCAAATCGCCGAACAGCCACGCTCCGATCTTCTGATACCCGGCCACGGTCAGATGCACGTGGTCGTACTGCGCCAAGCCGGCCAGCATCCAGTCGCGCATGACGCCCTCGCCGCCCATCTTCGCACGTAGATCCCAGAATGCGCATCCGGCCGCGAGCGCCGCCTCGCGCTGCGCTTCGATGATGCCGCCGATGCGCGGATACGGCAGCCACTTCCCGCGCGAACGGTACATGCGGTCTGGCGGCCCCACCACCAGGATAGACGCCGTCGGCGAACTGCGCCGGACGCGCGCCAGAAGCTGCGAATACATCTCGCGATAGCTCTCCACCGTATAGTCGCGGTTGCCGGCTTCGTTGGTGCCATAGGCCAGCACGATCAGCGCGGGATCCCGCCGCGCTACGTGCGCATCGAGCAGACCTTCGTCCCACCCCATCACGATGGATGCCTGCGCGCCGTTAATGCCGAGCGTCTCGTAGGTGACGCCGCGTTCGTTTTCCGTGGCCCATCCGAACAAGCGCACGTCGGCGCGATCCAGCGTGCGAATTTCGAATCGATGCAAGCCGGGCGATGCGTCGTAGTGCAGATAGCCAGCGCCGTCTTCACCGTCGGTGGAAACCACATCCACACTCTCGCCGTTATCCAGGATTTCGATTCTGCCGCCGCCCGGCTGTTGCAGATAGTAAATCTCCATAGTGCGGCATTCGGCATCCAGCCAAACGGTCTCATTCGGGCGCCGCGTCCAGATGCTCACGCCACCCATGCCGTTGCGCCCGTCCGAGGACTTCGCGAGCAGCCCTTCGCTCTGCCAGCCTCTGCTCGAGCCGCCGCGCACATCCAGTCTGCGGTATCCGAGCCACGGCTTCCCCGCATACGTGAATCCCGCGCCGCCATCGCCGAAGCGCGCTTGAAATGCGTTGCGCATCGCGCCGGTCCACTCATCGGCGGCGGTGTGCGAATCGCCGTAGTGCAGAATGCGAAGCGGCCCGCCCATTTCGCCATTCTGATGGCGGTACAACTGCTCGAAAAACGGCACCAGCGCCGCCAGATTCTCAATGGCGGTGGACGCGGCGCTCTCCGTCTTGTCCGCCACGCGTTCCCGCGCCGCCGCGCGCGCCTTCGGGCTCACCGGCACCGCGACAGGCTTCGGCTTGCGCCGTGTGGTTTTGCGTTTCTTGGTCTTCTTCTTTGCCGCCGCCACGGCCGCGTCCGATGGCGCGATTACCGCCAGCCCTGACGCCAACGCCAACACCAGAATCGCCGCGAAAACAAAACGCATGTTCTAGTGCACCGCCTTCGCGCTCGCCCGCGCGCGCATCTGGCGCAGCTTGTAGCGGTGATAGCCGTTCATCAGAGCCTTGTAGAACAGGTTGCCCACGATCTTCGCGCCGGCCGGCATCGGATGAGTCAGATCCGCGCCTACCAAACGCGGCTCGGCCTGATACCAACGGCCCATGGTGCCCACGCCGCCCATGGCCTGGAACGTGTTGAAGTACGCGCAACCGGTCGAGCTGGCGATCGAATGCTGCCCGGCGACCAAACGCGTCATCACGGCGGGCGATCCAATCTCGCCGCCGGAGCCGCGTTCGCCGCGGTCCATGGGGCTCATGATCAAAATTGAAGCATTCGGCACTGCCGCTTTGATGCGCTCCACCGCCATGCGCAGTTCCTTCGGCATGGTCGTATCTACAAACAACGGATACACGGTTTCGTTGGTCCCATAGTTGATGACTATCAGCGCCGGATCGGCGTGCTTGAGTTCCTGCGCCCAATGCTCGCGGCCGATCAACCGTGCCAGCACCGAAATGTAAGCGCCGTTCAATCCCAGGCTATCGTAGATTACGCCCGGCCCGTGCTTGGTGAACGAAACGCCGAAGGCGCGCACCCCGCCCGACGCCGCGCGAATCCGCAGTTTACTCGTACCCGCCGGAATCGCGAAACCCGCATGCGCCGCGCTGACGGCCTCGCCAACCGTGCTCGCTTTGCCGATCTCCACACCGTCGGCTTCCACGCTCAGCGTTCCGCCGCCGGGCGTCGCCAGGTAATCCAGTTCGATGCGAGTGTGTGTAACATCGCGAAGCGTGTAGACAGTCTCGGCGCCCGCCGCGCCACGGCAACTCACGCCGCCCAAACCGAAAAAGCCGTCGTGAATTGTCGATTGGTTCACCGGATCGATCTGCCATCCGCTCGAACGCATGCTCACACCGCGATGCTCATACCAGGCCCACGGTTTGGCGAGCAAACAATACCCGTGGCCGGCGTCGCCGAAACGCTTCTGCATCAGAATCCGCATATCGGCGGTGATTTGATCCGCCGTGGTGGGCGAATCGCCGTAGTGCAGAATGCGCGCCACGGCGCCGGGCTTGCCTTGCTCCACCGCTTCGAGACGTTCGTAGAAACGGTCCAGGTTGCGCGCGGGATCGTCGATCGCTGTGATGCCCAGGCTCGCCTGATCCAGATCCGGGCGCAAGCGTTTCTGTTCGTCCTCGGCCGGAGTGACGGAACTACGCCGCGGCACAAAGTCGAGCACGTTGGGAATCGTGCGCCAGTCGAGCACGCGGTAATTGGCCAGCGCCGGAACGTAATCCAGTGCGAAGAACATCGCCGCCAGGCTGGCGATGGTGAGCGTCATCTTGCGAGGTAGCGGTCCCATGGCTCAAAACCTCGTGTAGATGAACGGCGCGGCGCCCGTGGCGGCGACGTATTGCAGCGACAGCGCCAGCAGAATCAGCGCCGCCGCCTGCGCGTAGAATGGCGCGGCCGCGTACAGGTCGCGCACACGCTCATACCATTTCACGGGCAGGTAATGGCCCACGAGCGCCAACGCGAACACGATCGCAAGCGGCGTCGAAATGTTCGCCGTCGAAAACGTGAATGAGGCGATGCGGGCAATCACGGCCAAGGCCGCGTTCCAATCCGGAGCGCGGAAGAAGATCCACGCGAAGGCAACAAACTGCGCCGTCAGCACAGCCTTCAACGTGCGCGCGGCCCAATGCGTGGATGGCTTGGGATTGCCGCGCCAGACTTGATAAACGCGCGTGAGCGCCAGCCCCACGCCGTGCAGCAGCCCCCACACCACGAAGTTCCAACTTGCTCCATGCCACAACCCGCCGAGCAGCATGGTCACCACTAGGTTCGTGTAGGTGAAGACCTTCCACTTCGAGCGCAGACCGGGCAGCGAGAAATACAGATAGTCGCGCAGCCAGTTCGACAGCGTGATATGCCAGCGCCGCCAGAAGTCCGGAATGCTCGTGGCGGCGTAAGGGCAATTGAAGTTCGCCGGAAGCTTGATGCCCAACAGCAGCGCCGATCCGATGGCGATGTCGGTGTATCCGGAAAAATCGAAATAGAGCTGCAACGCATAGCCGTAGACGCCCACCAGAACTTCGAATCCGGTGTACAGGTTCGGAAAATCAAACACACGATTCACCAGGTTCTCGGCCAGATAGTCGGCCACCAACAGCTTCTTGATCAGCCCCATGCCGATGAGAAACAGCGCACGGCCGCCATCGGAATCTGCCAGCGAACGTTGCTTCTTCTCAAATTGCGGCAGCAAGGCCGCCACGCGCGTGATGGGCCCGGCGAGCGTCGTCGGAAAGAACGAAACCGAAGCCAGATACGCCAGATAACTCGACGTGGCCTTGGCGTCACGCCGGTAGACGTCGATCGTGTAAGTCAACGCCTGGAACGTGTAGAACGAAATACCCAGCGGGAACACCCAATGCCAGTTCGGCGCCGTCGTTCCGGTCACGCGCGCGTAATTCGCGAGCAGGAACGGCATGTACTTGAACGATGCCAGGATGCCCAGGTTCATCACGACGCTGATGGTAACTAGCACGCGCCGCAGCCACGCACGCTTGGTGTGGTCCATCCCGAGCGCAACCAGGAAGTCGCATGTCGAAGCCGCCGGAATCAGGAACAGATAGAACAGGTCCCACTTGGCGTAGAAAAAGTAGTTGGCGAACAACACCACGGCGAGCGTGAGCGCGCGCCACCGCGAGGCACCCCAATACAAAAAGAAGATGCCAACCAGGAAGATGAAGTAGACAGAACTGGAGAGCAGCATGGGCGAATGAAACCGTTCAGCCCTTACGCGCCGGGTAGCTTTTGCTCACGCCGTTACGGCGGTTGATTACGCGGAAGCTGCCGTCAATGTTTGCCAAAACGTCGATGCCGTATCCCTGGCACTTCTCTTCCTGGTTGGCGATCAAGCGTTCGTCACCGTTGGCCGCGCCGGCCGCGAGCGAATAGTGCAGTTGCCAAAGGTCCTCAAGTCCGGAGAGCGCGCGCAGCCGTTCGAACGTTTCTGCGTCGCCGCCCTTGCGCGCGCCGTTGTTCATAACCACCACGCGCGGGCTGATCGCCTGGAGCAGCGCCGGAGAGTTGGACACCTTCGCACCGTGATGCGAAATCAGGAACAGGTCCGCCGTGCCCACCTTGTTATTCGGGCACACCATGCCAAGCTCGGTATTCCAGGTCATGTCGGCCAGATCGATGAAGCGGAACTTGCCGAACTTCAACAGGAACCCCACGCTGCGGGCATTCTCACTCGGATCGTCCTCCATCGGCTTTGCGGCCGAACACGCCGCGTTCGGCTGACCCGCTCCAACCAGCGCTTTGGCGATGCTCACACCGCGCGCCGCCACCACGATCACTTCAGCGCCCTTGAGCGGAATGCGGTCGCCAGGCTTCACAATCAGGCGCTTACCTTTGTGCAACTGGCTCTTGTAGAGCGCTTCGCACTCGGTACCCTGCTTGGTGTTTTCGGTGTTCGAACCGTGGTCGACGAACGTGCCCACCGGAATCTGCGAGAGCAACTCCGGCGTTCCGGCGGCGTGATCGCGATGGTAGTGCGTCATCAGAAAGTAGTCGATGCGCGACACGCCGGCCTCTCTGGCCGCCGCGGCGATGCGCTTGGCGTCGCGAGCGTCATGACCGGGCCAGCCCGCGTCTACCAGCATGGACTCACCCGCCGGCGTCACAATCAGCGTGGCTTGCCCGCCATCGACATCCACAAAGAAGATTTGAAGCCCGGTCCGCGCGGGCGCGCCAAGCACCGCCAGACACACGAAGAACGCCAATGTAACAACTCGCATCGTTCGCATCCTACCACCTTGCACCGCATTTGAAAAGGATGCGTGACGGAAGGGTTGCGCCCGTCCGCTGTTGGATGGAGAATTCATGTGATGATCACCCTTCGCGTGTCGTTGCTTCCGATTCTCGCGGCATGCATTACGGCCGCCGCGCCCGCTGAACAACCGCTGTTCGAAACCGGAGTCGTGGCGGCTTCGGACTCAACCACCGCCACGCATAACGGCCTGCCCAACATCGTCGCCACGCCGTCAGGCAAGCTCATCGCGGCCTGGAGTGCGTGGGCCGCCGGACCCAACCCCAAACTGCGCATTACGACGGCGCAATCGGCGGACGGCGGAAAAACCTGGTCCGCGCCGGTCACACGTATCGACAATCCCGGCAAAACCGACGCCGACGCCAACTTCGTCGTCGACGGCCGGCGCATCCTGCTGCTGAGCACCACGGTACCCGAACCCGGCCGCATCGTCCGGACCGAAACCTGGCTCACCGCGAGCGAAGACGACGGCCAAAGCTGGAGCACGCCAGTGCTGGTGAAGCAGCCGCGCAAATACACCGTCGGGAAAGTGCACGTGGGCCACAAGCTGCCCGACGGACGTCTGGCGATCGGCTATGCGTGGGATATCTTCTGCGAGCGCGATCTGGTTCCCCGCTCCGAAGGAGAGATGGATCTGAAGTCCGGCTTCATGTTCTCGTCCGACGGCGGCAAGAGCTGGCGCGCGGGCGCTGACATCTACGCGCGTCCTCCGAAGACGACGCCCTATTCGACCAACGGGCTATGCGAACCCGCCAACGTCATCCTCGACGGTGGCGAGGTCTATGCTCTGATGCGCAGCGGCACCACACGGTTGTGGGAAGCGCGCAGCAACGATTGGGGCGAGACGTGGTCGGAGCCGCTGCCCAGCCCGCTCACCGGGCACAACGCTCCGGCGGCGCTGTGGCGGCTGCGCGGTTCGGGTGACGTCGTGGTGGTGTGGGACAACTCGCCGCGCAACCGCTATCCGCTGGCCGCTGCTCTGTCACGTGACGGCTGCAACAGTTGGTCGCGCCCGAAGATTGTCGCGGAGAGCCCGGGGCGCCAAGCATCTTATCCATCGATCGCGGAAAGCGCAGGCGGAGTCGTGGTGGCCATCTGGCAACAGGACCTCGCCGACCGCAAGGGACGCGAGATCCGCTACGCACGCTTCAACCGAGCGTGGCTACTGAGCGAGTAGAAACTATGCAGGAAGAACCTCTTGTCTACATCGACGGCGGCTTCGTGCCGGCGTCCAAAGCTCGCATCAACATTTTCGATTTCGGCATCGTGCTGGGCGCGACAGTCACCGACCTGATGCGCACGTTCCACAAACAACCCTTCCGGCTGGACGACCACGTGCGCCGCTTCCACGAAAGCTGCCGGTATGCGCGCATTCCGGTGCCGCTCGACCCTCGCGAAAACGCGCGGATCGCGGCGGAGTTGGTGCGGCGCAACGCGGCGCTGCTTCCGGAAGGCGCCGAACTCTGCGTGGTGTGGTTCATCACGCCCGGCGAAAACGCGGTCTACGCGGGCTCGGCCGCCGCCACCACGCAACTCGAGCCGACGTTCTGCATACACACCTTCCCCATTCCGTTCCACCTGTTCGCGCACTTGTTCACCGAAGGCGCGCACCTGGTGACGCCCGCGACGCGCCACGTTCCGCCGGAATGCGTGGATCCGAAGATCAAGAACCGCAGCCGTCTGCACTGGTGGCTGGCCGAACAGGAAGCGCACCTGGTGGATGCCAAGGCCATGCCGCTGCTGCTCGACCTTTCCGGCAACCTGACCGAAACCAGCGGCGCCAACGTGCTCATCGTCAAGGACGGTGTGGTGCTGTCGCCCGCGCCGCGCAACATCCTGCTGGGCGTCAGCCGCAAAGTGGTGATCGAAGTGTGCGCGCAACTGGGCATCCCGTTCCAAGAACGCGACCTGCAACTGCACGACGCCATCACCGCCGACGAGATGTTTGTCACCACCACGCCGTACTGCATGGCGCCGGTCACGCGCGTCAACGGTATCGCTGTGCGCGACGGCGCGCCCGGCGGCCCGGTATTTGAACGTATCCTGAAAGCTTGGAGCGAACAAGTGGGATTGGACATTCGCGCGCAAGCGTTGGGAGCGATTCGATGAGCGATGTGAACGGCATGTTCCGCCTGGACGGCAAGATTGCGCTGGTCACTGGCGGCGCGGGTATCGTGGGCGCGCACATTGTCGAAGCGCTGGCCGAAGCCGGAGCCACGGTGTGGGCGGCGTCCCGCAACGGAGCCAACTGCGCCGAAGTCGCCGCGGCGCTCAACGCGCGCGGCCTGCGCGCCACCGGCGCTGCCTGCGATTTCACCAACGAGGCGTCCATCAACACTCTGCGCGACACGATCCTCGGGCAACACGGCCGCCTCGACATTCTGGTCAACAACGCGGTGGCGCGCGCCGGCGGCGACTTGCGCCACTCTACAGTCGAGCAGTGGGATGAGACCATGGCGCTCAACTCGAGTGGTCTGTTTCTCACCTCGCGAATCCTGTCGGAACCGATGCAGCAGGCGCGCTCGGGTTCGATCATCAACATCGCGTCCATCTACGGCGTCGTGGGGCCGGACTTCTCGATCTACGAAGGCACGGGAATGACGAACCCGGCGCACTACGCCTTCTCCAAGGGCGGCATGATCAACTTCACGCGCTACCTGGCGAGCTTCCTCGGCCCGCACAACGTGCGCGTGAACTGCCTTTCGCCGGGCGGATTCGTGAGCGAAGGACAGGACGAGCATTTCCGCGAAGCCTACGCGCGCCGCACACTGCTGGGCCGCATGGCCGTGGGCGAGGACATCAAAGGACCGGTCGTGTTCCTGGCCAGCGACGCTGCGCGCTACATCACCGGCCAAAACATCCTGGTGGACGGCGGCTGGACAGCCATCTAGCAAAAGGAAGACGGCCCCGCCACCCCG
>CAZDIZ010000039.1:34246-38639 GCA_964505625.1 uncultured Solibacteraceae bacterium | reverse complement strand
AATATCAGCGTGGGTACTCGCCGGCTGGGTTTGCGCAGCGCGGTCCTGACGGGCGTGGGCGAAGATCCAGTCGGCGACTTTTTGCTCAAATTCCTCAACCAGGAAGGCGTGGAAACGCGCTTTGTGAGCCGGAAGCCGGGCGCGCGTTCAAGCGCGGTGATTCTGGGGATTGAACCTCCGGACCGGTTTCCGCTGGTCTACTATCGCGACAACTGCGCCGACATCGCGCTTACCATTGACGATGTACTCGCGGCGCCTGTCGATGACTGCCGCGTGCTGGTGATTTCCGGCACCGGATTGAGCCGCGAGCCGAGTCGCAGCGCGACGCTGTTCGCGGCGGAAGCGGCGCGCGCGAATGGCGCGAAGGTCGTACTGGAACTCGACTTTCGTCCGGACCAATGGCACGATCCGCGAGCGTTCGGCGTCACTTCGCGCGCGGCATTACGCCTTGTGGACGTAGCTATCGGTACCTCGGAGGAAATCAAGGCGGCGGCGTTGCGGGAAGGCGCCGCGGTTTCGGTGGAGCATTCGCAGATCTCCGATGCGCACGTCGCCGGTAATCTCGACCAGGCCATCGGCATCGTGCTGGAAGCCGGTCCGGAAGCGCTCGTGATGACGCGCGGCCGCGAAGCCACGCTCATCTACACCAAGGCCGGCGAACGCATTGATGCCGAGCCGTTCCCAGTTGAGGTCTATAACATTCTGGGCGCAGGCGACGCTTTCGCCAGCGGATTTCTCTACGGATATTTGCGCGGGTGGGATTGGAGGCGCGCGGCGCGCATGGGCAACGCCTGCGGCGCCATTGTCGTCACCCGCCATGGCTGTGCCAACTTCATGCCGTTCGAGGCCGAAGCACTCGCATTCGCCGACGAACGCGGAGGACTCTAATCATGAGCACGATCCAGTTCAAGCAGTTCCTGCCACCGCGAGCTATCGCCCGCCTAACAGACACGCGGATTACCGATCCGGATTTTTCTTTTCGTGCCGCCCAGCGGCGCACCCGCCGCGAAGTGCTTGCGCCTGACGGAAAGCTGAACATCCTGGCGGCGGACCATCCGGCGCGCCGTGTAGTGAAGGCGGGAGCGGATGCGTTGGCCATGGCCGACCGCCACGATTTTCTGGCGCGCATCCTACGCGTGATGCTGAGCGACGTGGTGGACGGCGTGATGGCCACCATGGACATTCTGGAAGATCTGATCGTGTTGAACGAGTTCCTGCGCGCGGCGGGTGCGAAACCGGCACTCGACGGCAAGCTGCTAATCGCCAGCTTGAATCGCGGTGGACTGGCCGGAACGTGCTGGGAACTGGACGATCCGATCACCGGTCCAACGCCATCAGTTTGCGTGTCATGGAGACTGGACGGAGCGAAGCTACTACTGCGCATGGCCGACGACGATCCGGCTTCGCTCAAGACGTTGCTTGCTTGCGCAGAGGCAGTCACCGAAGCCAACGCGCTGCGTCTGCCCACGTTCCTGGAGCCGCTGCCGGTGGTGCGAACCGACAAAGGCTGGAGCGTAGTGAAGACGGCCGAAGCACTGGCTCGCATCGTGAGCGTCGCCAGCGCGCTCGGCGACAGCAGCCGCTACATGTGGCTGAAGCTGCCGTACTGCGATTCCTACGAGATTGTCGCGCGTGCGACCACGCTGCCCATTCTGCTGCTAGGCGGCGAAACGCAGGGCGATCCCACGCCGTTCTTGAGCCAGGTGAAGTCCGCGCTCGCGAGCGGCGCCAACGTGCGCGGTGCGCTGGTAGGGCGCAATGTTCTATTTCCGGGCGACGCTGATCCGCTGGCGGTGGCGGAGGCGGCGGGCCAGATCATCCACAACAATTTGAGCGTCGAACAAGCTGTCGAAGTGTGCAAGAGCCAAGGCGGGCGCGATCTGGATGCGTTCGCGGCACTCAACTGAATCCACGCTGGGGAGGCAGGTATGAAGACACGTCGAGCGACCATGGCACAAGCCCTGGTTGCATTCCTGAAAAATCAATACGTCGAACGTGACGGGCAAGAGAATGCATTCTTCGCCGGCGCCTGGGGTATTTTCGGCCACGGCATCATCGCCGGTATCGGTCAGGCGCTGCAACAGAATCCGGATTTTCCGTTCTACCTGTGCCGCAATGAGCAGGCGGCCGTGCACGTGGCGACGGCGTACGCCAAGGCGCGCAACCGCATGGCGACTTACGTTTGCACGTCGTCGATCGGCCCCGGCGCCACCAACATGGTTACCGGCGCGGCCACGGCGACCGTCAATCGCATTCCGGTGCTGCTGCTGCCGGGCGACATCTTCGCGCGGCGCAACGTGGCGCCGGTGCTGCAACAGCTTGAATCCGAACACGGCCAGGACGTCTCGGTGAACGACGCCTTCAAACCGGTGTCGCGCTATTGGGACCGCATCAATCGCCCCGATCAACTGATCTGCACGTTGCCGGAAGCCATGCGTGTGCTCACATCACCCGCGCAGACCGGCGCCGTGACGCTGGCGCTTCCGCAGGACGTGCAGGCCGAAGCGGCCGACTATCCCGAAGAGATGTTCAAGAAGCGTGTCTGGCACATACAGCGTCCCGAAGCCGACCGCGCGCTGCTCAAGAAGGCCGTGGAATGGATTCGACAGGCGCGCAACCCGATGATCGTCGCCGGCGGCGGTGTGTTGTTCAGCGATGCGACGGCCGCGCTCGATGAATTCGCTTCGCGCACGGGCATTCCGGTGGGCGAGACACAAGCGGGAAAAGGATCTCTGCGGTTCGATCATGCGCAGAATCTGGGTGCCGTTGGCGTAACGGGGACATCGGCGGCGAACCTGGTGGCGGCCGACGCCGATCTTGTCATCATTGTGGGCACACGCCTCAGTGATTTCACGACGGCGTCGAAGACCGCCTTCAAAAATCCGGATGTGCGGTTCCTGGCCATCAACGTGGCCGAGTTCGATGCCTTCAAACACGCGGCGCTGCCGGTGGTGGCCGACGCGCGCGTCACGCTGGAGCAACTCACGGCGGCGCTCCAAGGCTTCCGCGTTTCCGACGACTACGCGCGCAAAATCGCCGCGTGGAAAGACGCCTGGGAATGCGAAACCGATCGCATCTACGCCCTGCGCCACGGTCCGCCCATCAGCCAGGGCGAAGTGATCGGCTTGGTTAACAAGCTGTCCAAGCCCGAGGACATCGTAGTGTGCGCGGCGGGCAGTTTGCCCGGTGACTTGCACAAACTGTGGCGCACACGGCAGCCGAACGGCTATCACCTGGAGTACGGCTACTCGTGCATGGGCTACGAAATCGCCGGTGGGTTGGGCGTGAAGTTGGCCTATCCGAAACGCGAAGTCTATGTGATGGTGGGCGACGGCTCCTTCCTGATGATGAACTCGGAAATCGCGACGTCGATTCAGGAAGGCGTAAAGATCAACATCGTGGTGCTGGACAACCACGGCTTCTCGAGCATCGGCGGGCTTTCGCAAGCGGTCGGTTCGCAAGGCTTCGCCACCAACTATCGCCGGCGAGGCGCTAGCGGGCAATTGGATGGCGATTACGTGCCCGTGGATTTCGCAAAGATCACCGAGGGGCTCGGCGCGCACGTGGTCCGCGCCACCACGCACGAGCAGGCCGAGCAAGCCATCGCGGCCATGGCGTCACACGATCGCACCAGCGTCGTGGTGATCGAAGTGGACAAAGAGATGCGCGTGCCGGGATACAACTCCTGGTGGGATGTGGCGGTTTCCGAGGTCTCCGATATCGAGAGCATCCGCAAAGCGCGCGCCGCCTACGAAGCCGCCGTGGTCAAGGAGCGGCATTTCGAGATTACGGTTCCTAAGGGGTGATTCGTGCCGGTTCTGCAGGAAGTATGCAATTACATTAATGGTGAGTGGCGGCGTCCCGCCGCCACGGACGCTTCGACCGACGTCTTCGACCCGGCGACCAACGACTTGCTGGCGCGCACGCCCGCGGGCGCGTCCAGTGATGTGGCGGCCGCCGTCGAAGCCGCCGCGGCGGCGTTTCCGGCCTGGCGCGCGACGCCGGCGAGCGAGCGCATACAGCCGTTATTCAAGCTGAAACAACTCCTTGAAGAACACTTCGAAGAGTTGGCGCGCATTGTGACGCTTGAAAACGGCAAGACGCTCGCGGAGTCACGCGGCGAGTTGCGGCGCGCCATTGAGAACGTCGAAGTGGCCTGCGGGATTCCCATTCTGATGCAGGGCTACAATCTCGAAGACGTTGCCAGCGGTATCGACGAAACCATGGTCCGGCAGCCGTTGGGCGTGGTGGCAGCCATCACCCCTTTCAACTTCCCGGCCATGATTCCGTTCTGGTTTCTGCCGTACGCCATCGCGTGCGGAAACACTTTCGTGCTGAAACCGTCGGAGCGCGTGCCGCTCACGGCGATCCGCGCTTTCGAACTGATGGAGCA
>CAZDIZ010000039.1:0-34146 GCA_964505625.1 uncultured Solibacteraceae bacterium | reverse complement strand
AACCGTCGGAGCGCGTGCCGCTCACGGCGATCCGCGCTTTCGAACTGATGGAGCAGATCGGATTGCCGCGCGGCGTGGTCAGTCTGGTGCACGGCGGCAAGACAGCGGTGGATGCGCTGCTGGATCATCCTTCTGTGGCCGCCGTTAGCTTCGTCGGTTCGACGCCTGTGGCGCGCTACATTTACGCGCGCGGAGCGGCCAACGGGAAGCGCGTGCAATGCCAGGGCGGCGCGAAGAACCACGTCGTCATCCTGCCGGACGCGGACCAGGAAACTACCACGCGTATCATCTCCGACAGCGCCTTCGGCTGTGCCGGACAGCGCTGTCTGGCTGTGTCGGTGGCGGTGACTATCGGCGAAGCGCGCGAATGGTTTAGCGAATCGATCGCGGCGACGGCGGCGAGTCTGAAGGTCGGCTGCGGCGCGGGCGACGGCGTGCAGATGGGCCCGGTGATTTCGCCGGTGAGCAAGAACCGCATCGAAAGCTTGATCGCGAAGGGCGCGGGCGAAGGCGCGCGGCCGTTGGTGGACGGGCGCGGCATCAAAGTCGATGGCTACGAAGGCGGTGCGTTCGTGGGACCAACAGTGCTCGACGGCGTGCGCGCGGAAAGCGAGTTGACCGGAACCGAGATCTTCGGGCCGGTGCTTAGCCTGCTCCACGCGGCCGACGTGGACGAGGCCGTCGCGATGATCTCACGCAGCGCTTACGGCAACGCGTCGTCGATCTTCACATCGAGCGGTGCGGCGGCGCGCAAGTTCCGCAATGCGGTTCCCACGGGCAACGTCGGCGTCAACATCGGCGTGGCGGCGCCCATGGCCTACTTCCCCTTCAGTGGTTGGAAGGGCAGTTTTCTTGGCGCGCTGCACGCGCAAGGGCGCGACGCCATCGAGTTCTACACCGACAAGAAGGTCATTATCGAACGCTGGCCCAAGGAGTGGAGCCGGAAGTTCTGAGGTCTGACTATGGCGCAACTGAAAGTTGGAAACGCTCCGTGTAGCTGGGGCATGCTGGAGTTCGAAGAAGCCAAGGGCGAGCCGATCAGGTTCGCGCAAATGCTCGATGAATTGGTGGATACCGGCTACACCGCCACCGAGCTTGGCGATTGGGGTTACATGCCGACCGAGCCCGGCGCGCTCGCGGCTGAACTCGTCAAGCGTGGCCTGGTGATGCTGGGCGCGTTCGTACCGGTTGAGTTGAAGAACCGCGCTGCGCATTCCGGCGGTGTCGAAACTGCGGTGAAGACGGCGCGGTTGCTCGCGGCGGTGGCCAGCGAGCCACGCCCGTATCTGATCCTTGCCGACAACAACGGCACGGTTGTAGAACGCACGCGTAACGCGGGCCGCATCACCCCGACGATGGGACTTAGCGCGGCGGAGTGGCGAGTATTTGCCGACGGCGCCAATCTCGTCGCGCGTGCCGTGTGGGAACAGGCTGGTTTGAAGACGGTGTTCCATCATCACTGCGCGGGCTACGTGGAAACGCCCGATGAGATTGCCACGCTGCTCGAATTGACGGATCCAGCCACGCTCGGATTAGTATTCGATAGCGGCCACTACGCTTACGGCGCGGGCAATTGCGACGTGATAGCGGGGCTTAATCGTTTCAAAGAACGCGTCTGGTACATCCATCTGAAAGACTGCTCCACGGAAGTTGCACACGCGGCGCGGGCGGAAGGGTGGGACTATTTCCGAGCCCTGCGCCACGGCGTCTTCTGCGAGCTGGGCAAAGGCGGCGTGGATTTCCCGGCGATGCTCGAATGGCTGAAAGCCAACGGCTACAGCGGCTACACGCTCGTTGAGCAGGACGTTCTGCCCGGTATGGGCACGCCGAAAGAGAGCGCACGCCGCAATCGCGAGTACCTGAGGTCGATCGAGAAACACTACTGCTGAGCGACAGGAGGGGTGCACATCATGAGCAAGAAGCTCCACGTTGGGATCATCGGCGCCGGCCGCATCGGGAAGGTGCATGCGGAGACCATGGCTTTTCGCCTGCCCGCGGCGGTTCCGATGGCTATTACGGACTTGAATCGCGCCGCGGCCGAAGATGTGGCCGCGCGGTGTGGCATTGCAAAGGTGACGCAAACGAGCGACGAGATCCTGGCCGATCCGGCGATTGAAGCCGTCTTGATTTGTTCATCGACTTCAACGCACGCCGATCTGGTGATACAGGCAGCCGAAGCAGGCAAGCACATCTTCTGCGAAAAGCCGCTGGACCATTCGCTCGCCAAGATCGACCGCGCGCTCGACGCCGTAGCCAAAGCGGGCGTGAAGCTGCAAATTGGATTCAACCGCCGCTTCGACGCGAACTTCGCGCGGGTGCGGCGCGCGATTGCCAGCGGAGAGATCGGCACGCCGCATCTGATGCACATTATCAGCCGCGATCCCGCGCCGCCGCCGGCCTCTTACGTGAAGGTCTCCGGCGGGATCTTTCTGGACATGACCATCCACGACTTCGACATGGCCCGATTCCTGGTGGGTGATGAGGTCGAGGAAGTCTACACGGCGGCGGGCGTGATGGTGGATCCTGAGATCGGCGCGGCCGGCGATCTGGATACGGCGCTGGTGGTGCTCCGCTTCCGCAACGGCGTGATCGGAACCATCGACAACAGCCGCAAGGCGGTCTACGGCTACGATCAGCGCGTGGAGATTCTGGGCAGCGCCGGCTCGATCGCGACGGGCAACTGCTATCCGAACCAGGCCGTCATCAGCACGGCGAACGAAGTCCGGCGCGATCTGCCGCTCAACTTCTTCATGGATCGCTACACGGAGAGCTTCGCCGAGGAACTGCGCTCATTTGTCGAGGCAGTGGTCGAAGGCAAGCCGACTCCGGTCACGGGCATCGACGGGCGGCATCCGGTAGTCATCGGAATGGCCGCACGCAAATCGTACGACGAGCACCGGCCGGTGCGGTTGTCGGAAATCGCTTCGGCTTAAGAAAAGCGCGTGCGCTTCCAGAGCAGATAGCCGCACACCACCAGAAACGCGAGCGAGGCCAGCGTCAGCACGATCATCCAGGGAACGTCGATGGCGAGCGGCTGGCTTTGCGCGCTCGATGCCAGCCAAATGAAGACGGCGATGGCGACACCTACGATGCCGAACTCCCACCAGCGGCGTCCCGGCGCGCGTTCGGCCAGCGGGTCCTCGCCTTTGAGGATGGAAGCCACGCGCTCGCGGTCCAAGCCGTAGCGATTGCATTCGCGATCCACGGCCTTGCCCCAGGATTCCTGTTCGGACTGCGGCGCCTCGGCCAGGCTGATGGCCACCGCGCCCAGAATCATAACCAGCGACCCGGCGATCACCAGCGTCTGTCCGGTCGGGCTCAACCCCGCCAGTTCACCGAACACCAGTGCGCCCCAGGCCAAGCCCCACAGCTGATTTGTATTCGAAAGCGGGATGCCTCGGCCGATGCCGATGTACTTCGCCGCGTACTGCTGAAACAGGTCGCCGAGCACCCAGCAGAAGCCGCCCAGAAACAGCCAGAACAGCGCGGGCTTCGCCTTGGTCATTTCGACCATCAGGCCCGACACGCCGCCGTGGAAGATGGCGGAAAGCGCGAAGACCGTGCCAAGCTCGCCGAACGTGAACACAGTGACGAACGACAGCGGATTCATGCCGCTGATGTAGGCCTTGCGGTAGGGAATGTACATGGTGCCCCACAACACGCCCGCGCCGAGCGCCGCCAGGATCCCGAGCGTTGCCCCTTGCGGCGCCGTGGCGGCTTGATGCGCCGTGGCGAAGGCCAGCAAGCACGCGCCCACCACAATGGCCAACGCGCCACCCAGCACTTTGGCCCACTCGCGCCCACCCGCGCCGCGCAGTTCGTTGAACAGCAGCCAACCCCAGAACAGTCCCACCAGGCTGTTGGTGTTCCACAGGGGGAACGCGATGGAGAGTCCGACGTTGCGGATGGCGAATACCGTCAGTGTGTTTGCCACGGCCCACAGCATGCCGGCCAGCACGGCCCAGACGATCAGATGCGCTTTCTCGCGCAGATCCATCCAGACGTAGCCGGTGCCTTTGAGCAGCGTCGGCACGGTCCAGCGCGCGACAAACACGCCGGCCACCATGCCGAGCGAAACAATGAACGGCGAGAAGCCTACCGTGACCAATTTGGTGGGAGCTTCCGCGAGGCCCAGCCACGCACCGGCGCCGAGGCCGCAGGCCACGCCGAGCGAGTGCAGGGAACGCGACGACAGCGGGGACGGAGAACCGGATTGCGCGCTCATAGGTTCACCGAACCGCTACCAACAAAGCGATGCCAAAAATCAAAACACCGACGGGTGCCCAGAAATGCCCGTCGGTGAGAATAGAGTGCAAGATCGAAGGCTTCAAACGATGCCGTCTCCTAGCTTGGATTGTGCGGGCGAAACTCGACACTAAATCAGGGCCGGCGGCTGTGTCAAGCGCCGCCGGCCCACATAGGTGCGGGGTCAGAATTCAAATCGTGCGGAAAGTTCCAGAGTGCGCGAACCGGCACCTTCCGTGCCCAGCGTGCTGGTTATTTTGCCCACCGATCCCGTGTTGGCAATGTTGGTGGCGGGGTTGGCGAAGTTCGGATGGTTGGGGAGGTTCTGGAAGGAACCCATCAAGCGCAGGCTGCGCTTTTCGTCGAAGTGGAACCGCTTGCCGAGGCCGCTGCTGAAAACCGCCATGCCGGGCCCTTGCAGAATGAAGGGTGCGGAAGTGCCGAAGCGCCCGGCGTTGCGGGGCACCGCGGTGAAGGCCGAAGCATCGAACCATTTGTCGATAGTGCGCTGGTCCACGGGAAGCGCACCGCTGGCGATGCGGTCCGGACGGAAGTTGCTTACGCGGGACGTGCCGTTGGTATTTGCGGGATCGTAGCCACTGAAGACCGGCGTAAACCAGTAGCCGCTTTGGAACATCAGAATGCCGGAAAGTTCCCAACCGCCCAGCACTCCGTCCACCAGCCGGTTCGAATGACTCATCCAGCGCCGGCCCTTGCCGAAGGGCATTTCCCAAAGCCACGTGGTAAGCCACTTCATCGGACGCGTCCACTCCACGTTGGAGTATTCGCGGCGCCGGTCGAAGCTGTTCTCGATGATGGACCCGCCTTCGTTGGCGTCGCTGCCATCGGTCAGGTTCTTCATCCACGTGAACGCGGACTGCAAAGTCAGGCCACCCGACATGCGGTGGTTGAACTCTGTCTGGAAGGAGTGGTACTTGGCGGTCTGGCCGTTGACGCGGCAGAAGATGGTGTTCCACAGCGGATACGGCGTGCGATCCTTGCTGAAGGCGGATGTGCTCGGCTGCGCCTGATTGTAGTCGATCTGGTGGACAATGCCCTTGCTGGTCGAGCCGACATAACTCAAGCGCAAGCCCGTGTTCCGCATCACCTCGCGTTCCATGGTGAAGTGCCACTGCATGGTGTACGGGTTGCGCATGTTGTATTGAACGGCGGAGCGCATGTCCGCAACGCCTACGACGATGGTGGGTGGGTACGCATTGGGGAATTGCAGGTACGGAACCCCGTTCGTAATCTTGTTTGTGAACGTCTCGGTGGCCGAGGAGTGGATGTTTCGGGTGGACCCGAATACGGAACCGATCAGGTCGTTGATGAACACACCCCAGCCGCCGCGGATTACCGTCCGGTTGTCGGCGAAGGGGCGGAAGGCGAAGCCGAAGCGCGGCGCGAAGTTGTTCAAGTCCTTCTGGCGCAGTGCCTCAGGCCAGCCCGCCTGCTCCGCGGTCACGATGGGAGTGCTGCCGATTATGGCGCGGAACACCGGTTCGGTGTGCGTGATTCCCTTGGTGGGCACCACCACTTGCGCGCGAACGTTGTCCCAATTCGAGATGTTGCCGAAGCGGTCGCGGAAGGGCGGGTGGTATTCATAGCGAATTCCGTAATTCAGGGTCAGGCGCGGGGATACCTTGAAATCGTCCTGCCAGAAGAAGTTCCAGTTGCGCGTGAAGCCCTCGGCAACGTACTTGGCGGTGATGCGCTGGTCGGTAGTGGGAACGCCAAGCAGAAAATCGCCGTAGGAATTGCCGGTGAAGGTGTTCGAGAAGGTGAAATTCCCGAACGGGCCCGCGCCGCTCACCGCGGTGATGTTAGTGACCCGCAGCAGCCTGACGCTCGCTCCCCACTTCATGGTGTGCGCGCCCTTGATGTACGTCATGTGGTCCATCGCCTCACCGGTACCGTTAAACTCTCTGTCGGCGGTAGCCTGCTGCAACGTGGTGAACCCGGAGATAGCGATCTGAGGAAAACCGGGGCGGTTGGGAAGGTCCGTAAACCCTTGCAGCCCGAGTTGCTTGATGATGTCCGGGCCGTTGAAAGGACCAGCTATGCGGCGCCATTGGCGGGAGAAGCCGAAACGGAATTCGTTGATCCAGCGCGAAGACAACGTGAGACTGTCGGAGAACACCATCGTGCGGACGTGAGGAGTCTCCGTGCTCGGCGGAATGGTCGGCAACACGAAACTGGTGTTACCGTTCTTGACGTTCTTGAAGCTGAAACGCGCGAAGACGAAGTGCCGGTCCGTGATGTGGTGGTCCAGCCGTATGTCGAACTGGTCCGATTTGATTCTGATGGGGAAGGAGCCCCGGAAATTGGCCGATACCGAATTCGCCGCGCCGTAGTTGGGCAGCGGGTAGAACTTCTGCAACAAAAGTGACGTCGCATTCAGCCGGCTCGCCGGGATGCGGTTGTTCGGGAAGGGTGTGCCGTCGAGATCCTTCAGCGTAAGCCCCGATACACCGGAGAAGTCACCGTCACGCATGGCCAACGACGGAACATTCGGCGAGATGACGGCCTTGGACGCCTGGCGGTTGCCCTCGTAGTCCATGAAGAAGAACGTCCGGTTCTTGCCGTTGTAGAGGTGCGGGATGATCACCGGTCCGCCCAGGCTGCCGCCGAAGGTGTTGGCTACCTTGAAAGGCACCGACGTCGAATAGAAGTTGCGGGCATCGAAGGCGCCGTTCTGCAAGTACTCGAAGAGGCTTCCGTGGAACGTGTTTTCACCGGAACGCGAAATTGTGTCCACATTGGCGGTTCCCTGGAATTCGGCGCCGTTGGACACTGAGCTGACGCGGACTTCGCGGACGCTCTCCGACGACGGAAACATGTCGACCAGCACGTCGTGGTTACGCATGCCTAACGTCGAGATGCCGTCGATGGAAGTTTCGTTCTGCGATTGCCGGCTGCCGGCGATGGAGAAGTTCGCGGAACTACCGCGCACCTCGACGCCCGGCGCCAGTGCGATGAAGCTGGCCAGGCTGGTGGTGCCGGCCCGGTAATTCAACGGCAGGGACTGGATTTCCTTGTGAGTGCGGGCGCTGTCGATTGTGGAGGATTCGGTGGTAACCACCGGCGCACCTTCGCTCACGGTGACTTCGGCCTGCGTTGTTCCGACTTCCAGGCGTGCGTCAATACGCGCAACCTGTCTGGCGTTCAAAAGAATGCCCTTGTGGACGGACGACTTGAAGGACTTGGCCTCGACCGTAACCTCAAACTCACCCGGGATCAAATTGTGGGCTTCGTAGTTGCCAACCTCGTTCGTCTGGACCTGCACCGTCGTATTCTGGCCGACGTTGCGGACTTTTACGGTCGCTTGGGGGACGACGGCACCGCTACTATCACGCACGGTGCCTTGTAGAGTTGCATAAGTAGACTGTCCGTGAAGCAGGGATCCACAGACAAGAATCAATAACAACAACAGCGCATTCGAGCCAATTCGCATTTATGGTTAACCTCTCGCAAAAAGTAGACACGGAGACGGTGGACCATAGAGGGCCGCCGCAAAACGAGACCTGGGCTGAAGCACTGACAACGTGTGCAACATGGACAATACTTCGTTTTTCATTTGTTGTCAAGGAACTTTTTTATACATTTCCCGATTTAGCCGAGCGTCCCGGTAACGTGTATACTGGCGGGAGCCTTGTTACTGAAATCGACGGTCGTTTTAAGTTAACTCATGACGTTCGATCAATTCATTCTCTGGCTGATGGCAGCAGGTATCTTACTCGGTGGAGTGGACCGCATTCTCGGCAATCGTTTCGGGTTAGGCGAGAAGTTCGAGGAAGGTTTCAACGCCATGGGCCCGTTGGCGCTGGGAATGGTGGGGATAATTACCCTGGCGCCGGTGATCGCCGCCAGGTTGGGTCCGGTCCTTTTCCCATTGTTCGGTGTAATCCACGCCGATCCAGCCATGTTCGCGGCCATTTTGGCCAATGACATGGGTGGTTATCCGCTCGCCGTGCGTCTGGCCCAAGATCAGCAGGCGGGCCTGTACGCGGGGCTCGTCGTGTCATCCATGCTGGGCTGCACGCTGGTATTCTCCATTCCGGTTGGACTAGGTCTGATTGAGTTTGATGATCGCCCCTACTTCGTCCGAGGCCTGCTCATCGGCACTATCACGATCCCCGCCGGCAGCCTCGCCGGCGGCTTGATCGCTGGATTCAGTCTGAAGATGCTGCTTGTCAATAGCGTCCCCATCCTGGTCTTAAGTGCCGCGTTGATCGTCGGGTTGTTTTACATACCGAAACGAATGATCGCGGGTGCGCTGTGGTTTGGCCGTTTCATCGTAGTCGTGGTTACAGCCGGACTGGCTGCGGCGGCGTTCCAGGAAGTTACCAAAAAAGTACTGATTCCCGGAATGGCTCCGGTAATGGACGGCATCGTGATTACCGGGCAGATCGCCGTCGTCTTACTGGGCACGTTTCCGATACTGGCCCTCTTCGTCAAAATCTTGGACAGGCCGCTAATGCGCGCCGGCCGCGCACTCGGCATGGACGCGACCGGCGCGGCAGGTCTGGTGATAACTCTGGCAAACAGCGTTCCGGTGTACAAAATGCTGAAAGACATGAATCCCAAGAGCAAAGTAATTAACGTGGCATGGTTGGTGCCCGCGACGGCCGCATTGGGCGACCATTTGGGATTCACGGCGGGTGTACGGCCGGACATGATCACGGCGGTAGTTGTTGGGAAGTTGCTGGCAGGCGTTCTGGCCATCGCACTTAGTGTGTGTATGTGTCGCGACCTGGAGGGTGCCTAACATGGCGGGTGGTTACTATCTTGGCGTCGATCAGGGTACTACGGGTACTACCGTCTTGGTTCTCGATGAAAGCTGGAACATCCGCGGCAGCGGCTACCGCGAGCATACGCAGTATTACCCGCAGCCCGGTTGGGTGGAACACAACCCCGAAGAGATCTGGCAAAAGACACAGGAAGCGATTGGCGCGGCGCTCACTCAAGCGGGCGTGTCAGCTTGTGAGGTTCGTGCGCTAGGTCTGGCCAACCAGGGTGAAACGTGCCTGATTTGGGATCGGCACACCGGCCGCCCCATCTACAGCGCCATCGTCTGGCAGGATCGACGCACCTCGGAAGCCGCCGATCGTCTGCGCGAATCCCACGAGGCTACCATCCGCCGGAAGACCGGCCTGCCCGTGGATGCCTACTTCTCCGGTCTGAAGTTCCGGTGGGTTCTGGACCATGTTCCGGGAGCAAGAGCGCGTGCCGCGAGCGGCGAACTCATGGCCGGTACTCTCGATACCTATCTGCTGTGGAAGATGAGCGGCGGACGCATTGAGGCCACCGACCCCTCCACCGCCTCCCGCACGATGTTGTTCGACATACACAACGGGCAATGGGATGACGAGCTATTGAGTTTGCTGGACGTGCCCAGGGGGCTGCTGGGTCCGGTTGCGGACACTGCGGGTGTGTTCGGGCACACGTCGGAAGATGCCGGCTTCGGCGCATCGATCCCTATCGCGGCAAGCGTGGTGGATCAACCGTCTGCACTATTCGGACAGGCTTGCCACCGCGCGGGCACCGTGAAGACGACGTACGGCACCGGTTGCTTCATGCTGATGAACACCGGAGAGCGGAGCGTCGAGTCGCAGCGGGGCCTGGTCACAACGGTTGCCTGGCGCCTCGATGGGCGGATCACCTACGCGCTGGACGGAGGCGTCTACATAGCCGGAGCGGCCGTTCAGTGGTTGAGGGATGGTCTCGGTATCATTGCCAAGGCGGCGGAAACCGAGGCGCTGGCGCGTTCGGTGAGCGACTCCGGCGGCCTTTACTTCGTTCCGGCGTTCAGCGGACTGGCCGCGCCGTATTGGGATCAGTACGCGCGCGGCACCATGGTCGGAATCACGGGGGGCACCAACCGCGCGCACATCGCGCGTGCCACGCTGGAAGCGATCGCGTATCAGGTGCGCGAGAATCTCGATGTAATGCACGCGGATTCGGAAACCAGCATTCAAGTGATGCGCGCCGATGGTGGCGCGGCGCGCAACGAGTTTCTCATGCAGTTCCAGGCCGACATGCTGGGAATTCCGGTGGACGTGCCGGTGATTCACGAAACCACCGCGCTGGGCGCTGCCTATTTGGCCGCGCTGGGAGTGGGAGATTTCAAGGGACTGAATGAAATCGGCGCGCACTGGAAACTGCACCGCCGCTACGAACCGGGCATTTCCGAAGACCAGAGGGAAGCCCTGCTGGCTGGATGGAAACGTGCCGTCGAGCGATGCCGCGGCTGGTCGCGGGCTTGACGCAGTGCCGCGCTACGCCCCGCGTCGTCCGTTCAGATATCGCGCCACGTGAGCGGCGGCGCGCCGGCCGTCCAGATGGCACCATTCGCCGCCGCGGGACTGGCCGGTGATGTTGCCGGCGGCGAACCAACCGGGCGCCGACAGGCTGTGATCCAAGCCGACCGCAAGGCGGCGCGACGGCAGTTCCACGTCCATGCCGGCCAGAAGCGGCAGTTCGCTGTTGGGGATCAGATCACCGGAAACCAACAGCCGGTCACATGACAATTGGCTGCCGTCCTCCAATCCCAACGATGCGACGGACCTCTCGCCGTGAGTGTAGGCCACGCTGGTCCCGCCGTGGAATTGCGGATTCACCCAGCGCCGGAAGTAAATGCGCGCCGGTAGGCTGCAGCCGGGTCGCAAGCGCTGGTCCACCATCGCTATCTGGTCGGTACCGGATGCCTTCAACTTGGCGGCGGCGGCATAGGCGACGAGGTCGGATCCTAGCACGACAGGTTTGCGGGCAAAGGGCAGATCGTTGCGTTCGGCCAGATCGAGCATGTTCTTGGTGAAGAACACGCCGGCGGGACGCGCGCCGGTGCCCAAGCGTCGCTCAATGCGGTTCTGCTCACGCGCGCCGCAGGCCAACACCACCGCATCGGCCGTAATGCGCACTTTCCCGCGCACCGGATTCAGCACCGTGACCGACTTTTCTCCTGCTGAAAGCTCAATCACCTGACTTTCCAGCCAAACATCCACGCCCGAATTGAGTAGTGAATTGGTGAGGCGTTCGGCATACTGTTCGCCAAACAGCACGCGGCCCCGGGACCACAAGACAAACGTCGGAACTGCGCCCGCCTTGGTTCGGTACAGAGACGGTATGCCGCCGATGTCCTCTCGTCGGTCAATAAGGACCACCGGCTTGACGCCGCGCCGAGCCAAGCCGACGGCCGCGCCCACACCGGCAGGTCCCGCGCCCACCACCACGACTCTGGCTGTTTCTTGTGAACTCATAGCAACAACACCGGTGAGCGAATGCGGCTAGGAACTCAGCAACTCGCTCCCCGGTCCCTTCTTCGTCACCATTTCAAGGGGCACACCGCTCGTTGCGGAAATGATCTCCGCCACTCGCACCAAGCACTCGAAGCCCTGACATCTACCCATCTGCGTGCGTGTACGGCGCTTGATCGCGTCCAGGGTCCGAGGCTTGAGCGGTGAGTCCAATGCATCGCCGATTTCCCCTAACGAGATATTCTCGCAAGTGCAGACAATACGTCCGTATTCGGATTGCCGCGCGAGCCGCTCCGTGTCGTCAAAGGGCCGCTTCCACCAACCGGGCCAACTGGACTCAGCCCGGCTGTCCACGCATTCAGATTGCTCCTCCAACTTTAGGCCGCAGTGCTGCGCCAATAGCGCGATTAGATGATCGGCAAGTGCGGGCGCCGCGGTGAGGCCGGTGGAACGCACTCCCGTAACAGTGACAATGCCGGGATGCGCGTCGTTGCAGCGAATAATGTAACTGCCCTGCGCGCAATTACAGCGCGCGCCCGCGTATGCCGCAATTGGCGGTTGCGCGCTCAAACATGGCAGCAGCCGTGCCGTGCCGGCCTGCACCGCACCCAGCCCATTGCACGTTGTATCCGTCGCGTCAGTGGCATCCAAGGGCAGGTCTTCGGCCGTGGGCCCGGCGACCAGATTACCGAAGATCGTCGGGATCACCAGCATCCCCTTGGTCTGCGGCGTAGGAACCGGAAGCAGGATGTGTTTCACCAATGACCGTGCGCACTTGTCGTAGAGCAGGAACTGACCCCGCCGAGGGTTGATATCGAATGCCGCGCCGCCATAGCAGTCCGCCAGCGCGCGGCTCGCCAGGCCGGCGACATTCACGAGTATGCGGGTACGAATGCGTTTTTCAGTAGAGCTGACTAACGTCTTCACCAGCGCTTCGGCATCCTCGACTGCGGTGATTTCGACACCCAGCAGAATGTCGGTGCCGTTCGCCAGGGCGACTTCGGCCAGAGCGATCGCGGCGGTGAACGGATCGATAATCGATTCGCGTGGAACCAGCAGCCCGCCGTGGACCGTCTCAGGCGCATTGGGTTCCAATGCCCTGGCTTCCGCCGCCGACAACAACCGCGTGTCGAGCACGCCATTCTCGCACGCCTTTCTGCTTATCTTGGGTAGCTGCGCGGCCTGCTCGTCGTCGACGGCAAGCAGCATCGCGCCACAGGGATCGAAAGGGATCTTCAGCCTGGCGGCCAGTTCGGGCCAACGTACGGAAGAACTGGTGACCAGACGCGATTCGAGACTGCCCGGCGTCGCGTCAAAGCCAGTATGGATGATGGCGCTATTACCCTTGCTGATCCCCTCGCTGACGTCATAGTTCTTGTCCAGTAGCAGAACCTTCAACTTGTAACGAGACAATGCGAACGCCAGCGCGCATCCGACGATGCCGGCCCCGACAATCGTCACATCGTACGCTTGCGGGCCAAGCTGGCTTTCGCCACTAAACAACAGAGACGGTTCGCACCCTCCGCCCGGCCAATCATAGAGTATCCTGCCTGGCTGGCTGGATACGTCCGAGGGAGCAGACCCACTTGAACTCTTCATTGCCGTATCGCCATTGACGTTGATACGAGCATAAAACACATTGGCGCCGCCGTGCCGACTTAGCGTTACTTACTCAACGCGAAGTCCAGCGCGCCGGAGCAGCTCTTCCAGGCTCTCGGCGCCGCCGGAACCGCCCTGCACTCCGGCGACATTGCCCTTCGCGTCGATCGCCACATAGTAGGGAAACCCTTGCGCGCGAAAGGCAGCGGCCAGGTTCGTGTCTTCCATCAGAACAATTTTCCCCTTGCGCGGCGACGCTTCCAGATACTCGCGGACCTTCTTTCGCGATTCACCCACGTTCACGGCGACGATCACCAGACCGTCGTTCCCGTACTTGGTGGCGAACTCGTCCAGCACGGGTTGATCCTTGCGGCAGTATTTGCACCAGGTGGTCCAGAACTGAATCAGCAGGATCTTCCCCTTGGCCGTTTCGTTGGTGATTCGCTCACCGTCTAGGGTTTTGGCGCTGAATCGAGGTGCCGCTTCGCCATGATCGATTCCGGCCAGCGCTAAAACCGAAAGACATGCGACACATCCCAAAGCCAGTATCCAGTCGAGACGCCGTGTGCGCTTGTTCATGTTCGCGATGATAACAGGCTGGAGGGGGCGTTGACCGTTGATGGCGCTGCTATGCATTGACGCAAACATTCCGGCCTTTCGGACCAACTTAAGTTCAGTAGACCAGCAGCCGCAGTTCATCCGGCGAATCCGCCCCCAATCGGTACCATCGGCGGATGAACCGCCCACTGCGTGTCTTACAACTTTGCGGCTAGGATGCAGTTTCGGTCGCGGGAGGACTAAGTTGACAATCCATCGTTCGTTGTACTTGTGTGCACTACTCGTTCAGTCTGTTCTCTGCATCACCGCGCAGGAGACCCGCGGCATGATCTTCGGACGCGTGCTCGACCCGCAATCCGGCGCTGTGGCCAGCGCACGGGTCACCATCACGAACAACGAAACCAACACGTCGCGGCACATATCGAGCAATGCCACCGGCTACTACGAAGCCAACCTGCTGTTGCCGGGCGGCTACACCGTGACGGTGGAAGCCACGGGCTTCAAGCGCACGGTGCGCGGCGGAGTCCAACTGCCGGCGGCCAGCCGGCGGGAAGTGGATCTGGTCCTGGAAATCGGTCCCGTCACCGAGAGCGTTTCGGTCACCGCGGAAAGCCCGCTGCTGGATCTGAACTCGGTCTCCTCGGGCCGCGTGATTGAGAATCGGGACATCCTGGACCTGCCCGTGATGACCAACAGTCCCATGGTGATGGTGAAGCTGATGCCGGGGATTCAGACCGAGGGCATCAACCCATTCCTGGCCATGCACAGCATCTTCGGCGCTTCCCTCTACAACGCCTCCTCGGCCAATGTTGGCGGCAACGAGTGGTCCATTGACGGCGTTCCCAACAATGGGCGCGACCGTCTGACCGCATCCCTGCCCACCACCGACACGCTGCAGGAGTTCAAGGTTGAAAGCGCCAACTTCGACGTCTCCATCGGCCACACCACCGGGGCCAGTATCTCGATGTTGACCAAATCCGGAACCAACCAGTTTCACGGTACGGTGACCGAACAGCACTGGCAGCAACGTTGGAATGGCACGGCGTTCTTCACCAAGCAGAACTACTACCGCCGCATCAGCCAGGCAGAAGCGCAAGGCAACCAGGCCCTGGCCGAGACCATCCGCGCGCAGGACAAGCAGCCTTCCGCACACGCCAACAACTTCACAGGGACGTTCGGGGGACCGGTGATTCTCCCCAAGATCTATAACGGCAAGAACAAGCTCTTCTTTTTTGTGAGCTACAACGGATATCGCGACAACAAGACCATCGACGCGGCGAACTTGAATCGCACTGTTCCCACCATGGCCATTCGCGAAGGCGATTTTTCGCAAATGCTCAAGATCGACGCGGTGCGCTATCAAGTCTACGATCCGCTCAGCGTGCGGGCGGACCCGGCGCGCGCCGGGCACTATATCCGCGACGCTTTCGCCGGCAATGTCATTCCGAAGTCGCGCATCGTCAATCCGGCCTACTCGAAGGTGGTGAAGTTCTATCCGGTTCCCAACAACGATCCACTCAGCCAGACCGCCGAACCCCGGAACAACTTCCTGGCCTATGGACAGCCGAGCACATGGACATACAACTCGGTTTCAAATCGCGTCGACTATCAGCTTTCCGACCGGCACCGGTTCTTCGGCCGCTGGAGCTGGATGGACCATGTTTCGAATGAAACTGACTGGACCTACGCTTCCGCGCCCGGTCTGATGAATGACAACTCGCGCATCCACAACGTGGGCGCCACGTTCGACTGGGTGTGGACCAGAAGCGCCGCCACGTTGTTCAACTTCTCCGTCGCGGCAAATGAGTACAAGCAAGGCACGCAATACCTCGAGCAGATGAAGTACAAGCCGAGCGACCTCGGCTTGCCGGCGTACATGGACGCCAAAGCCGATGATTTGCACACCCTGCCCATCATGAGCATCTCCGGCTATTCCGCCACCGGGTCCGGTGTGGGCACGCTCACGCGCTACCGGACGGCCACCATCAAGAGCGACGTCTCGCACGTTCACGGCATACACACGTTTCGCGCCGGCATCGACTTCCGCGATCACTTCCGCAGTGGTGGGGGCGGCGGAAATACATCAGGGTCGTTCTCGTTCAGCAACTCCTGGGTTCGCCGCAACGACGACACCTACACGACGCCGGGCGACATCGGGCTGAGTTGGGCCGCCTTCCTGCTTGGGCTTCCCGACAACGGTTGGTCGGTGGCTTCCAACGACAACTACGTACTCTCTAATCCGTACTACGCTTGGTTCGCGCAGGACAGCTTGCGCGTCAATTCGAAACTAACACTCACTTTGGGCCTTCGCGCGGAGTACGAGTTGGGACCCGCCGAACGTTTTGATCGCGCGATCGCGTATTTCGATCCGACTTTGCAGCTCCCCATCACCGCGTTGTCCGAAGCGGCTTACACCGCCAAGCCCGTGCCGGAGCGGGACGCGTCCACCTTCAAGGTGTTGGGCGGATCGGTGTACGCCGGGCCGAACGGCGCCGGTCATCGTTTGCAGCAGAATGAACTAATGTGGCTGCCGCGCGTTGGCGCGGCGTACGCAGTGAACGCGAAGACCGTTGTGCGCGCCGGTTACGGTCTGTTCTTCGAC
Source organism: uncultured Solibacteraceae bacterium (assembly GCA_964505625.1). Lineage (GTDB taxonomy): Bacteria > Acidobacteriota > Terriglobia > Bryobacterales > Bryobacteraceae > JAJFUV01. Next base: position 17,886 of record CAZDIZ010000039.1, on the reverse strand, counting down.
ACCAACAACGTGCTTAACCAGAGCGTGGATCAGATGGGTTACAGCCGCAACACCACCACTACGCTGACCAACGACTATGGCATGACATGGCTGGTGGGCAACCCCGGCGCGGGCGTGTCGCCGCTGACCGATCCGTTCCCGGTCCGCTCCAACGGGACCCGCTTCGATGCACCGGTGCGCGACACGCTGGGCGCCATGGCCGCCGTGGGCCGCGGCTGGAGTTATGTCGACTACAACACCAAGCATGCGCGTCAGCAGCGCTGGCGCGCCGGCGTGCAACGCCAGATTGGAGCCAGCGCCAAGTTGGACATCGCCTACGCGGGTTCTTATTCCGACCGCATCGCCTATAGCCGCACGATGGTTCCATTGCCGGGGCAATACTGGACCACCACGATGGTGCGCAACGATGCCAACGCCACCAACCTCGATGCCAACGTCACCAATCCCTTCTACATCGGCAACTTCGCGTCGCTCAAAACCACGCATCCGGTCATCTACCAGGACATGAGCACGAATTCGTTCTTCACGAGTTCGACTATTCGTAAGAGCCTGCTATTGCGAACCTCGCCGCAAATGAACGGCGTCAACAACAAGACGCTGCCGCTCGGCGAAGCGCGCACACACTCGCTTGAAATGAGCTTCGAACGCCGCTTCGCGAAAGGCTTCAATCTGAACCTGAGCTACGCGCGGATACAGGGAGAACGCAACACGTTCCTCAACGAATACGACGTCGACGCGGTGTGGATTGAGACCAACGAAGTGCGGCCACATCGCTTCACCGGCACCGGCATCTTCGAACTGCCGTTCGGCAAGGGACGCCCTTTCGCCAAACAGGGTCTGCTTAGCTGGATCGTCGGCGGCTTCCAACTTGCCGCCACCTACGAATGGCAACCGGGCCCGAGATCTTCCTTCAGCAATTGCTTCTTCTACGGAAACCTGTCGGATATTTCCACTGGCACTCACACTCTGGACCGCTGGTTCAACACCGACAACTTTGGCCGCACCACGGCGCAAAGTCCGGCGCGCTACACCGCCCGCATCTTCCCGCTCTATGTGGACGGCGTGCGGCGCGACCGCACCAATCAGTGGAATGTCAACCTGCAACGCGAGTTTCCAATCGCGGAGCGCGCCAAGTTACAGATGCGCGTGGACGCGCTGAACCTGCAGAACCGTTCGCAGTTTAGCGATCCGACCACGGACCCGCTGAACACGAACTTCGGTAAAGTCACCAGCCAACTCGGGACGAACCGGTTCATCCAGATCCAGATGCGGTTGCAGTTCTGACGCGGAGACATTTGTGACAAACTCACTCACTCGAAGACTGTTCGTCGGCACCTCCGCCGCGATATCGGCTGGGCGCGTGTTGGGCGCGAACGATCGCATCTCGATTGGAGTCATCGGAACGGGCAGCCGCGGCCGGTATGACATGGAGGAAATCGGACGATGCCCGGAGCTGAACGTCACTGTTACCGCGGTCTGCGACGTGTACCGCCCGAACCGCGAAGCGGCGACGCAGTGGACCGCCCGCGCGTTCGGCGCCGCTCCGCGCCAGACGGCGGACTACCGTGAACTGCTTGCGTGGAAGGACGTGGATGCGGTCGTGATCGCGACGCCCGATTTTGGACACGCCACCATTCTGAGAGCGGCGGTCGAAGCGGGTAAAGATGTCTATTGCGAGAAGCCCTTCGCGACGGATTTCGCCAAAGCCAAGGCGGCCTATCGAGCCATTGAGGATTCGGGGCGTGTGGTACAAGTCGGCACGCAGCGCCGTAGCGATCCCTACTATATCGCCGCGGCGCGCCTTGTGCGCTCCGGTGGATTGGGCCGTGTGACGCGAGTGGCCGTTGACGTTGCCATGTACGAAAACCGATGGGCACGGCGCTTCGACGACGTGCGTGCTCAGGACCTGGACTGGAGTCTGTTTCTAATGGACTTGCCGCGACGTCCTTTCGACCCGCGTCTGTTCCGCCGTTGGCAACTCTACCGCGCCACTACGAACGGCATTCCCGGTTTGTGGATGTCGCATCTAGCCGACCTGGTGCACTGGTATCTGAACGAACCGTACCCGTCGAGCGCCGTCGCCGCCGGCGGCGTCTACTTGTGGAAAGACGGGCGCGAAACCGAGGATGTGTTCGAAGCGTTGCTCGAATACCCGGGCGGATGCCTGTTCAGCTTCACCATGGCGCTGACGAATTCGGCGGGCGCGCGCAATCAGTGGTTCGGTACGCGCGGCACGCTGGAAGCTCCCATCGACACAGGAGAGATTCGCGTCAGCGGAGCGGGCAGCGGCGATCCGCAACGGCTTGGCCCGACGGTAACGCTGCGGCCGGAGCCGTCCACCTCGCACATGCACGACTTTCTCACCTCGGTGCGAAGCCGCTCCACGCCGCGCGCCGATTACCGCGCCGGGTTCTCCCACGCGGTGGCCGGTTGCATGGCCGCACAGGCTCTGGCAAGCGGGCGCCGAACGCATTTCGATCGGGAACGGATGGAGATTATCTAAGCGGCTGCCCGGCGGGAAACATCTCTCGCCTGCTCGGCCATGCGTCCGCGCGTGGCGGTCGCCATGGCGAAAACCCACGGCATCGAGTAGAACGCCACGCCGTACGCGAGCGTCGCCGCGGGTACTTTTTCCCAGCCATCCGGCAAGGTCACTGTCGCAAACACCACCGCGCACCGGCCGCCGGCGTACAGCAGAATCCAGCGCAATGTGGCGGCCAGCCGCCCGCCACCCATCTGCACGCACAGCCGATGCAGTGGCACGCTCGCCGCGGCGGCTGCCGCCAACAACACCTGCGTCACCTGCTGCAAATACCAGGCCAGACGAAATGGCGATTGCGCCTCGGTGAGCCTTTCACGGAAGCACAGAATGCCGGTCACCAACACGAACACCAGCGCCAACGCGATCTTGTCGCGGCGTAACATGCGGAACCCCAACCCCAGCCGGTGGAACGCGAGCCAACTGGCGATGATCCCGATGAGCAGACACAACAGCGAGAGAATGACCGCAGACTGGCGCATGAGCGAAAGAGCCGCTTGCTGCCAGTAGCCGGGCCACCACAACTTGAGAAACGAATTGTCCACGCCGTGACGCAGAATCGAAAAAGCCGCGTTGCCCCCGAATGCGAGCCAGGACCAGCGCATCCAGGTGCCGCGATCGTATTCGGATGCGATCAGGTGGCAAGTGCTCAGTGCGATCACGTACGCAGCCAGCGAACTGATGGCGATGATCGCTTCTTCAACCAGCAGTTGCGCGGGACGCCAGTGCATGGAGCGCGGCACCGCGAACAACAGCCACGACACGATAGCCACCGCCCAAGCCGTCGCGACAACGCCGGGTTTGATCGCCCGATTCATAGGTTCGCAAGCGAGAATCTCAGACGCGGCCCGCCTCCCAAATCAAACGCGCGGCCGGTTCGCCGCACAGCGGGCGCAGTACCCGCACCACATTGGCAAGGAAGTCAGGCCAGTGCTTGGCGGTCATGCCCTCGACCGCGGCAGTTTTCAAGACCAGGTGCGCGGTATGCGAACCACACATGGGCGCCAGCAGATTGTGTAGCCGCTCGACGTTGTCGTGAACCGGCGCGCCTTCGGCCGCGGCTTGCTCGCGCACTTGCGCGAAGAAGGCATGCCTGGCGCGGTGCAACTGTTCCGGCACAATGCCGGTCTCGCGCCGCGCCTGCTCGCCGGCCTCCCGGAGAAGGCGTTCTCCATCGACAAGCTCCTCGCGGCGTTGCCGGCACTCGGCGCATACGTCCAGATGCCGCTCGAAGCCGGCGCGTTCGTCGGGATGACCTTCTCCGTCCAGATAGTCGTTCCACTGTTGGGCTGTTATTGGATGTTTCATGCCACTACTCCCGCCGGCCTTCTCACCATCGCGGCACATTTCGATCGCACGTGAAAGATCTTCCACTTCACCGTTCCCAAGGGCATTTCCAAAGCCTCGGCGATCTCCGCATAACTCAACCCTTCCACATAGCGAAGCAGTATGATCTGCCGTTCGTCGGAAGCCATCATGAGAAAGCAGGCATCCAGGTCCATGCGCGCTCGCAACCACTCCTCCGACCCGTTTGGTTCGGGCACGTCCCGGGCGGCTTCAAATGGCACCGTCGAGATGCCGCGCTGCTGCTTGTCGCGATACTGCAGCAGGTAATTGCGGGCAATCCGGAACAACCAACCGTAGAACGATCCCGGATCGCGTAACGCGCCCACCTGGCGGTACACGGCAAACAGGACATCCTGCGCCAGTTCCTCGCCGCCTTCAATGCTGGTGCCGCGCAACAGGAAGTACCGGAACAGCCGCTTGTAGAGCGCGTCGAAAAGCGAACGGAACGTCTCCTCGGTTCCGTGGCACACGAACCGCTCGACGGCCTCGCGTTCGGCCCTGCCGCGCTCGTCCCTCATGTCCTGTCCGCGAATGATCTCAATTACTGTAAGAGAACCGCAACCCTAAAAAAGTTTGCCGCCCGTGGAAATTTCCGCGAGCGGCATGAAAAAGTCGTGTTTTCGTGGCGAGTTAGCGCAAGCTGACTTTGCCCGGCGGGCCGTATTCGATGACGGCTTCGCGGCCGCCGTTGAGAATCGACAATCGTCCGGCTTCCATCACCAGTTCGTTGAAGCGGCTGTTGGCCGGGGTGGCCATGATGCCGGCCGTATCGAATTCCTTCACGATGGCCTGGCGCTTTGCTAGAGCTTCGTTCGCCGAGAGACCCTGCGATTCGGTTTCGGCGCGCAAGCACGCTTTCACGATGTACTCGACCGAACGGAATCCGTAACCCACCGGCGTAAGTCCCGGTCCACCTACATCGACGTACTGGAAGTAATCGGTGCTCGGTTCCGTGTAAGTGGTGGTGCCGGCGCCGCCGGGCCGCTCTGTGTAGCAGTAAGAGATGCCGCGGTACTGATCGTCATGATGCAGCCAGGCACCCTTCTCCTTGGCTGCGCAATACATGGTGAGGCCTTGGATGTTGGTGCCCGGTGCGTCATCCGGGAAGCCCAGCGCGTTCTGTACGTTCAACACCGCGCCGTTATTCCAGATAATGCGCGCGTCGGTCCACAGGTAACCTTCCTTGCCGTTGGGATACTTGTCGAGAATGCCGTAGACGCTGACCGACTGAGGCACCAGTCCGGTGATGTAGTGCACCAGGTCCACATAGTGACAGCCGATGTATGCGAACGCGTCCGAGTTTTCGGCCGTGCACCAGTTCTGGAAATTCGAGTGGCGGTAGTACCACTTTTCGAGCAGTGCGGCCGTGCCCAGGCGGAATTCGCCGAACATGCCTTCGCGATAGCGCCGGCGAGCCAGCAGACTGCGGTCGTCGAAACGCTTGTGGTATTCGATGCCCACCACCAACCCGCGCTTGTAGGCTTCCTCTTCGATGATCTCGCCTTCCTTGGCGGTCAACACCAGCGGCTTTACCGTGCACACGTGCTGATCGGCCTTGAGTGCGGTCATGATGGTGTCGAAGTGAAGTTGGTCCGGCACCGCCACCACTACCACTTGGCGCGGCGGCATCTTAGCTAACACTTCGCGGAACAGATTCGGCTGCGCCTGGTCGAGGTCGCCGTCCAGGCTCGGATACGCGCGGAAGGACTGGCCCGGGAACGCGCGATTGAGCATCGGCGCTTCGGCCAGTTCTTTCAGAAAGCGGCCCTTCAGGGCGCAAACGGCGATTTCGCCGATCACGCCCTGACGCTGCATTTGATAAAGCGTGGGCAGGATCTGATCGTGTGTGATCATCCCGCCGCCGACGACAGTGACTTGCGTGAGACTCATCGCCCGAGCGCCTCGCGGAACGCTTCCTCGAGCACGCCGAGGCTTTCGACCATGGCTTCTTCGTTGATCACGAGTGGCGGAGCGATCTTCACCGTGCTGCCATTAAGGCCGACCGGCGAGAACATCAACACGCCCTTCTGGATGCACTTGTTCACCACTTCCCAAGCCAGGTCGCCATCGGGTTCCTTGGTGCCCGCTCTCACGCACGCCACGCCGGCCACCAGTCCCTTGCCGTCCACCCAGCCGATTTCTGGGAACTTGCTCTTCAGATTCTGCAAGCCTTTGTGGAGCACTTCGCCCATCTTGCGCGCGTTCTCCACCAGGTTTTCCTTGAGGATCAGTTCGATGGAAGCCAGACCAGCGGCGCCGCAGACCGGGTTGCCGGTGTGCGTCGAGGTCATGCTGCCCGGAGGATGCAGGTCCATGATTTCCGGACGTCCGGCGATCGCCGCGAGCGGCAGCGAACTCGAAATGCCCTTGCCGAACGTGGTCAGATCCGGCACGATGCCGTAGTGCTCGAAGCCCCACATGGTTCCCGTGCGGCCGAAGCCCGCCTGTACTTCATCGCAAATCAGCAGTGCTTTGTTGCGGTCGCACCAGGCGCGCAATTGCTTCATGTACTCGACCGGAGCGAACGAAGCGCTGCCGCCCTGGTAGGTTTCCAGCATCACGCCGCACACATTCTCGGCAGCCACGCCGGCCTGAGCCAAGCACTTTTCGAAGTAGGCAAACGATGTGTCGGTGTTGCGGAAGCCGTCCGGGAACGGCATCTGCACGAAGCCCGGATCGAGGTTCACGATCCACTCTTTCAGTCCCGGAATGCCGCCCGCCTGCTGCGCGCCGAGCGTGCGCCCATGGAAAGCTTTGTCGAAGCTGACGAAGACCACTTTCTTGTTGCCGCCCACGCGCACGCCTTCGGTGCGGCAGAGCTTGATGGCGCATTCGACGGCTTCCGAACCGGTGGTGAGCAGGAACACCTTCTTCAGCGGCTCGGGAAGCAGACTGGCGATCTTCGACGCCAGCTTTGCGCGCGTTTCGGTGGGGAAGCAATAGGTGGTGAGCAAGGGTTTCCGCACCTGCTCCACAACTGCGTCCACGATTTCCTTGCGGCCGTGGCCGGCGTTGGTAATCAGCACACCGCTCGACCAATCAATCCAGCAGTTGCCGTACGCATCGTACACCTGGAATCCTTCCGCACGGTCCCAGATGACGGGCGGCTGGCCGCGCATCGCCAAAGGCTCGGTGCGCTCCAGAAGCTCAAGCGTTGGAATGGAGCCCGGCGCGGGGATCTCGGTCACAACGCGCCGGTACTTCGTCTCTACGCGGGGAACCCGCTTGGGTATTAGTTCGTATGCTTTTCCCATGAATCTACTATTGTAACCGTTACCAATCAGCGCTTGTAGACGGTCATGCGCTGCTTCGTCGTCGCACGCCATTGTTCGATGGGCGGAGCCCCGGCGCTCTTGAAGAACCCGGCGAGTTCCTTCGCCAGCGCGCGAACTTGCTGGCGCTGATCAGGGTCGTCGATTCGATTGCGCGTTTCGCCGGGATCGGCCTCCAGATCGAAGAATTCGCTGGGCCATTCGCGGGTGCGCTCGACGTACTTCAGATTCGCGGTGCGTACGGCGCGCACGTTGGCGTATTCGAAAAAGAGCCGCGTGCGCCACGACGGATTCTTGCCCATGACAAACGGCCCATAACTGCGGCCCACGCGCCGCGCGTCGGCGGTTGCCTTCAATCCGAGGTAGTCGAGAAGAGTGGGGAAGAAGTCGTAGCTCGACACCATCGGCGACGGCGTGATCCCGGCCGGAATACGTCCCGGATGATTCCAGATGAGCGGCACGCGCAGCGATTCTTCGTACATATTGAACGGCACGGTGCCATTGCCTTTGCCCCACACGCCGTGCTGGCCGCAGTTGAAGCCTTGGTCGGCCGTGAAGATCACCGTGGTGTCGTCGCGCACGCCCATCTCGTCCAACTTGCGCAGCACCCGCCCCACGTTTGCGTCCACGCCGGTGACCAACGCTGAAAAGCCGCGCATGCTCTCCACGTTGCCGTGATGATGTTTGGTGGAGGGATTCGCCCACGGGTGCTGCGCAACTCGCGGAAAGCAGGAGAATGCCGAGTTCGCGTAGGGTTTGCGATAGACCTCCGGCTGATAGTCGAACGGCGTATGCGGCGCGTAGAACGGCACCAGCAGGCAGAACGGACGGCTCTTGGTGCGATCCAGAAAGTCCAGCGCGAAGTCGCCGACGGCGTCGGTCTTGAAGCCTTGTATTCTGCGCCTCTCGCCGTTCACCACGAACTCGGGATCGCGATACGGCCCACCGCCGCCCGGAACGGTGGCCCAGTAACTGAAGCCCGCTTGCGCGCGATCATCCTCGCCCATGTGCCACTTGCCGCACATGCCGAGCGTGTAGCCGTTTGCCGCCAGCACTTCGCTCCAGGTGGTGAAGCCTTCCAGCCAGCGATGGCTTTCGGCGCCGAAGCTGTCGCGCGGAATCAGCCAGTCCTGCACACCGTGGCGCGACGGAATCGCGCCGGTCATGTAGGTCATGCGGCTGGGCGAGCACACCGGCGTGCAAGCGAAAGCCTGCGTGAAACGCGCACCGTCCGAAGCCAAACGGTCGATATTCGGGGTGTACATCTCGCGGCAACCGTACGCGCCCAGCGCCCAGGCGCCGTGGTCGTCGGTCATGAACATCACGATATTGGGACGCCGAAGCGCGCTACGCGACGCCAGAGCCAAAGCGGGAGCGGCGCAAGCCGCAAGCGCATCTCTACGAGTGACCAGTGCGGCGGACATGTGTAACATTGTCCGCCGAAACACGTCGCGACGAAAGAGCCTACGCTTCCACCCAGTTGTGGCGTTCGATGATGGTGTGCGGCTCGTAGGTGTGGCCTTCGGCCAGGCGCTTGTCTTCGCGCAGGCTGGTCCACCAGAGCACGGGACCCAGCAGGCGCGCGGCGGCTGCGGTGAACACGCCGAACTCGCGCTCCAGGTCTTTGCGCAGTTCGCGGATCTGCATCGCCACATTCTCGTTGGTCGACTTGAGCCGATGCTCCATGGCCCACAGCATGCCCGCATAGGCGCGCCGTAGCGCCTGGGCTTCGCGTTCGAAGCGTTCTCTTACGCGCAAGTCGGGATGATTCTTGTAGCGCTTCCAGCCTTCGAATGTGGTCCGGCAGATGCGGAACAGGCTGGGACCGTTGAGTTCGTAATCGCGCCAGAAGGCCCAGTCGAGCAACTTCTTCGACTGCTCGCGCGAAATCGCCGCGTGCTCGAAATTGAAGCCGAGCTGTCCATGGATGTCCGCCAGATCCACGTCGAGCAGTTTCCCTTGCTCGGCCATCTCTTTGTAGAGTGGCGTGCCTGGCACCGGCGTGTAGAGCATGAACTGGTGCAGATCGGTTTCATGCGAGATGGCGTGCTCGATCTCGCCGGCGATGTTTTCCGGTGTGTGGTGCTCCAGTCCAATGATGGTCGAACCGAGCACGGTAATGCCGTGCTGGCGCAACTCGCGCGACATTTGAACCGTGTCGGCGCCGTCGAGTTTCGAATAGGTGGACTGGGGCGACTCGAGCCCCAACCAGATGGAACTGATCCCCAACTCGACGAGTTGTTCGCAAGTGTACTTGCGAATCGCGTTGGCGGACGAAAAGATGTTGAGTCCCCAGCTTTTGCCGGTCTCCTTCATCCTGTCGAGCAAATCCATGGCGCGCTGCTTCTGCAACAGGAAATTCTCGTCCATGATGAAGAACGATTTTACCTTGCGGGTAGTCTCGGCTTCCTCCATCACCTGGAACAGTTCTTCGCCGCTCTTACAGAAGTTGAGGATCTTACCCTTGCCGCCGAAAAACGCGCTTGTGGTGCAGAAGTTGCATCCCATCGGGCAACCGACCGAGGCGATCACCGTCGCCGAACTATCGACTTTCTCCGGAATCTTGACGCCCATCACGCGCAGATCGAACCCCGAGGAAAGCGCCGGATGGGAAATGGGTGCGTTGGGATCCTCGCCCAGGTAGCTGCGCATCCACGCGATGCCGTCGCCCTTCACGATGTGGTCGGCGTCCAGCAGGTGCTCGACGCCGGGGATCGCCGCCACGTGTCCGCCCACGATGATGGTGGAATGCGGGGAGAGCTTGCGCACCATGCGGCACATCTCCCGCGCCTTGCCGACGTTCACGATGATCGACGAGATGCCCACCACGTCGTAACGGTTCTCGGTGAGCTCGCGCGCGAATGCCTCTCGCGTCGGGAAATCCATCACCGCGCAGGGCGCGGAGATATTGCGCTGGATCATCATGATGCCCCAGGAACGATGAAAGCGGCGCAAGGAAAACGCTCCCTGCGCGCGTGTCACCTGGTTGTGATACAGCTCCATTGGGTTGATAGTGCGGCTGCCGAATTCGTCGTCCTGCGCATACGGACCGAAGACGCTGCTGAGTAGAATACGAGTGCGAGACCCGTTCGGATGGGTTGGAATCATTTGGAGGGCTCGAAAGGACAAACTCCGTTTTTATTTTACCGCAGAGGCATCACGGTGCGCTCATAGGGCGAATTCCGTAGTTTGCCCTAGCTCCCGCGAGTTGGATAGAGTAGCTCCGAATGAGCACACAGCCCGCCAAGGACCTGTACGCGATCGATGCTTCCGACATCGAAGCGCCGCCTAGTAATTGGAGCGGCGCCCTACGCCGCATCGGACCCGGAATGATTCTCTCGGCGTCCATTGTGGGAAGCGGTGAATTGATCGCCACCACCACGTTGGGCGCTCAGGTCGGCTATGTAGCGCTGTGGGTCATTCTATTGAGCTGCCTCATCAAGCCAGCCGTGCAGGCCGCGATCGGACGTTTCACCGTGGCCACGGGCCAAACCGGTCTGGCGGGTTTCAACGCTCTGCCCGGCCCCAAATTGGGCGTGCGCTGGACCGTTTGGATGTGGGCGGCGATGGTGATGATGACGCAGTTTCAGGTGGGCGCCATGTATGCCGGCGTGGCGCAGGTGCTACACGTGCTGGCGCCACAGGTGCCCATGGGTGTGTGGATCGTGATGCTGGTGGCGATCACGCTCGCGCTACTGCTCGGCGGCGGATACGCTCGCGTGGAAAAACTCGCCACCATCAAGGTGGGCCTGTTCACCATGCTCACCATGCTATGCGCGCTGCTGCTCATGCGGCGAGCCGATTACTTCTCGTGGACGCAATTGTCCGAAGGACTGGCGTTCAAGCTTCCGGGCGACGGGTTGGCCACGGCGGTGGCCGTGTTCGGCATGACCGGCGTGGGCGCCACGGAGATCTTCATGTACCCGTACTGGTGCATCGAAAAAGGCTACGCGCGGTTCTCCGGCCCGAATGATGCGAGCGAGGGTTGGCGGCAACGCGCGTTGGGCTGGATCGGCGTGATGCACCTGGACATCATCGCCACCATGCTGATTTACACCGTCGCCACCGTAGCCTTCTATTTGCTCGGCGCCGGCGTCCTGCATGGAATGGGACTGGTTCCGGCAGCCACGGACATGATGCCGATACTTTCGCACATGTACACGGAAACGCTGGGACCGTGGGCGCTGTGGATCTTTTACATCGGCGGCATCGCCACGCTGTATGGAACGGTGTTCGCGGGCGTGGCCGCGCATTCACGAGTGTTCTCCGATATGTGCCGCCTGCTCGGCTGCTTCGCCGAAGGCGACTACCGAACGCGTGTCAAGTACCGGCAGGGCTTCGTCGTGTTCCTGTCCATCTTTCCCGCCCTACTCTATGCCCTGTTCCAATCTCCCGTGCGCATGGTAGTGGCCGGTGGTGTCTCGCAGGCCATCATGCTCCCGGTGATCGCGGCCGGCGCTCTCTACCTGCGGCATCGAAAGTTGCCGCAAGGACTGGAGCCGTCCCGGCTCTCGACCATCTGGCTATGGTTCGCCTCGCTCGTAGTAATCGGCTTGATGGCGTACTACACGGCGATCAGCCTGCGGTAAGCTCGGTAATCTTCAGCGCTGTCCTAAGTGTGCGGAGATCTTGCTCTCGGTAGTATCTTCCAATACCTTAATAAAAGACGTGTAATTCCTTTTCTGGTCGCGTCGTGATCTGGACTCTTGAACTAATCACGTGGAGATACCTATGCCGCGAATGCTTCGCACTGCCTCCTTGCTGGCGGTTCTCGCCGGACTACCCGGGTTCAGCCAGTCGAACTGGCCCTTCGTCACCACCAAGCTTCTGACCACCACTGCCCCAACCTGGAAATATGAAGGCATCGCCGCCAGTCAGGTGCACATGCGCTTCTGGGATGTCGCGACGGACAGTCGCGGCACGGTCCACATTCTGATCAAGGGCCAAAACCGGATCGTGAAGATCGTAAACGGTAAGCTGTACACCGTGGTGGGCGGTGGAGGCAAGAACATCGAGGAAGGATTGCCGGCGTTGGACTTCCCCATAACCGGCGTGACGTTCACGATCGACTCGAATGGCCTCATCTACTTCACCTCTCCGAACACGCAGATCTGGAAAGTAGACGCCTCTGGCCGCATCACCCGGGTCGCCGGCTCCAGCACGGCCGGCAACACAGGCGACGGCGGTCTTGCGAAGGATGCGACTTTCGGAGCCATCCGGGATCTGGGGTTCGACGGCGCCGGCAACTTGTACGTTATGGATACGACCAACCATCGCGTTCGCAAGATCACGACGGACGGCCGCATCCAGGCGTTCGCCGGCGATGGCGTCATCGGCTTCTCGGGCGATGGCGGCCCGGCCGTCAACGCTAGGTTCGGTATGTATCTTTATCAGATGGCGGTGACTTCCTCGGGTGAGGTGTACATCGCCGACTACGTGTACTCGAGGATTCGCAAGGTCGCAACCAACGGCATCATCAACACCGTCGTGGGTAGCTTGGCGACGGGCGTCTTGTCGGAAGGCGAAGTGGCCACTAACGACCCTGTTCACTACCCCGCTGGCGTCGCGCTCAACTCCGCGGGAGAAGTGGTTTTCTCGGAGACTTCGAACGACTTTTCGGTATCCACGCCGTACCATCGCATCGGGCGCTTGGGCGCCGACGGCAAGTATCACATCGTGGCTGGCACGGGCGCGGCCGGCTACTCCGGAGATGGTGGATTAGCCACCGCGGCCAGACTCGCCCAACCGGGACCGTTGGCTTTCGACAATTCCGGTAATCTCTACATTTGCGATTACTCCACGCTGCGAAAGGTCTCCAGTGGCGCGTCGCCGGTAATCACCACGGTGGCTGGAACCGTTGACGGCGTGGCGGAAGGCGATCATGGCTCCGCCGCGAAAGCGGTCACCGATGAAGTGGTGAGCGCGGCGAGCGACGGTAACGGTAACGTATACGTCGCCGAGCCTTCACGTATTCGCAGAATCGATGCGCAAGGCACCATTGACACCATCGCCGGACTTGGCGCGCCGGGCTATTCAGGCGACGGTGGGGCCGCGACGCAGGCGCACATCAATCGCCCCGACGCCATGTTGGTGGCCTCCGACGGAACGCTCTATTTCACCGAACGGTGGAACCATCGCGTCCGCAAGATTACGCGCGCCGGAGCCATTTCCACGGTGGCTGGAAATGGGACGGATGGAGCGACAGGCGACGGCGCGGCCGCCACCAGCGCCGCTGTCGGAGAACCTTGGGGGATCGCCTTTGATTCGCGCGGCAATCTCTACATCTCGCAATGCGGCCAAAACCGCATCCGCCGCGTGGATTCCTCCGGTGTCATCACCACCATTGCGGGAGGTAACGGCAGCGGCTACGCGGGTGACGGCGGCGCCGCGCGCAACGCGCAGTTAAAAAACCCATCCGCTTTGGCCTTCGACAAGGGCGGCAATCTGTACGTGGCAGACACCGACAACCACCGCGTGCGTAGGATCGCGGGAGCGAGCGCCGACGGCACCATTACTACCGTTGCGGGCGACGGCCAACATGAAAGCCGGGGCGATGGTGGTAAGGCCATCTCTGCCAGCGTGGATCGGCCGAACGGCGTCGCCTTTGATACCTTCGGTAACCTGTTTATCTCTGAAGGGAGCCTTAATCGAATCCGCCAGGTGGATACTGCTGGCAATATCCAAACCATCGCCGGAGCAGGCACACTCTCGCGCATCGACTACATACGCTCGACCGAATCCGGTGACAATGCCTGCGACGGAGTTGTGGCTGCGGGTAACACGCTGTACGCCATCGGGCTCCGCGGGCTCATGAAGTACGAGCGCGGACAGATCTTCAAAAACGGCGTGCTCAACGCCGCCAGCTTTGGTTACGCCACTGGGTTCGCGGTTTCGCCCGGCGAGATCGTGACCATCTTCGGCGTGAACATCGGATCTGGTTCCCTGGTCCCGTTGGCGCTGGACGCTTCCGGCAAGGTGGCGACGGCGCTGGGCGGAACCCGCGTCCTGGTCGATGGCGTCGCGGCTCCGATGATCTACTCCTTCGCCAGCCAGGTGTCGGCGGTGATTCCGTACTCGGTGAACGGGAAGTCCACCGTCACGCTCCAAGTCGAATACAACGGGACCAAGACCAACAGCATCGTTATGCCGGTTACCACGGTTACCCCGTCGTTGTTCACGCTCACGGCCAGCGGCCGCGGCCAGGCCGCCGCGCTCAACTATGAGAGCAACGGCACATTCACGGTCAACGGCGCGTCGAACAAGATCGCCCGCAACGGCATCGCGGTCTTCTACGCCACCGGCGAAGGAATCACCGACCATCCGGAAGACGGCCGTCCGGCGGGCGCGCCCTATCCCAAACCGCTGCTGCCGGTGCGGATGACCATCGGCGGCATTGAGTGCCAGGTGGAATACTACGGCGCGGCGCCGGGCATGGTGGCCGGAGTGATGCAGATCAACGTGCGCGTTCCGGCGAATGCCCCCACCGGCGATGCCGTTCCCGTGGAGTTGTTCGTCGGCGAAACCGGCAGTAGTTCGATCGTCACCGGCGGCGACGCCGTCACCATTGGCGTGAAGTAGACCGCGCACGGTGGTGGAGGACGGCAGGCTCGGGCATCTTCAACACCGGTTTAGGTGCGCGGAGATATTGCGCGCGGGAGCATCTTCCTATACGTTAATAAAGGACGCGTAATTCCTCTTCTGCTCATTCCGCGATCTGGATAATCGATTCAAACACGTGGAGATACCTATGCCGCGAATGCTTCGTACCGCCTCCTTGTTGGCGGTTCTTGCCGGACTGCCCGGATTCAGCCAGTCGAACTGGCCTTTCGTCGCCACTAAGCTTCTGACCACCACCGCCTCAAGTTGGAATCATGAAGGCAGCGCCGCCGACCAGGTGTACATGCGCTTCTACGACGTCAAAACGGACAGCCGTGGCACGGTCTACCTTCTAGTAAAAGGCCAAGGCCGGATCGTGAAGATTGTGAATGGGCGGTTGTTGACCGTGGTAGGCGGTGGAACGAAAGCTCTTGCGGAAGGGGTTTCGGCGTTGGATATCGCCGTGACCGGTTTGACATTCACCGTCGATTCGAACGGACTCATATACTTCACCACCCCGAGCTCGCGCGTCTGGAAGGTGGACGCGGCGGGCCGCATCGCGGTCTTCGCTGGCACTGGAGTGGGCGGGAACACGGGAGACGGCGGTCCAGCGAAAGACGCGACCTTTGGAACCATCCGGGATATGGATTTTGACGGCTCCGGCAACCTGTATGTTCTGGACTCGAGCAACTACCGCATTCGTCGGATCGCGACGGACGGCCGCATTTACGCCTGTGCCGGCAGCGGGGTCAACGGATTTGGCGGGGATGGCGGCCCGGCCGTCAACGCCAAGTTCGGTTCGTTGGTGTATCAGATGGCGGTGGGGTCTCACGGAGAAGTCTACGTAGCCGACTATTACAATTCGCGGATTCGCAAGGTCGGAACTGACGGCAACATCAACACCGTGGCGGGCGGTACGGGGTCGAACACGCTGGCTGAAGGCGACAGTCCCACCAGCGCGCCCGTACACTCCCCCATCGGCGTGGAGATCAATTCTTCCGGCGAAGTGGTTTTCACGGAGGCCGCGTTCGACTTCGCCGTGACCAAGCGATACCAGCGCGTGGGGCGCGTGGGCAACGACGGCAAGTATCACGTGGTGGCGGGCACGGGCGACCCCGGCTACTCCGGAGACGGTGGGTTGGCCACCGCCGCCAGGCTCGCCCTACCGGGACCGTTGGCCTACGACAGTTCCGGCAATCTCTACATTTGCGACTACTCCACCGTCAGGAAGGTCTCCGGTGGATTGCTGCATACCATCAGTACAGTGGCCGGAACCGCTGACGGCAGCGCGCAAGGCGATGGCGGCGCCGCCGCGAAAGCGTTCGCCGAGGAGGTGGTGAGCGTGGCGGGCGACACGAGCGGTAACGTGTATGTCGCCGAGCCTTCGCGGATTCGCAAGATCGACGCGCGAGGCACCATCAATACCATCGCCGGACTCGGCGCGCCGGGCTATTCGGGCGACGGCGGAGCCGCGACGCAGGCACACGTCAATAGCCCCGACGCCATGTTGGTTGCCTCCGACGGAACGCTCTATTTTTCTGAGCGCTTTAACAATCGCGTTCGTAAGATCACGCGCGCCGGGATCATTTCCACGGTGGCTGGAAGTGGGGCGGATGGAGCGAACGGCGACGGCTCGGCCGCCACCAGCGCCGCCGTTGGAGAACCTTGGGGGATCGCCCTTGATTCGCGCGGCAGTCTCTACATTTCGCAATGGAGTCTGCATCGCATCCGCCGCGTGGATTCCTCCGGCACCATCACGACCATTGCGGGAGGCTCCGGCAGCGGCTACGCGGGCGACGGTGGCCCCGCGCGTAACGCGAAGTTTGCGAATCCCTCCGGGCTGGCGCTCGACGCCAGCGGCAACCTCTACGTGGCCGACACGAATAACCATCGCGTGCGCAAGATCGTGGGAGCCACCGCCGACGGCACCGTCACCACCGCAGCCGGCGACGGCCAGAACGAGAGCCGGGGCGACGGCGGTAAAGCCCTCTTCGCCAGCGTGAACTGGCCGAACGGCGTCGCCTTCGACACCTTCGGGAACCTGTTCATCTCCGACGGCAACTCGAATCGCATCCGCCAGGTCGACACCGCCGGCAATATCCAGACCATCGCCGGAGCCGGCGCTCTTTCCGGCCTCGACTATATACGATCGACCGAATCGGGTGAAGACGCCTGCGATAAGGTGGTGACCGCCGGGAACATTCTATATGCCGTGGGGCAGCGTGGCGTCATCAAGTACGAACGCGGACAGGTTTTCAAAAACGGCGTGCTCAACGCCGCCAGCTTTGGTTACGCCACTGGGTTCGCGGTTTCGCCCGGCGAGATCGTGACCATCTTCGGCGTGAACATCGGATCTGGTTCCCTGGTCCCGTTGGCGCTGGACGCTTCCGGCAAGGTGGCGACGGCGCTGGGCGGAACCCGCGTCCTGGTCGATGGCGTCGCGGCTCCGATGATCTACTCCTTCGCCAGCCAGGTGTCGGCGGTGATTCCGTACTCGGTGAACGGGAAGTCCACCGTCACGCTCCAAGTCGAATACAACGGGACCAAGACCAACAGCATCGTTATGCCGGTTACCACGGTTACCCCGTCGTTGTTCACGCTCACGGCCAGCGGCCGCGGCCAGGCCGCCGCGCTCAACTATGAGAGCAACGGCACATTCACGGTCAACGGCGCGTCGAACAAGATCGCCCGCAACGGCATCGCGGTCTTCTACGCCACCGGCGAAGGAATCACCGACCATCCGGAAGACGGCCGTCCGGCGGGCGCGCCCTATCCCAAACCGCTGCTGCCGGTGCGGATGACCATCGGCGGCATTGAGTGCCAGGTGGAATACTACGGCGCGGCGCCGGGCATGGTGGCCGGAGTGATGCAGATCAACGTGCGCGTTCCGGCGAATGCCCCCACCGGCGATGCCGTTCCCGTGGAGTTGTTCGTCGGCGAAACCGGCAGTAGTTCGATCGTCACCGGCGGCGACGCCGTCACCATTGGCGTGAAGTAGACCGCTGCGCGATTACGCCAGGCTCCAGCGCGCCAGGCGTAGCACAGCCTTGGGTGCGATCTTTGTCGCCTCGTACCAAAGCGTGGCGAATTGGCCGGGAGCGAGTTCGACCGTCGAAGGGTAACCGAGATCGC
>CAZDIZ010000038.1:28493-38930 GCA_964505625.1 uncultured Solibacteraceae bacterium | reverse complement strand
GTCGCCGCTGAGATCATAAGCCACGCCCAGCGCTCGCACGGCATTGGCATCTTCGAAAAATGGCATGTGATGGGTGGCGCTGTCGGTGCTCTCGCGGTCGGTGAACGGCGTAATCGGTTTGACCAACTCCGCCGCAGCCAGATCAGCCATCCGCAGGAACTGGCGCGCGACTTCGCGCCGCTTGCTTTCCAGCCGCGGCCCCGCAGCCGCGTTCGTGGCCAAGGCACAGCACAGCACCGTGATGATGGTTACTCGCGTTTTCATTCCGCTTCCCGTTCCTATTGAGCTTATGTTGTCCGTCTCTGCTGCTTCAAGCTATCGCAGCTAGATGCTTCGACGCACCCTCGGAGCGTGGGTGCGCCGAAGCATCGGGGATTGGAAGCACTTAGAAGAGTAGCCGTAGCGCCAACTGGGTGATGCGGGGATCGCGGGCGCTGGTAACCAGGCCCAGAGTGCTGGACCCAAAGGATGTTCCTACGCCCGAGTACTGCGTGTGATTGAAGATATTGAAGAACTCCGCGCGGAATTGGAGTCCGACTCTCTCGTGCAACATCGTCCGTTTGCAGAAAGCGAGGTCCCAATTGTTTCCGCCAGGTCCACGAACCAGCGAGCGGCCCGCGTTGCCGAATGTGCCTAGGGCGGGCAGCGAAAACGCGCTCGTGGTGAACCACTGGGTCAGCGTCTTCACTCGTGTTATTTCCCCGCTAATGTTCGGGCGTTGGGAACTCGCTCCCACTCCGGCACGGTCGCTTGGAATGGTGATCGTGAGCGGTAAGCCGGATTCCATCCGGGTGATTCCGGATATCTGCCATCCATCCAACACGCTCTTCTTCCAACCGTGAAGTTTCCGGGCAAAGGGCATATCCCACACGTAACTGGCGGCCAGAACGTGCGTGCGGTCAAAGGTGGCCATCGCGCGTTCCACGCGGTTGCTCGCATAGGCGTTAATAGGAGTGACCACGTTGTCGAGCGACTTGCCGAACGTGTAGGAACCCTGGAAAGAGATGCCCGCCGAGAACCGCCGCACCAGCGAAGTCTGCAGCGAATGATAGCTCGTGTCGGCAGTCGTCTCTTGCGTCGAGATACCCGCGAAGCCTCGGTAGGGCCGCACGGAATTGGGGCTCGCCTGTCCGCTGGCAACCGTGCTGCTGGCGACGGGTTGGTTACGATCGACCGCGCGGATCAAATGCGTTCCCTTTGACCCGACATAGCCGACCTCGAGCAGTAACTCCGCCGGCAACTGCCGCTGTACTCCGAGCGACCACTTCTGCAAGGACGGAATCTCCCACGGCGAGTTGTAGTTGCTGATGTCGATGGGGAAGTAGCGGTACGCGCCTTGCGCGGGATTGCTGAAGAGCGTGTTATAGATCGAAATGGTCTGGTTGAGCGGATAGTTATTGTGCGCGGAAGATGCAAGCTGCGGCCAGCGATCGTGGAAGATGCCGTAGCCGCCCCTCAGTACAGTCAGATTGTTACGCGTGAGTGAGTAGGAGAAGCCCACTCGCGGGTCGAAGGTGTTGTACACCGAGTTGGTCATCGCTTCGCCGTACTTTGCACCCTTCCCGACGACTACCATTCCGTTGCCATAATTCTGAGTGCCGGCCACGATGGTGCCGTCCGACTGCACGACCGCCGCCTTGGATGCATCGAATTTCGAGGGGTCGAAAAAGGAACTGGTGCCGGCGTCGTCGTATTCCGGCGGGAACGTCTCCCAGCGGACGCCGTAAGTTAGAGTCAAGCGGGAAGACACTCGGAACTGATCCTGAATATACAAGGCCCAATTCGTAAACCGCACGGGCCCGCGGACGTGGTTGGACTTTTCCGTATACTGGTAGGCGCGCCCCACCAACAGATCCGCCAACGCGTCGTTGGTTGCCGAAGCGTTGAACGTGAACTCTCCGTTGTTGTTCGGCCTGCTGTTGTTCTGAATCTTGTTTTCCTTGTCCATGCCACCGCCGAACGTGATGATGTGACGGCCCTTGATGTAGCTTACGTTCTCTCTGAACTCCAGCGATTGCGAGGAGATGTTCTGCGGCCAGAGGATTTGAATTCCGGCGTAGCTCTGCGACATGACGATGGTGGGAATGAACCCGGCTGAGGCGCTGACTGTATTGAACACACGCGGCACGTTGAAGCCCGGGAACCGCGTTCGCGAGGCTGTTGGCATGGTCGAAATCGCCAACGAATCGTGGAAGAAGGCCACGGTGAATTGATTCAGCAGGTTCGGACGGATCGTCCAGTTGGCAGAAGCGTTCCACGTGTAGACGATGTCGCCTTGCACAGACGATGTGACATTGGGCATCGGCGTTGTAGCATTGAGGCCGAACGGGCTGTCCAGGACGGTGCTGTCGATGTTGTAACGGGTGAAGAGCGTCAGTGTCGGCGAGACGTTGTAGTCGAGCCGGGCCAGTCCGGACCGGAAATGCACGCCGTCAGGCGCGGAACTGGTGTAATTCAGCGAGCCTTGCTTGAAGCCGGGTGTCGGAGCCGGATAGTAGTTCTTCAACAGCACCAACGCATTCGGGTCCAGCATCGAGGCCGGAATCGTGTTGTTCGCGAAGGCCTGACCGGTGGTCGGGTCCTTGATTGTGCGCACACCGTTGAAATCACCGCTAAGTTGAGCCGTGGTGGGGACGATGGCGGTGCGAGTGCCGGCCGTCTGAAGAATGCGACGGTATTCGTTGGACAGGAAGAAGAACACCTTATCCCGCTTGATCGCGCCGCCCACAGTGCCGCCGAAGTTGTTATACCGGTTCCGTGGCTTGGTGGCCGCGAAGAAGTTCCGGGCGTCCATTTTGTCGTTGCGGAAGAACTCGAATAGCGTACCGTGATACTCGTTGGTGCCCGATCGGGTGATCACATTGACCTGGCCGCCACCGTTGCGTCCATATTGCGCCGAGTAGGCATTGCGCTCGATTCGCACTTCGGCGATAGCATCCAGATTCACCAGGGAGGGGTTGTTTCCGTTGTTCGTGTCGAGATTCCTGCCGCCGTCGAGTAGCCAGTTATTCGCGTTTACCTGGCTGCCGCTGAACGAGAAGGGCACGGAAGTGTTCGAACCGAATCCGGGCTGTTGCGCCTGAATGGACACGACGCCCGGTTGCAGCGTCATGAGTTGGGAAAAACTGCGCGTGTTGAGCGCCAGTTCCTGCACCTGCGTGCCGAACACTGTGCTGCCCACGTTGGCCGACGCCGTATCCACCTGCGCCACTTTCCCGTTCACCTGGATGGATTCGCTGACCGCGCCCACGGAAAGAACGCTATCCACACGCAGCGATTGACCGGCACTCAGCTTCACGTCGGATACCACGGTCTTACTAAACCCGGACTTTTCAAATTCGATCCGGTAGTTGCCGGCGGGCACTTCCAGCACGCGATAGTTTCCTTCGGCATCAGCCGACACATCACGTCGCCATTGCGTGTTTTCTTCCGCCACACGTACCAAGGCGCCGGGCACGGCGGCACCGCTGGAGTCCTTCACCATTCCCAGGAACGAGCCGGTGCTCAGGGCCTGACTCCACAAGGCCGAACATCCGGTAAAAAGCAGCAATGCACCGATTCCGAGTCGTTTCAACATAGCCGTAGCTCCCTTTTAGGACTAACCGCAACTGGAATCGTATTATTGTTTCCTATCGACGTCAAGCAAAAGTAAGTGAGGTGTCCATCTCGTAATTCGATAGATCCGTACCCGCTACAAGCTACTCTTGCCGCCGTGAAACCGCGGCCTACCGTATGTTCCGGAACAGTTGAATAAGTTCGGTGACCACACGCGGCTGTGAATCCGCACGATGGAAAACCAGTGAGATGGTTCGATTCAGCTTGTGTCCGCGCAAACGCAGGCAGTGTAACTCGCCGCGTTTCACCTCGGCCTGAATGGCCCGGTACGGCAGGATCGAAATGCCGAGGTTGATGGCGACGAGCGGCTTGATAGTCGCGACGCTTTCCGACTCCATCGAGATTCTGGGCTTCACACTCGCCGCTTTGAAAAAGTCGTCCACGATCTTCCGCATGGTGGTGGCTTTGGGGAAGAGAATCATGTGGAAGGATTCGACTTCGGTGGGCAGCATCACTTTGCGTCCCGCTAGGCGCAACTCACGAGGGCTGCATACGACTACCAGTTCTTCGTCGCAAATCGGCACAACTTCGAGGTCCGGACCGCCCGCCGCCATGCTCAGAACACCGACGTCCAGCTTGTTGTCCCGGATCTGTTCAAGCAGCGTTTCCGTGGGGCCTGTCACTACCACGGGCTCTACGTTCGGATACTTGCTTTTAAACGCATCAAGAACCGGGGGAATGAGGTAGATGCACGCGGTCATGCCTGTGCCGATGGTGATACGGCCCCGCTTCAGGTTGGCGATCTCGGAGACCTCCATGGCCGCGTCGCGCAGTTCCACGAAGATGCGGCGGGCGTAACGCAGCAATGTTTCGCCGGCCTGAGTTAGGTAAACGCGCCGGTTCAATCGTTTGAACAACTGTTCGCCAAGTTCCTCTTCCAGAAGCCTCACCTGCCGGCTGATCGCCGACTGGGCGACGAAGAGTTGGTTACTGGCCTGCGTGAAACTGGCGTTTTCGGCAACCGCCGCGAACATTTCCAACTGTCGTATGTCCATATCGAAACTCGATGTGAACGATAACATATTTCAAGTCATGCGCACAGCGAAAAAGCGACATGGCGGTCCAAAGACATCGCAGGTGCGTCGTACCAAGGACCCGGACAACATCGGAACCCGGCCCACGCCGTACGGTTACTATCTAAGAAACAGATCGAAAGCTGCACTTTATTCTATTTCCTAGTCAGAATCAAAACAGGTACACTGCCTGTCATGGATCGCAGAGCCTTTTTGACGGCCACGGCCGCGGCGAGCAGTCGCATCCTTGGAGCCAATGACCGTATTCGCGCGGGACTGATCGGCAGCGGCGGCCGAGGCCGTCTGGTGACGAGCCAGTTTCGAGCGGCCGGAGCCGATGTTGCCGCCGTCGCCGACATCTACGCGCCCAACCTTGAGGCGGGGCTCAAGGCCGCCTCTCCCGGTGCCAAAGGCTATGAAGACTACCGGCGGCTGCTCGACGACAAATCCCTGGATGCGGTGTTAGTCGCAACGCCCGACCACTGGCACGCGCAGATGGTGATTGATGCCGTCCGGGCGGGCAAAGACGTGTACGTCGAAAAGCCCCTGGCGCATCGGATTCAGGAAGGATTCGATGTGATCGATGCGGTACGTAGCACGAAAAGGATTGTACAGGTAGGCACGCAACGCCGCAGTTTTGACCTATTCCAACACGCCAAGACCATCATGGATTCCGGCCAGCTCGGCGAAGTGCGGCTGGTCAACTCGTGGTGGATGAATCACACGGCGAAGCTCTCCGACCGGCAGTTCGAGGGAAAGATCGATTGGAAGCAGTTCCTCGGCAGTGCACCGAATCACCCGCCGTCCGCTCTGCGCTTCTTCAACTGGTATTATTTCTGGGATTACTCGGGCGGCCTGTTGGTCGGTCAGGCGGCTCATATTGTGGACGCCATTCAATGGTTCATGAACTCCAAGGCTCCCTTGGCTGTTACTTGCGCCGGAGGGAAACCGAACATCACCGGCGCACAAGTTACAGACACCGCCACGCTTTGCATCGAGTACCCGGAGAACTACTTTGCGAGTTTCACGCTCGGATACAAGGCGATGCAGTATAACTTATTCAATGACCAGATGAAGCAGTTCCACGGATCGAAAGCGCGCTTTGACGTGAGCCGCGAGAGTTTCGCGCTGTATCCGGAATCGCACGCCGTGGCGATGAAAGCCAGCGTGCAAAGAAGTGAGCCTGGAAGTTTTGACCGCGCCACGCTAATGCACGTCCGGAATTTCTTCGAATGTATCCGGTCGCGCAAAGAACCGAACGCGCCGGTGGAAGCTGGCCAGGCGACAAATATCGTGCTCTGCATGGCGATGGAGTCGCTGCGAAGCGGACGCCGTTTGAAATGGAACGCGGCACGGAGAGCAGTTGAGGCATGATACGAGGCTTGCGGCGACATGAGAATCACGAATCTTAAGACCACCGTCGTCCACCTGGACTTCCGCAACTGCGTCCTCGTTGAGATTGAAACCGACGCCGGCATCACCGGCGTTTCCGAGACCGTGATGAAACGCAAGACGCTCACGGTCGAGCAGTCCATCCTTCAGTTGAGCCGCTACTTGATGGGAAAGGATCCCACCGGCATCGAAGACCTTGGGGAGAAGCTATACCGCGACTCCTTCTGGGTGGGCGGTCCAATGCATTCGACGGCCATCAGCGCGGTGGATTGCGCGCTATGGGACATCCTGGCGAAGTCTCTCGGCGTGCCGGTGCACAAGCTGATGGGCGGGCCGACGCGGCTGCGAGTGCCCGTATACTGCCATTGCCCCGCTGGAGCGTCGCCCGACGAGTTCGCCAACAACGCTCGCCACGCGATTTCGAGCGGCTATCGTTCGTTCAAAACCACGTTACCGGTGTTCTACGGAGCAAATGGAAACGCAGATACCAATTACTCGGGAACTAAAGGCGTGATCGATCACTGCTGGAAAGAGACCGAGTACTTGAACTTCGGTGTCTTTGAACGCGTCAAGGAGTTCTTTCAGGCGGCTCGCGAGGCAGTGGGCCCCGACGTCGGAATTGCCGTGGACTGCCACGGCCGGCTGGGGCTAAAGGCGGCGGTCCGGCTGGCGCGAGCGCTGGAAGACGTGAACCTGATGTTCATCGAAGAGCCTGTGCCGCCGGAGAACGTCGACGTGCTCGCGGAAGTGCATCGCGAAAGCTCGACGCCCATCGCCGCCGGCGAACGGTGGGCGACTATTCACGGCGTGAGAGAGTTCGTCGAACGCAACGCCGTGGATATCCTACAATGCGATCTGGTGAACTGCGGCGGTATGACGGGCTTGAAGAAGATCGCCGCGCTCGCCGAGGCCCACTACATCAGTATGGCTCCGCACAATCCCAACGGACCGGTTGCGACCATGATGAATTTGCAGTTCGCGGCCGCCGTTCCCAACTACTACCAACTCGAGATGGTCGGATCGCAAACCGACTGGCAATTGTTTTCGGAACTGGTCCCGTCGCACCCGCATCTGGATGCGGATGGCTGCCTACCGGTTCCCTGCTCCGCGGGCTTTGGGATCGAACTCAATCGAGAGGCGTTTGCCAACCATCCGTACGTACCGCTCGACGGCTGGAGATAGAGAATGCCGCCAGAGCAGCGCAGGTCAGCGGCGCCGGGAGCGTGGTGGATCTGCGGTTTGCTGCTGGCGGGGACGGTTCTCAATTACCTCGACCGGCAGGTACTCTCGCTTACCGCCGAGAAGATCATCGCCGATTTCGGCATCGACAAAGAAGGGTTCGGACAAATCCTGTCGTCCTTCCGTTATTCGTACGCCGTGACGCAAATCGTTGGCGCGTGGCTGGTGGATCGCGTGGGTGCGTATGCCATCTACCCGGCGGCGGTGGGGTTGTGGTCTCTCGCCGGAATCGCCACCGCCTTCGCCACCAGTCTTGGCGGCTTGCGTGGATGCCGCTTCATGCTGGGCATCGGCGAAGCCTTCAACTGGCCCTGCGCATTGAAGGTGACCGAAAGGCTGTTGCCGGAAAAAGACCGTCCGCTGGCCAATGGCATCTTCAACAGCGGAACGGCGCTTGGCGCGATGATCGCTCCGCTGATCGTCACTTTTCTCACACTGCGTTACAGTTGGCGGTCGCCGTTCATCGTGACGGGTTTGCTCGGTTTTGTCTGGATCGCAGTCTGGCTCGCCGCCACGCGGGCGGTCGCGCCGAAACTAAAGTCGTCGAACATGCATACGCGCGATGCGCCGCGCATCCTGTTGGGCATCCTTCGTGAGCGGAGTTTCTGGTCGCTGGCCATCTCGGCGGTCATCGTGAACGGCGTCAGCTACGTGCTGGCCGATTGGATTCCGTTGTACTTGAAGACCGAGCGCGGCTTCAGCTTCGCGGTCGGCAACGTACTCTCGATGACGGTCTATGCGGGAATGGACGCCGGCAACCTGATCAGCGGATTCTACGTGCGGCGAATGGTGGCGCGAGGTTGGACAGTCACTCGCGCACGGAACCGGGCTCTGCTTACAAGCTGCTTCCTCATGTCGGCGGCGGCGCTTACCGGCTTGGCCCCGCGTTCCGCCGCGCTCGTTTGCTTGATATCGACCGCTATCGGCGTCGCTGGCTTTCTCGTAATCTACTTGAGCCTCGTGCAGACTGTTGCCCCGCAGCACGTGGGCGCTTGCTCCGGATTGCTCGGCGGCTTGGGCAATCTGTCCTATGGAATTGTGAGCCCATGCATCGGCCGTTTGGCGGACCTGAACCACACTGGTATCACGCTGCTGCTTGTGGGCCTGCTGCCGTGGTTGGCGCTGGTCTCCATACAGCTAGGCTTCCGCCAGGAGCGAACATGACGTATTCACTGGATCGGTTTCACGGTATCTTCCCCGCGGCGCTCACGATGTTCGACCGCGACAACAACCTGGATGAGAATGCTACCGCTAAACACTGGGACTGGCTGATTCGGCAAGGAGTGGACGGCCTGGCCATCACGGGCACCAGCGGCGAATTCATCGCGCTGGAGAATCACGAACGTCTGCGCTTGTTCCGCTTGGCAAAGGAAGTCGCGGGAAGCCGCGTGCCGCTAATCTTCGGCACCGGCCACTACAGTACGAAGCTGACGATTGAACTGAGCCGGCAAGCCCAGCAAATCGGCGCGGACGCGATCATGGTCATTCTTCCCTACTACCAGAAGCCGTCCAAAGCCGCGGTGATTCGTCATTTCCGTGATGTGCGCGGTGCGGTGGATCTGCCGGTGATGCTCTACAACAACCCGGCGAACTCGGCATGCGTCGACTTCAGTCCGCGCGAGGTGGCGGAGTTAGTTGATCAAGACGTTATTCACATGGTGAAGTCGACTTACGAAACCGTAGTGCCGGTGCATGATCTTAGTTACCTGGTGGGAAACCGCATGCGCATTTTCTACGGTTCGTTCCAGGCTCCCTACGAAGCGTTGACCGCGGGAGCGCACGGCTGGATCAGCGGCCTGTTGAATGTAGCCCCCCAAGCGGCTAAAGCGATGTATCATGCATGCGTTGTTGAGAAGAACATGACCCGCGGCTTCGCCATCTGGAAACGCATTCTGCCGCTGGTACATCTCTACACGCATCAACTCATCGGACCAGTTAGTGACCTGGCCACTTACCGCTCGATCCTGAACCTATGGGGACTGGAAGGCGGATTCAGCCGAAACCCGTTCTACCCCTTGGACAGCGAGCAGGAAAAGCGTGTGCGCGACATCACGGAGAAGACCGGATGGATGGACCCTGAGCACGTGCTGGACGGAGTACCCGCTTGACCAACATTGTGATCCAGGGCTACGGCGCCGTGGCGTCGATACACGCGCGTCAGTTGATGCAGCGCGGTGCGGCGCGACTCGTTGCGGTGTGCGGGCCGAACTTCGAGAAAGCACGTAGGTTTGCCGAGGAACACGGCATACCGGCGGCGTGCACGGAAGTTCCCGAAGCAGACGTCGTTATCGTGTGTTCGCCTTCGTCGCTGCATGTGCAACACGCTTTGGAAGCCATGCGCCGCGGTAGTTCGGTACTTGTCGAGTTGCCGCCGTGCGCTACGTACGCCGAAGCGGAGACGCTGGCGCGTGTGTCCCGGGAGTCGAATTGCCGCCTCGCCTGCGCACACACCAGCAGGTATTTGGAACCCTATCGCAGAATAGAGCGCGCACTCTCCGTACTCGGTCCGGTCCGGCACGTGAGCTACGTGCGTCATCTTCTCCCACGAGAGAGAAGCTGGACTGACGATGCGCTCTTACATCACGCGCAGCACCCGCTGGACCTATTGCTCAAGTGGTTTGGAGAAGTGCGCGCGGCTGGATTCGCCACCGGTTGCCCGCAAGACGTAGCGCTAGCTGCCGAGATGCCCGGCAAAGCACCGGCCTCAATCGACATCAGTTATTCAGCGCACCTGCCGTTCACTCGCATGACGTTGATTGCGCGCGATGGCACGGTTTCCACGGACGGCTTCAGCTACTTGGAATCGAACATAGAAGCGCTCAACTGGAACGGTGACCCGCAAGAGACTTACGAGCGGGCGATTGGGGACCAGGACGCCGCGTTTCTAAACGGTGATGGAGTGCCTTGGGAAGAAACGCTACGTGTCACCGCGCTGGTGGAGGCATTTCGGAGGCTCGGATGAAATGAGAATCGGATTCGTGGGGTTGGGTATTATGGGGCTGCCCATGGCCGCCAACGTTCGCAAGGCCGGCTATGAGGTAAGTGTCTACGATGTTATGCCGGAACGCTGCCACGCGGCCACTGCATTTGGTGCGAGTCAAGCGAGCTCATTGAATGAGTTGGCGCACGTTTCCGACGCGGTGATTACCATGCTGCCGGATGCGCCGGATGTGGAAGC
>CAZDIZ010000038.1:0-28393 GCA_964505625.1 uncultured Solibacteraceae bacterium | reverse complement strand
CGCACGTTTCCGACGCGGTGATTACCATGCTGCCGGATGCGCCGGATGTGGAAGCGGTCGTTGGCGAACTGGCCAAGGGCCTGGCGCCCGGCGCGACGGTCATCGAGATGAGTACCATCTCACCGTCGGCGTCGGTGGCCTTGGCCGCGCGCCTCCGCGCGCGCGGCATCAACATGATCGACGCTCCGGTGAGCGGCGGCGAACCGGGCGCACGGCAGGCGTCGTTGACCATCATGGTGGGAGGCGCGCTCGATGTCTTTGAACGCTGCCGACCGCTGTTCGAAACCATGGGGAGCAATGTCGTGCATGCCGGTGCCAACGGCTGCGGCTTGAAAACGAAACTGGTGAATCAGGTGGTCGGCGCATTGAATCTGCTGGGCGCGGTGGAAGGGTTGCGGCTGGCGACTGCGGCATCCCTCGATCCAGCAGCCGTGTTGAAGGTCGTAGCTGGCGGAGCCGCTGGCTCCTGGATGCTTGCCAACCTGGGCCCCAAGATGCTCGCGGGCGATTTCGCACCGGGTTTCAGCCTCCGCCTCCAGCAAAAGGACCTGAGACTGGCACTCGAATTCATCTCCGAGACGGGCCTGGAAGCGCCGGGAACAGAACTTACGTTCTCACTCGTCACACGCGCGCTGGAGGCCGGGCTCGGTGAGCAAGGCAACCAGGGATTGATCAACTTGTGGAAGGCGTAGGTTGCCGCCGTGAGTAGCACCGGCGCGGTGAGAGCACCGTTTCACCGCACGCGGAATTGGAATGCGTAGGGCGCGTAGGCATCGCCGGTCGAATCGCGCAGCAGGAAGGCGTAGTAGCCGGGCTCCAGGTCTCCGCTGGTGATGGTCACTATGCCGGCATCGCGGCGGCCGGCCACGGGGAACTCGGCGCGCACCGTCGACAGGATCTTGATGTCGGGCTCGGTCTGGTCGGGATTGATGGCGGCCGGACGTGTTTCGATGTCGCGGGTTTCGATCAGCCGCGCGCGCTCCTTCTCATACACCGTTAGCTTCAATAACACCGGTGTGTAATCGTCCAGGTCGACGCCGCCGTATGTGGCCGGCATTCGTAACATGACGGCGCCGGAGACTTCCGGCACCTGCCCATCCTCGAGGAAATAGAACTGCCGCACGCGCAGGTTTCGTGGATCCACCGGTCCGGCCGACGGCGGGCGGACTACGTCGCTCCCACCGGCAGTCAGAGTCACAGGAAGCCGCCGTAGTGTCTTGCCCAGTCCGGACCGCCGCGACGCGTCGGCGGCGGCTTGGCCGCGATCAACCTCCGCGTCCAGCTTCGTGCCTCCCTGCCTGACCTTGTCGGAGAACTTGGCATCCTTGGGCGCATGGGCCAGCAGAACCGGCGACGCCGTGAGATTCACCTCGGCGTCGCCCGCGAGCAACGTCACCTTACCCAATGGCGGCGTGCTGGTGGCCGGTGCCCGCTGCCGTTCCAGGATCGCTAGCAGGACACGGTCGCTGACGCCGGCCTTCTTGAGAGTGAGCAGTCCATCAGCCGAAGTATCGAACCTCACCTCGCCAGCCGACTTCACGGCCGCCACAATGACGTCGTCGCCCACTCCGGCGCTCGCCAACTTGATGACGCCCGCGTTGTCGAGTGGCGCGCCATCCGACTTGGCCGCGCAGAAGTGCGTCACCAGGATCGCCAAAGCTAACATTCTTGCGAAGTTTTCGAGCATGCGACGAGCCACGGTCTTCAGTATAGCTGTCCCTTAGACGCGTTAAAGAGCGCGCCAAGGTACGCCAAAGCTCGCCATTCGCCCATTGGCGGGGCTTTTCGCTTGTGAGCTAAGGTCAACCAATCTCAACCTAGGGGGAAAGGTATGTGTGCGAGCTCTCAAAGGGGGTCTGGAGGGCCGCGAGGGTATTGTGTGTGACCTCCCATCTTTCTGCTTGAGGAGATTGACCATGAAAGCGTTTCGAATTCTGTTCCCTATCGTATTGCTGTGTCTGGCCGTGTCGCTGGACGCGCAAACCACTGGAGACATAAGAGGCATTGTCACCGACCCTTCGGGCTCGGCGGTGCCCAACGCGAAAGTCTCGCTTACCAACCGGGAGACCGGAGAGGCGCGCCAAGTACCTACCGATACTGACGGCCGCTACCGGTTCAATCTGCTCAAGATCGGTGAATACATGGTCGCGGTCGAGGCGCAAGGATTCCGCGCCATTTCGGCGCCGGCCACCGTACGTAGTGCCGAAATCACGTCCGTGAATCTGAAGCTCGATATCGGACAGGTCACCGAACAAGTGGTGGTTACCGACGCCGCCAGCCCTCTGGACACGCAAAGCGCGCAAATCCAGGAGGCCTTCGACGTGACCGAGGTCCACGACATACCGGTGAACCGTAATCCCAACCTGTTCGCCTCCATCATGCCGGGCGTAGTGCCGGCGCCAGGGGGCTTCAACACGGGCAGCTTCGTCGCCAACGGTAACCGCGTGCGCGCTAACAACATCACCATCGACAACATCACGGCAACTGACATCTCAGTCGCGGGTACTGGATCAAGCAACAATACGCCGCTGAACTTCTCCTCCATCCGCGAGGTGAAGGTGATCACCAATATGTTCAGCGCGGAGTTTGGGCGAAACAGCGGCGCGCAGGTGCAGTACATCACCAAGAGCGGCACCAACAGTCTGCACGGCGAGGTCTACGAGTACCTGCAGAATAACGCTCTGAACGCCCGCGACTGGTTCGACCAGAGCGGCAAAGCCACGATCACGCGCGTCAACCAATGGGGAGGTGTGATCGGCGGTCCGGTGATCAAGAACAAGACGCACTTCTTCGCTTCCGGCGAGCGCTACTATTCGCGCGGCTTGGGCGCGGCGCGCGTGGCGCAGGTGCCCACACCTTCGATGATCGCCGCTGTCACGGACCCCACATCGAAGAAGATCCTGGACATGTACAAACTGCCGGCCGCGACCACCGATAACGGCACGTATGGCACGGTGCAGCAGAACGCCTCTAACGCGGCCGACCTGTATCAGTATTCGGTGCGCCTGGATCACCAGATTTCGGAAAAGGACTCGATCTACGGACGCTACGGCTATTCGACCAACGCCAGCAGCAGCTCCAACAACACGTTCATCAACACAAACATCGGCAACTTCGGCCTGAGCTCCACCAACTCGGTACACAGCCTGAACATCAATGAGACGCACATCTTCTCGCCCACGGTCGTGAATGAGTTCCGCGCCGGGTTCGGACGGACGTCGCCGATCTTCGTGATCGATTCGACCGTTCCGGTGGGCCCGCGCATTCAGTTCACCAATGGGCAAGTGGACCGTTTCGGTTCCTATGAAGGCGGACCGCAGGGCCGTGTGCAGAACACGTTCCAGTATGGCGACACGCTCACCTGGAGCCGCGGCGCACATAGCATCAAGGTGGGCGGCGATTTCTTCCGCTACCAGGGCAATAGCTTCTTCGAAGCGCAGACCCGCGGCGTCTACACATTCGCGAACTGGGACGACTTCGCCGCCGGCCGGCCGACGACGATCACGCAGCGTTTCGGCCCCACACAGCGCGGCAACCGCAACTGGAATCAGAGTTCATTCGCGCAGGACGATTACCGCGTCACCCCGACGCTCACCTTGAACTTGGGCGTGCGCATGGAGGTCTACGGACCGGTTTCGGAAATCAACGGTCTGACATCGAACTTGGATTTCAGCTGCAAAGACGCCATGGGCATCGCCGGCACCGGCATGTTTGGTTGCTTCACCACCGGCAAACCCTCCATCGGCACCAACTACTACGTCCAGCCCCGCGTTGGGTTCGCGTGGAATCCCGGCCAGGGTAAGACCGTCATCCGCGGCGGCTATGGCCTGGTTTCGGATTTCAATTTCTTGAATCCGGTGACCAACCAGCGCTTCCTGCCGCCGTTCGTCGCCACCAAGACCTTGACCGGCACCGCCAACTTCACCGGCGGCAACAGTTGGGCGAGCCTGATTGCGGGAACCGGCACGCTGCAGCAGGAAGGCGCCGCGCAAGCCGGACGTGTCGTCACCAACGTGCTCAACTACGGCGACGTCAGCCCGGTCATCGATCCCGGCCTGAAAAACCCGCAGGTGCATCAGTGGAACTTCGGTTTGCAGCGCGAACTGCCTCAGGGAATCGTGCTGAAGGCTGGCTACGTTGGCACCAAGAGCAACTTCCTGCAAACCAGCCGGCAGTTGAACCTGAATGCGCAGCGTCCCCGCCCCGCCACCGATCTCACCGACGAGGCCGCGCGAGCGTCCGAATTTGTCACCAGCTACAACAGCATGACCGGCACCTCGGCACGCGCCAGCACGCGGATGGACCCGCGTTTCAACGTCGTTAATTACTACGACAATTCGGGCAACTCGAACTATCACGCGCTCGAGATGGTGGCCACGCGCTCATTCCGCAATGGCTATTCGTTCCAGGCTGCCTACACGATCGCCAAGTCCCTTGATAACGTCTCCGATGGACTCTCCAACATCCCCAACGACAGCTCCAATATTCAAGACCCGACCAACCTGGACAACAACCGCGGCGTCAGCGGGTTCGATGTCCCGCAGCGCTTCGTCATAGCACATGTTTGGGAGATTCCGTGGGGCAAGAACCTGACGAATCCCATTCTCCGACGTGTGTTCGACGGTTGGGGCGTGTCCGGAATTTCGAGTTGGCGCGCCGGGTTCCCCGTCTCGCTTGATACAGGTGGACGGCTGGGCGTGGCGAACATCTCGGCCTTGCTCACTGCCGGTATCATGCGGCCGAACGCGTCCGGTCCGGTCAATTTCAATCCGCAGCCGGCCGGCAGCCCGGGCGCACCGCAGGGTTTGAACTCTGACGCCGTTACCACGCGCCGGATTTCCACCTACGCGCAGAGCCTGGGATTGTCGCAGCCGCTGCTAGGCAACTTTGGCACCATGAGCCGCAATTCACTGCGCGCCAATGGGCAGGCCGATATGGACTGGAACTTCACCAAAACCACGGCGATTACCGAAAGCGTCAGAGTTCAGTTCCGTTGCGAAGTCTACAACCTGTTCAACTTCCATTCCTTCCAGGATGTAAACCGCAACATCAGCAATCCGGCGTTCGGGCAATACACAACGGCGCCCCAGAGCCAGCGCTATATCCAACTGGGCGCTGTCGTGCGCTTCTAACTAGACTGGGCAACGTGCTTCCTCCCCTCCTGGGGGCTGACCTATAATCGGCGAGGGGAGGAAGCATGAATCGACGCAGCTTTGTCAGAGGGGCACTCGCCGCGCCGTCCGCCGCGATGCCGTTATCCGCGCAAGCAGAGTACCAGAAGAAGACGCGCGGATTGCCGCCATTGAAGATCACCGATGTGAAGGTGATCACCACCAGCGCCAGCCGCGGCTATCAGTGGGTCATCGTCAAGGTCCTTACCAATGAACCCGGGTTGTACGGTCTCGGCTCGGCCAGCAATGTGAACTTGGCGTGGGGAGTGGTTTCGGCCATCGAAAAACACTACGCGCCGTTTTGGATCGGCCGCGATCCGGACCGGATTGAAGACCTTTGGCAGAGCACCAACGTCCGCGGATACTGGCGCAATTCCACCATACATAACAACGCACTCAGCGGCCTGGATATGGCGTTGTGGGACATCAAGGGCAAGCGCGCCGGGATGCCCGTCCACGATCTGCTGGGCGGCAAGGCGCGCGAAGCGGTGCCCTGCTACGCGCACGCCGATGGACGTGATTCCCAGCAAGTGGAAGATAACATCCGCAAGTTCGTCGAGCAGGGCTATCGCCACGTGCGTGCGCAACTGGGCGGTTACGGCGGCGGAGGCTTCATTCCCGCGGGCCAAGGCAGCCGTCCGGCAACCGGTTATCAAGGCCCCGCCATGGACGAGGACTACTATCTGCACGCCGTACCGAAAATGTTCGAACAGCTTCGCGCCAAACTCGGATGGGACGTGAAACTGCTGCACGACGTGCACGAGCGCATCTCACCCACCAAGGCCGTCGAATTCGCCAAGCGCATGGAGCAGTATCATCTCTTCTTCCTGGAGGACGCGCTCTCGCCGGAGCAGATCGCCTGGTTTCGCAACATCCGCCAGGTTTGCTCGACGCCGCTCGCCATGGGTGAGACGTTCACCAGCCCGCTCGAATACATGCCTCTTGTCTCGGAGCGGCTCATCGACTTCGTCCGCAATCGCGTTTCGCAGACCGGCGGCATCACACAAGCGAAAAAGACCGCCGCCGTATGCGAGGCCTTCGGCGTGCGCACGGCGTTTCAGGAAGGCGGCGACAACGACCCGATCAATCAACTCGCCAGCTATCACGTGGACATGTCGATTTCCAGTTTCGGCATTCAGGAGGACAACCGTTTCCCCGAGCAGGTCCATGAGATGATGCCCGGCGCCGCGCAGATCAAGGGCGGCTACATGTACGGCAGCGGGTTACCGGGTCTAGGCATTGACCTCAACGAGGATCTGGCGAAGAAGTACCCGATGCAGGTTCTACCCGGGCAACCCCATTGGACCGAGGTGCGCGGCATGGACGGCAGCGTCGTCAAACCGTGAGGGGGCTCGGAAACGTGCAATTCGTTAGATTGTTCGCGCTCGCGGCGCTCATTGCGCTGCGGCTGGTCTGGGGCGCGGTCCCCACGCCGGAAAGCCATTTCGGCCAGCCCATTGGCAAGGACGGGACCGTCCTCGATTGGGACAAGGTCGTTTCTTATTTTCAGACTCTGGAGAAATCGAGCGGGCGGATCGTGGTTCGCACGCTGGGCCGGACCACCGGCGGACGCCCGCTGGTGGCCGCGCTGATCGCCGATGAGTCAACACTCAAGAACCTGGGCCGCTATCAGGACATTCAGAAGCGGCTAGCCGATCCACGGCGTACGCCGCCCGCTACTGCTGAACGGCTGATCACCGAATGCAAGGCGGTGGTGGCGATCACCTGCTCGATTCACTCGAACGAAATCGCGTCCACGCACACCGCCGCCGAGTGGGCTTACCGTTTGATCACCGGCGACACTCCCAAGCTGCGCGCCATCCGCTCAAACGTCATCTTGATCCTGGTGCCTTCGCTCAATCCCGACGGCGTGGATCTGGTGACGGCGTGGTATCGCCGGACGCGTGGCACAACGTTTGAAGGCACCACGCCGCCGGAGCTGTATCAGAAGTACACCGGGCACGACAACAACCGCGACTGGTACATGTTCACGCAAATCGAGAACCGTCTGGTTGCGTCGCAGGTGTTCAACGCCTGGCTGCCGCAGATTGTCTACGACGTGCATCAGATGGGGCAGCGCGGGGCGCGCATGTTCGTGCCACCGTGGATTGATCCCATTGAACCGAACATCGATCCGATCATCGCGCAGCAGTGCAACATGGTGGGCGCTGGGATGGCCGCCGACCTCACCGCCGCTGGTAAGACCGGCGTACTCATTCACGCCATGTTCGACTACTGGACGCCAGGGCGGCACTATCAGTCCTATCACGGCGGGCTGCGCATTCTGAGCGAATCCGCCAGCGCGCGGCTGGCATCGCCCATCACCGTGAGCAAGGAGCAACTGGATCCGCGCGAGAGCGCGTGGAACTATCTGGAACCGTGGCCCGGCGGCGACTGGCGTCTGCGCGACATCATGGACTATCAATTGATTGCCATGGAGTCGGTGGCGTTCCAGGCCGCCGCTCGGCGCGAGGATTTCCTTCGCAACTTCTACCGCATCCACCAGCGTGCCGTCGCGCGCACAGCTCCGTACGCTTTCGTGATCCCCGCCGCGCAGCGCGATCTCAGCGCCACACGCAAATTGCTTGAGACGCTTTCATTCGGGCTAGTGGAGATCGAGCGCGCCAGTGTTCCTTTCGAAGCCGGCGGCAAGCGTTACGCGGCGTCGAGCCGCGTCATCCGCCTGGCGCAGCCCTACGGTGCTTACGCCAAGGCGCTGCTCGAGCGGCAGCGTTACCCCGATTTGCGCCAGTATCCCGGCGGTCCGCCGAAACGCCCTTACGACGTTACGGCGCACACCTTGCCGCTGCTGATGGGGGTCGACGCCGATACCGTGGAGCAACCGTTCACTACCAAACTCACGCGCACCTCGACGTTCCCGGCAGCCGCATCGCTCGCTGCTGCCGATAGCGAAGCCTGGCGCGAAGTGAATCGCATCTGGAACGCGGGCGGCAAAGTGTACCGGGACATTTCGACCGGCGACTTCCACGCGGCGCCGGTGAACGGCCGCAACTTGAAGGAGATCGCGCGCCCGCGCATCGGTCTCTACAAGAGCCACGTACCGAACATGGACGAAGGTTGGACGCGCTGGGTGCTCGAACATTTCGGGTTCGCCTACACGAGTCTGGACAACCGCGGCATCCAACAGGGCAGCCTGCGTGGAGCATACGACGTGATCGTCTTCGCCGCGCAGAGCGCTTCCACCATTGCCGAGGGGTATCGCGCGCGGTCCATGCCGGAAGAGTACTGCGGCGGACTGGGTGAGCAAGGAGTCGCCGCACTCAAGCAGTTTCTGGCCGACGGCGGCACGCTGATCTTCTTCAATGAGGCGTCCGAGTACGCTCAAAAGCAACTCGCGGTGCCGGTCGCCAGCGCGCTTGGCGAAGCGGCCCGACGCGAGTTCTTTTGTCCGGGGTCGCTTCTGCGCGTGAAATTGAAAACGGGGCATCCACTCACGTTGGGCCTGCCGGAAGACATCGCCATTTGGATGGGTGCAAGTCCAGTATGGGACGCGGACGAGAGCATCAGCGTGGCACGCTATCCGCGATCGGGAATCCTCGCCTCCGGCTGGTTACTCGGCGAGCAGCATCTAAGCGGCCGTGCGGCGCTGGTTGAAGTCCCCTGTGGAGCCGGCCGTGCGATTCTGTTCGGCATGCGGCCGCAATATCGCGGCCAAAGCTATCAGACCTTCAAGCTTTTCTTCAACGCACTGATTCGCTAGCGCAAGTAAATCCACTTGCCTTTCGATAATCCGCCGATGAGAAGTGTAGGCGGGCGAAGTGCCGCTCTGCGGGGCACCTTGTCCGTTCATCTCCTATGAAATCAACATCCAAGCGTGTCGCGATTTCCCGAAGCCTGATCGGCATGGCATTTCTGGTAGCCAGCGCATTTCCGTGTGCGGCGCAAACCGCCGCTGTAACTACCTGGACCTCGGTCGGCGAAACCTCTACTCCGGGTCCCGATTACAGCCAGTTGCGGTATTGGATGATGGCTCCACGTAATCCCAACGCCCAACCGGTCGATGTCTTGTTTTTCCACACGACCACGTTTTGGGATCCGAACTACGTGGATCCAGCCACAGGCGCTCGCCTGACGGCGCCGCGCGATTCCACCAAAGCACCGGTGTGGAATCAGACCATTGACGCGGCTATCCAGGAAACCACCGCCGTGGCGATCGCGAATACGCAGGTGAGCGTGTTCGCCGCATCGTGCAACATCTACGCGCCGTTCTACAGGCAGGTGGCGCTTCCCGAGGGCCTGTGGCCCGACCCGGCTGCTTCCGAGCGTGCGCTGAGCGTGGCCTACACCGACATCGAAGCCGCTTTTGACTACTACATGGCTCATCTGAACAACGGGCGTCCGTTCATTCTGGCCGGCCATAGCCAGGGGTCCAACCTGCTGCTCTGGTTGCTGGAGCGGCGGATGAGCAATCCCACCTATTTGCGAAAGATGGTGGCAGCATACGTCATCGGCTGGGCCGTGACGCGGGACGAACTGGACCGCTATCCACATCTGGAAATGTGCAATTCCGCGACGCAAACCGGATGTATCGTCAGCTTCAACACCCAGGGTCCTCAGGCAACGACTTCGATGGCTCGGCCGGGAGCGGTCAGCGTCAACCCGTTGCTGATGCTTTGGAGCACATCGAACGACGTCGCCGCGGCATCGATGAATTTGGGCACTGTACTGATGCCGCCGATGGTGAGTGTTCAGACCGAGATATCGCAATCCACCGGCGCGTACAACCTGGATGGTGCGCTCATCCTGACCAACCCACCGCAAACCCCTCCGATGGCCAACGCGGCGCAGTTCTATCACAGCTTCGACTACGCGCTCTTCTACCGCAATCTGGAGCAGAACGCCAAGGACCGGATCAGTGCTTTTCACGCGAGGCGACCGCGGGGCATTTACCCGCCCGGTCGCTGAAGGTCACCAGGAAAAGTCGTGCACGGCCGCGCATACGCGCTCGACCTCTGCACGCGTCAATTCGGGAAACATCGGCAGACTGAGCACTTCGCGTGCAGCAGCTTCGGTTGCCGTGAGCGCGCCAGCTATAAGTACGCGGTCGCGGTAAGCCGGCTGCAAATGCACGGGAACGGGGTAATGAATGAGCGCTCCGATGCTCGACTGTCGCAAGTGCTCGCGCAATGCGTCGCGGCGTCCAGTCCGCACAACATACTG
Source organism: uncultured Solibacteraceae bacterium (assembly GCA_964505625.1). Classification (GTDB taxonomy): domain Bacteria; phylum Acidobacteriota; class Terriglobia; order Bryobacterales; family Bryobacteraceae; genus JAJFUV01. Next base: position 18,041 of record CAZDIZ010000038.1, on the reverse strand, counting down.
ATGGAAGGCGTGCGTGACATTCTCCGCGACGGTGGGTAACGCCAACCCCAGTCCAGCCAGCAGTTCGTTGTACCAGGACGCGATTTCACGCCGGCGCGCGTTTTCGGCATCCAGATAACGCAACTTCACGCGCAGGATGGCGGCCTGCATTTCATCCAGACGTGAATTGAGCCCCACTTCGCTCGACACGTAGCGCTCGCGCCAGCCGTACTCTCGCAACGAACCTATGCGCGCGGCCAACGCGGAGTCGCCAGTGACCACGGCGCCACCATCGCCCAACGCGCCCAGGTTCTTGGTCGGATAGAAACTGAACGCACCCAGGCGACCCCAGGCACCAGTGGTGCGACCGTCGAAAGTTGCGCCGTGCGATTGCGCGCAGTCTTCGATCAGCGCGGCGCCGTGACGCTCGGCGATGGACGAAATGGCAGCGAGATCAGCGGGATGCCCGTACAGATGCACGGCGACAATCGCCTTTACCTTCGGGTTCATGGCGCGTTCAAGCGCAGTCGCGTCCATCGTGAACGTCACTGGATCGATGTCAACCAGCAGAGGCGTCGCGCCCGCGAGTTCGATTGCCGCTACCGTGGCTACCGCGGTGTGCGATACCGTCGCCACTACGTCACCCGGCCCCACGCCCAGAGCACGCAGTGCGATCTGAATGGCGTCGGTGCCGCTCGCCACGCCGACAGCGTGCGCCGTTCCCACGTATTGCGCGAGCTCACTCTCGAAGGCCGCGACTTCCTGACCGAGAATGTACCAGCCGCTTGCCAGTACGCGCGCCATCGCGGCTTCAATTTCGGCCTTGTGCGCCAATACGTTCGCTTGCGGGCTGTTTTGCGGGATGTTCATGCAACGAATCCTCAAACGTAGCGCGCCAGATGCTCGCGATAGTAAGCCAGCGTGCGCGCCAGCCCCTCGCGCAACGACACACGCGGCGTCCAGCCCAACACCGAACGGATCAACCTGTCGTCGGCATAGTAATCGCCTACGTCGATGCGCTTGCGATCCTCTGGAAACGACTTCTGTACGAATTCCCCGCCCCCGTTCAACTCTACAAGTAACTCGGCTAACTTGAGCAGGCTAATCGTCGCATCGCCGCCCACGTTGAACACGCGCCCGGCGGCTCGCGGTTCGACCGCGGCGAGCATCAGCGCTTCAACGGCGTCGTCAACGTAAGTGAAGTCGCGAAGCTGCTGCCCGGCCCACACCTCGAACGGTTGTCCTTCCAGAATCAGCCGCAGCCACACGCCCAGGAACGTCTGGCGTGCATCGCGCACGCGCATGCGCGGTCCGTAAGTATTGGTAAGCCGCAGCGAACAACCCGAGATACCGAAGACGTTGTTGTAGAGGATGTGATACCACTCGCCGGCCATCTTGTTAATGCCGTTCACATCCACCGGGCGCAACAGGTGCGTTTCGTCCACAGGCAAGTAATCCGGTTTCCCGTAGATCTGGCGCGTGCTGGCGAAGACCACCTTCACCGACGGATTGTACCTGCGGCACGCTTCCAGGATTGACAGTTGCGCGCCGCAGTTGATGTCGAGATCCGTGAACGGGTCGAGCATCGAATCCATGTGGCTGGTCTGGCCCGCGAGATTGAACAGGTAATCGCGGCCCTGCACCATGTAGCGCATACTGTGCGAGTCGCGAACGTCGGAGATATTCACGCGGACGCGCGATTCGATGCCGTGGATGTTGAAGAGATTGCCGCCGTACTCCGGCGCCATGCTGTCCAGCAGCACCACGTCGGCTCCGGCTTCGAGCAAACGGCGCGCCAGATTCGAGCCGATGAATCCGAGACCGCCGGTAATCAGTACACGCGCACCGTCGAACGCTTTATCGATCATGACTTCTCGATACTATACTGCAAAGCCGCGACGGTATCAGCCAGAACTTTCGCCGGATCCTGCGTTTTCACTCGCACCACACGGATCCGTCCGGCGCCGGACGGCCGCCAGCGATCGAACATGCGCGCAGTGGGGAACCCCGCAAACACGCTCACCAACGGTGTGCCGCACGCGGCCGCCACGTGACCACCCGCCGAATCGTAGCCCACAAACAGGCGGCTCGATGCGATCATGCAAGCGAAGGGAGCGAACGCACCATCTAGCACATGCACCGCGGACGACGGTACGCGCGCCTGGCGGAGCGCGCGATCGACGCGCGCGGCCTCTTCCCCGCCCGCGCCGTGGTCAATCAACAGCGGTAGCCCCGTCGCTGCCAGACATGCCAACAACTCCGTTTCGAATGGATCACTCACGCGCTTAGCCGGATTTTCACCAACGCCGAGACTTATCGCGATTCCACGCGGCGCATCGGCTGACACTGACGCGGGCGCGATGTAGGTGCGCGCATCTTCGACACCGAAGGTTTCGATGGCCCAACGCCGCGCCAACTCGCCAAGCGGCGCGTCGCCATCGCCGCCGAAGGCGCGGCTTTCAAAGAAACAGTAATTCTCCTCATCACATACGGGCAGTAGTCCAAGTTGCGTAATGCGTGAGTCCGGATCGACGACGATGGTCCCCGGCTGTCGAGCCGCTTGGCGCACCAAGGGCCACGCCGACAAGCGGTCGCGCAGAGCGCCGCTGCGCGGATATGGAATCTCAAGATGTTCGATGCGCGGATCGGCGGCAAACAACTCGTAGCATTTGCGCGGACCAGCGAACACGATTCGCGCATCGGGAAAGCGCCGCTTTACCGCGTCCAGAATCACGCTGGTGATGGCAACGTCGGCCCCCAGCGTGATGCGGGACAACACCAGCACCGTGCGCACGCCGCCGCCGGGCGGCTTGAAAACGCCTCGGCCGCGAATCCGTTCGTAGCGCGCCGCCAACTGTCCGGCATCCAGGCCATCGCACACTAGCGCGAGCACACCCGCGAACTCACGCGCATATACTTCGCACAACGCGGGATCAAAACGGTCGGCCAGCGGTTCGATGAGTTCGGTGAAGATTGTACGCGTGGCGGCTTCCGAATTTGCGGCGCCGGCCAGCGCCCGCGCCGCCGTCTCCGGCCACGGAGATCCCGCCAGCGAAAGCCGCAGCAGTTCGCGCGCGAGTTCCTCAGGCGAAGTACTTGCCAACGATCGGCTCCAGCTTCTTCCGGGTTTCGTCGGGAACCAGTTTACGGTCGGTGATGATGGCGTAGGCCAGCGCGGACCCGCACTTGCACGAGCGCTTCTCGGGCATAGCGGCTACGCTCGCCGCCACCACGCGCGCGGCGTGCGCAGCGTTTTGCGTCAAATTCGAAATGATCTGATCGACGGTGACCGCATCGTGCTCCGGATGCCAGCAATCGTAATCGGTGACCATGGCCACGGTCGCGTAGCAGATCTCAGCTTCGCGAGCCAGTTTGGCTTCCTGCAGGTTGGTCATGCCGATCACGTCCATGCCCCAGCTACGATACAGCTCGCTTTCCGCCTTGGTGGAGAATGCCGGCCCTTCCATGCAAACGTAGGTGCCGCCCTTCTTCACGCTCACGCCTTCGCCTGCGGCGGCCTGATGGACAACGCTGGCGACTTCGCCGCAGACCGGATCGGAAAAGCCCACGTGCGCCACCAACCCATCGCCGAAGAAAGTCGAGATGCGTCCGCGCGTGCGGTCGACGAATTGATCCGGCAGGACGAAGTCCAGCGGGCGATGTTCCTGTTTGAGCGATCCGACCGCGCTCAGCGAAATGATGCGCTCCACGCCCAACATCTTGAGGCCGTAGATATTGGCCCGGAAGTTCAGTTCCGACGGTGAGATGCGGTGGCCGCGGCCGTGACGCGCCAGAAAGGCAACGTCCTTGCCGGCCAACTTGCCCACCACGTAACTATCCGAAGGCGCGCCCCATGGGGTATCAATGGCGATCTCTTGCTGCGCCTCAAAGCCGGGCATCGAATAAAGCCCGCTGCCTCCGATGATGCCGATCTTCGGTGTCAATGTCGATTCTCCGGTTAGACGATTTCTTCCTTGATAGGATCCCAGTGCACGGTGCGCTTTTGCAGGTAGCTCTCCACTGCCATGCGGCTGGTGATCGAAGTGCGGAACCCCAACTCGAACGGGCAGTTCGGTTCGCGGCCCGTGCGCACGGCATCCAGGAAGTCTTCCATATGTGCCCGTGGCGGCGTCTTGGTGTTGCCCACCAGTTCCTTGTCGTCCGGGCGATTCACCTTCTGCGGAATGTAGCGGATCTGCTGGTTGCGTACGATGGTGCCGTCGGTGCCTAACACGTGATCGCTCAATCCCAGTTCGTTATTGCAGAAGCCGGAATCCCACGTGTACAGCACCTGTTCGGTGTGTTCCATGGCCACGTTCATGGTGTCGGGGACTTCACGCCCGTCCTTCCAAAGGTAGATCCCGCCTACCATCGTGACGGCCTTCGGGATTTGTAGGTTCAGCACCTTGTACCAGAAGGCGAGCTGGTGGCACATGTTCTCGTACACGTTGCCGCCGGAGTAGTCCCAGAAAAAGCGCCAGTTGGCATAGCGGTTGGCGTCGAAGGGACGCTGCGGCGCCTCGCCCAGAAACGACTTCCAGATGATGTTCTCCGGTGTCATATCCGGATACAGAGGGCGAGACCACTGCGGTTTGCCGTGCGGCGTGTTCCGGTACATGTGCGAGTGAACGGCGGTCACCTTGCCCATGATGCCGGCGTGCGAGTAGACGATGGCGTCGCGCATCAGGCCCGATGAGCAGCCTTGGTGGCCGATCTGCACGGTGAGCTTGCCAGCCTTCTGATAGGCGGCGCGCATGCGCTTGGCGTGCGCTACCGTGAACGCCATGGTTTTTTCCTGGTACACGTGCTTACCGGCTTCCAGGCTGGCGATGAAGTGCTCGCAGTGCAGGTGTTGCGGCGTGGCGACGATCACCGCGTCGATCGATTGATCGTCGAGCAGGTGCCGGTAATCCAAATACGTCTTGGCGCCCGGCACAACTGACTTGGCCTCTTCCAGCCGCCGCGTGTAGACGTCGGCGAAGGCCACCATCTCGGTATTGGGACAGGCGATGGCTTCGCGCACCAGCATCATGCCTTGCGCGCCCGGTCCGATGATGCCCAGGCGGATGCGGTCGTTGGCGCCCAAAACGGGCGCTGAGGTGGCCAGAGTCCCGGCCAGGCCGGACGCAACTTTGCCAATGAAATTACGGCGTGAATGCATAGGGACAGTCCTAGGTCTCGGGGAATCCCGAAGCATTCCATCTTAGCATTTCGGGCCGCTCGTGCGAGGTTCCCGGTGTGCTAGACTACACGGCATGAAAGACGGCCGGGGGATATTCTTGATGGCAGCGGCGGTGCTCTCGTTGTACTTCGTGTGGGCGGCGCTGCACGACATCGCGCGCGGTGGCGAAAGCGATTACACGCTCGAATATGTCTTTCTGGCGCTCGGCGTTCTCGCGTTGGTGTTCATCCACCGCATGCTGCTGCGTATGTTTACGCCCAACGGCCGCCGCGTGTGGCGTTGGGTGGCCATTGGAGTGCTACTGATCGTCGACGCCGGAGCGCTCGCCTCGCGGATGAACCCGAAGTTTCCGAACGATGTGGTGGTAGGAACCGCGGTGTTGGCTGCGACGCTTCCTTTGCTCGGACTGCTTGTATTTCAGTCGATCTGCCCATGCTGCCAGTCACGCTCGGGATGCCGATCCTGACGGGTATAGAATGAAGGCGGTCGTGATGATGGAGGCACATATGCGATTCGTCCGAGTGATCATCGTCCCCGTACTGTGTTTGTTCGTGGCCACGCTGTCAAGTGCCGACGAACCGAAAGACCGGAAGCGCGAGCGCAAGCCGAAACAAGAAACGCAAGTTGAGGAGAAGCGGCAGTCACCTCCCCTCCGCACCGAAAGAGAAACCGATCGGCGGCCAGAGCGTGTCCAGCGAGAACAACCCAGGCACGTTCAGCAGGAAAGGGCACCGCGGCGGCAACCGGAGCGCATCGCGCCACCGAATGTACAGCACGCCGATCGCTCACCGCAAGTCTACCGGGACCGGCGTGAAGCTCAGGCATGGCAGCAGCGGCGAGGGTGGCTGCGTCAGGGCGGCTGGCAGGGGCACTCGAACTGGGAACGAACCCGCGCGCGCCATTGGGAGCGGGAGCACCTCGACTGGCGGCAACGAGGCGGCTATGGCGGTTACTACATTCCGCAGAATCAGTTTAGCCTTCACTTCGGACAGCACCACCCGTTCCGCATTCACGCTCGTCCGGTGATGTACATGGGCTATCCGCGCATCATGTATGGAGGATTCTCCTTCCTCCTGCTTGATCCCTGGCCGGAGTATTGGGCGGACGACTGGTATGAAGCCGATGACGTCTACGTGGAGTACGACGACGGATACTACCTGCACAATCTCCGTCATCCCGGACCACGGATTGCCATCTCGGTCGTATTCTAAACGGCGCCGGTCAACCTCGTGCGCAGAAGCGCCGAGCTCTCTTCGTCCAGTTTGTGACCGTCCTTGGTGACGTAGAACACGTCCAGCGCCTTGTGCGCTTCGGTATCCACTAGCACCACGTCGATGCTGCAACCGGCGGATGAAATCGTCTTGGCGATGTCGTAGAGTAAGCCGGGGCGGTCCTGCGCGGTAATCTCGACCAGCGTTGCGGATTCGGAGGCGCGTTGATTAATCGAAACCACGCTGGTGACGCGCGCGCCGCGGCTGGGCAGTTTCGGCTTCGGCCGCCGCTTGAGCAACTCGGCGGGGTCGGTCTTGCCGAGCGCCGTGCGTTCCAGCATGATGCGGAACCGGTCCACTTCCGGAGGATTCAAGTCCAGGTTCCGATTTGGATCCGAGAAAGCGAACATGTCCAGCACCATACCGCGGCGGTTCGAAAACGCTTCGGCCTTGAGGATATTCACACCGAACGCCGAAATCGCGCCGCATAGTGATGCGAACAAACCGGCACGGTCGCGCGTGGCCACCACCAGATGCCAGACTCCATCCCGCTTCTTTAGATCGACGGCCGCGCCGCGTTTGGCGGCGATGTCGTGCAGCGCGCGATGCACATCGATTGCTTCCGGCGTCTGCGTGCGCAAATAGCGCGTCGGAAATCCAGCCTGAAAATCGGATGTTTCGCTGTTGCCGCCGGCGGTGTCCTCGATGCGCTCAGCCTCCAACTCGCGCGTCAGTTCGTTGTAGGTTTCCACGTACAAACGCCACAACTGCTCCATGCGCCAGGTGGTCATCGAGCCCGGATGCACCGCGCTCGAATCCGCATAGCTCACCAGCAGCAACATGCGAAGATTCTCAACCGTCTCGACGCGGCGCGCGAGCCACTGCGCGGTGGACGGGTCGGCCGGGTCGCGCGTGTTCATGGCCAGCGACAGATCGGCGTGGTGGCGCACCAGAAACAGCACGGCTCGCCGCGCTTCGGCCGGCGTACCCCAGCGCTCCAGCGCTTCGGCGGCAAATCGTTCCGATTCCGCGATGTGATCAGCCATGCTCACTGATTTACCGATGTCATGGAACAGCAGCGCGACCAGCGGCAATTCCGGCTGCTCAATTTCTTCCAACAGTTGCCGGAAACGCAGTCTCTCGGGCTGCGTAGTGGCACGTAGAACCGTCAACTCGCCGATGGCCACCAGCGAATGCTCGTCCACGGTGTAGCGATGATGGAAGTCGCGCACCACCAGGCATTCGATGCGCGCCCATTCCGGCAGCCATACCTTCAACACGCCGCTCGAATGCATGGCGCGTAGAGCCGTCACCGCGTGTGGCTGCCGCAGCAACTCCACCACGCGCGTCCAACGCGGAGCCACGCGCGAGGCCACGCGAGCGATGCGCAACTCTGCTTCCGGCGCCGGCTTCAGCCCGTGCCGCGCGATGAACTGATAGAAGCGAGAGGCCAAGTCGGGATCGGCGTCCAACTGTTGCGGATTCTTCAGATGAACCTGTTCGCGCACGACGCTGAAATCCGCATTAGACAGCCGCGAGCGCCACGCGCGGAATTGGCTCAGCAGATTACCGCCAGTGTCTTCAGCCTGGTCCATGGCGGCCGTGGCGGCGCGATGAATCGAGAGCGCGTGGCTGTAGTATTCCCGCATCCACGCGGCCGGAGTCCGTTTACCGAAGAACTCAAGCGCCGCCGCTTCTTCCTGCAACTCGAAGTTGAGATGGTTCGAATCGCGGCCCGCGCGATGGTGCAGCAGACAGCGCACGCGGCTCAAGAACCGCACCGCCTCTTCCGGAGGTGGGACCAAAGTGACGGCCGCCCGCAAACGTTCCAGCCAATGGATCAAATGCAGGTCACGAATGCCGCCCGGGCATTCCTTCACGTCGGGTTCGAGTTGATAGACCGTATTCTGAAACCGGTCATGACGCGGACGCGCCAACCGGCAGATGTGGCGCGCCAGGTTGCGCCCTTCCTCGCGCAGGAACTTGGGCAACCGTATGGAGAGATTCTCGAACATGCGCGCGTCACCGGCCAGCGGGCGCATGTCCAGCAGGCTGACATTGAGCTCGATGTTTTGCATGTGCAGCGTGGCACACTCGTCCACCGTATGCACGCTATGGCTCAAGCGCAGGCCGGCATCCCAAAGCTTCTGTACGAAACACGAAATGGCGGCGCGGTCCCCGGCACTGCTCAAATCCCGGTCCGTCAGCAACAGGACATCTATATCTGAATAGGGAAACAACTCACGCCGGCCGTAACCGCCGACGGCTAGAGCCGCCAGCCCCGACTTGTAGACAACCGCCAGACTCTCTTCGAACGCGCGAATGACGACGTTGTCCACCTCGGTGGTACGTCGCGCCAGAACAGCGGCGGCATCGCCGGAGGAAAAGAACTCTTCCCGCAGCCGGTCAGAGTGCGGCATCGCCGCGGTCGTCGTTGCGGATTCGGATGGCCTCTCGAACGTCATACACAAATATCTTGCCGTCGCCGATCTTGCCCGTGCGGGCGCTCTTCACCAGCGCGGCGGTGATCTCCTCGACGCGTTCGTCGGCGACGACCATCTCCAACTTGGATTTCGGCAGCAGGTCGACGTCGTACTCCATGCCTCGGTAGATTTCCTTGTGCCCTTTTTGGCGTCCATGGCCGCGCACTTCGCTGACCGTCACGCCATCGACGCCAATGGCCTTGAGCGCGTCACGCACATCGTTGAGCTTGAAAGGCTGGATGATCGCTTCAATCTTTTTCATGGCTACGCTCTCCGCATCAGGATTCCAGGTTGTAAGCTTCCTCGCCGTGCATGCTCAGATCCAGGCCTTCGGTCTCGTGTTCAGGATTGACGCGAACACCGCAGATCATGTCGCACACTTTCAGGATAAGGTACGTGCCCACGATGGCGATACAGATCGCGATGGCCGCGCCGATCGCCTGATTGCCCAACTGCGTCCAGTTGCCGTCGACCACGCCGAGGGCCTGCGGCTTGCCCGCGGCATCCTTGAGCGCGTCGTTCACCGCGTACGTGGCGAACACGCCGGTCAATATGGCGCCAGTGAAACCGCCCACGCCATGTACGCCGAAAGCGTCCAACGAGTCGTCATAGCCGAGCCGCTGCTTGACGTGGGCGACCATGAAGTAGCAGATCACGCCCGCAACGAAGCCGATCACTAACGCAGGCATCGGCTTGACGAAACCCGACGCCGGCGTGATGGCCACTAACCCCGCCACGCTGCCCGATACCGCGCCGAGTACGCTGGGCTTGCCGGAACGGAACCACTCCGCCAACATCCAGCCGAGCGTCGCCGCCGCCGCGCCGAAATGCGTTGCCACAAACGCGCTGGTCGCCAAACCCGACGAACCAAGCGCGCTGCCGGCATTGAAACCAAACCACCCCACCCACAGCAGGCACGCGCCGATGACGCTCAGCACAACGCTGTGCGGTTTGATGGGCTCCACCATATAGCCCTGCCGTTTGCCGATGTAAAGCGCGCAGACGAGCGCGGACACGCCCGAGGTGATGTGCACCACCGTTCCGCCGGCGAAGTCCAGACACGGAATCGCGCCGCCAAGAAACGCGTTCAACCAGCCGCCTTTGCCCCACACCATGTGCGCCATCGGGAAGTAGACGATCAAAGCCCATAAGATGGTGAACAGCAGCATCGCGCTGAACTTCATGCGTTCGGCAAACGCGCCGCTGATCAACGCCGGCGTGATGATGGCGAACATCAACTGATAGACCATGAAGGTCAACTGCGGAATCGTCGCGGCGTAGTCGGCGTTCGGCGCCGTACCCACACCGTCTAAAAACGCGTACTTCAGGCCGCCGATGAACCCGGTGCCCTCGCCGAACACCAGGCTGTAACCGACAAAAGCCCACAACACCGTGACCACCGCCATCAGGATGAAGCTGTGCATCATGGTGCCCAACACATTCTTGCGGCGGACCAGCCCGCCATAAAACAAGGCCAGGCCGGGGCCGGTCATCATCAGCACCAACGCGGCGCTCACCAGCATCCAAGCGTTGTCACCCGCCGATTGCGCCGACTTCGCGGCCGCCTCCACGGCGCTCAAACGGGAACTCAAGTCCGGCTGCGTTTGCGCGAACGCCACACCGGCAAGCGAACTCAACAGCGCGATAGAGAACGATTTCATGTACACCTCGACAAAGGTTGGCCGAGCTAGGCCCTTTTCTTCATGATGTCGGCACTCGCGCCGATTGGGAAGACGAACCTTCTTATGGAGCCGATTAAAGCTTTCTATCGAGGTGTGAAACAGATACCGTCAACCGCTGTTACTGGTTGACAGGCTTGTACATGGGATTGCAGACCGGCCACGGGGCGAAGCCGAGGTTCAGGTCTTTGCTTTCGACCCACAACACCGACTCGTCGCCCTTCTTAGTGTCGAGAAAGGCGATCACACCCTGGCCGCAATACTTGGTTTTCTTGATACCGGTGGGTTGAATGGACCGGGGGCTCGTTGGCCCCCAGTCCTCCATGAAACGATCAAACGAATAATCACGGCAAGGCTTCGCCGGCGTACATCCCCACATTTGGTAGGCAGTCTGATAGTCCCGCCTATTCAACGCATCCAGGAATGCCTGGACACGCTTCTTGTGAGAATACCCGCGGAAGGTGAAATAGCAGACCGCTGCGATCAGCACCACGGCCACGACAGCGCCGATGGTGCGCCACAGAATCTTCGAGCGGCGCTCTTCGCCCGCCCCGTATCCCGCCAGGTAGTCCGACATCGCCTCGCCTCCCGAACGCTACTTCGCCGGATACGCCTTATCGTAAGCGGCAATCGCGTCGGTCGTAATTTCCAGGGCAGGCTTGAAATAGATCGTGCTGTTCACGTCCACCACCACATCCAGGCCTTTCTCCTCGGCCACCTTCTTCACTACTTCCTGCATCTGGCGCGAAGCCTTGCCCAGGATCTCGCTGCGCTCCCGGTCGACATCAGCCTGCAGATCTTCGCCGAGCCGCTGCAATTCCTTCTGCTTGCGCTGCGCCTGGATGTTCAGATCCTGCTCGGCCGACGGCGTGAGCTTTCCCGCCATGCTCTGCAACTGTTGCTGGATCTGACGGATCTCGCCCTGCAGCTTCTCCATCTGCTGCTGCCGGGGACGAAACTTCGTTTCCATCTCGCCCTGGGCCTTCTTGATCTCCGCCGTCTCGATGACGGCCTTCTGGATGTTGACGATCCCGACCTTGGACTGCGCGAACGCCGCCGGCGCAGAGCCGAGGATCGTGGCGGCCACCAGCAGGCCGCCGATAGTGGAAAACCGAATCATGTTTTCGTGCTCCTTCAACCTAAAAGAATCCGTTACTCCAGGACTGCGAGAATATCATCTTCCCGGAAGACGATGTATTCCTGCCCATCAATCTTGATTTCCGAACCCGAGTACTTCCCAAACAGGATCCGATCGCCGGGCTTCACATCCAGCGGCATGCGCTCGCCGCTAGAGAGCATTCTGCCGTCACCGGCCGCGATCACTTCGCCCCGCTGCGGCTTCTCTTTGGCCGAATCGGGTATGACGATCCCTCCGATCATCGTCTCAGGTTCCTCGAGACGCTTCACCAGCACGTGGTCGTGGATTGGCCGCAAACTCATCGGATATCCTCCCTTCCTGGGAAATGCAACGTTCGGATTGATGGCGGGGCGCGGGCGCACCTCACCGACGTGTCCCAATGTATCGTGGCGTCCCGAGAGTTGTCAAACCCCGGGCGTCTTTACTATTCTTGCACGCAGGAAGGCCATGCCGGCGAACCTCAGCCCTGACTACATGGACGCCGAGCGCGACTACAAGTCCGCCCAAACTTCGCACGAGAAGATCGCCGCGCTCGAGCGCATGCTCGCCACCATCCCCAAGCACAAGGGGACCGAGAAGATGCAGGCCGACATCAAGCACCGCTTGGCGCAGGCCCGCAAAGACTCGCAGAAAAAGGGCGCCGCGCATTCGACGCCCTTCTATCTGGTACGCCGCGAAGGGGCCGGGCAGGTGGCCTTGATCGGTCCTCCGAACTCGGGTAAGTCGCAACTAGTGGCCGCACTCACGCACGCGCATCCGGAAGTTGCGGACTATCCGTTCACCACTCGCCTGCCGTTGCCCGGCATGATGAAGTACCAGGACGTACAGATCCAATTGCTTGATTTACCGCCGCTCGCGGACGAATTCAACGAACCCTGGCTGCCGCAAGTGCTGCGCTCGGCCACCATGGGCGTCCTGGTGGTTGATGCGGGCGATGCGGAAGTCCTGGACCAGATCGAATCCATCGCGGCGTATCTAGAGCAATGGCGCGTGCCGGCGCCGAAGTTGCTGGTGGCGAACAAGCGCGATCTGGACACCGATGGCGGAAACTTCGCCGCACTGGCTGACTTGTACGGCGCCCGCTACCGCATGTTGCCGGTTTCGGCGCTAACCGGCGACAACCTGGACGCATTCGCTCGCGCGGTGTTCGAATCGCTCGCAATCGTGCGCATCTACACCAAGGCTCCCGGCAAGAAGGCGGAACTGCACTCACCCTACGTACTGCGGCGTGGACAGACCGTGCTGGACGCGGCGCAGCATGTTCACAAGGACTTCGCCGAACATCTCAAGTTCGCGCGGCTGTTCCGCATCGAAGGCGGCCACGACGGTTTGATGGTGGAACGGACGCACGTGCTCGAGGATCAGGACATCCTCGAATTTCATCTCTGATCGCTCAGCTCGCGCGCCAGATTGTCGAGCCAACGCACGCGTTCGTCAGACGTGTCCCAAGGCAGATCCGCCAACACCAAATCGCAAGGCGCAAGCTCGCGCGCGATCCGTTCGAAATCCGCGCGCACATCTTCGGCAGCACCTGTGGCCGCTTTTCCCGGCGTGTAGAGCACGGCGCGGCGCGTTTCCGGGAACAGTTCCCTCGCCTGCGCTAGGTCTGACTCGATGCCCATGTCCAGATAACCCATCTTCGGCAGTTTGCGCAGCACGTTCAGATATGGCGTGACGTTCCAGTTACAGGTGTGCACGCCGAAACGCTCGAACGACTGTGCGATGCGCGCGTCGTGCTCCAGCAGCATACGGCCGTACGTGGCCGGTGAAACCATGTTCACCGTGCAGTTGCTCACGCACATGTAGTCAATGTCGAAGCCCGAGCGCCGCTGCCGCTCTTGCACCATGTGCGCAAGTTCGATGATGACGTCCGTGATCACACCAAACAGCAGCGCGGCCATTTCCGGCTTATCCGCGATGTCGAGAAAGATCTGCTGGCCGCGAAGGTGGAACGCCAGATTCAACACGCCCTGCCAGTTCAGATCGCCGTACACGGTACCGTAGCGGGAAGCGATCTGGTCGACTTGTGCCAGCAGTCTCTCAACGAACGGACCAGCGAGCAACTCGCGCGCATCCAGACGCTCAACCTGTTCGTCGCTCAGATGATGACCCGGCTCCAGGTCCGGCCAGCGGTCCGCGTAGTAGCGCAGTGGAATTCCGAAGATGCCGGGAATGACGCACACCCCGTAGCAGCCGGCGATGGTTTCGACATCGCGCGCCTCCGGCCCGCTCCATTGCGCGATCGCCGGAAACGCGCGCCGCAACTCATTGCGCATGGCGATGAGCGTCTGCCGCCGATGGTCCGCATCGGTGTGCCAACGTTCGGTGAACTCGACGCCGCAGCGGACGTGGTACCAGCGCGGTTCGAATCCCACCACCAACCGCAGCCGCGCTTCGCTGCCGTCGGCGGCTTCCCTGCGTGCCGCAGCGGCAATCGGAAGCCAGCTTCGAAGCTGCGTAGCCGCAGCGCCGCTCACTTCGACGCCTCCAGCGCGGGCGCCGGCGTTTCCAGCCACTTCAGATTGAACCGGTAGTAGTTGATGCTCGAAATCAAATGAATGAGCCCGTCACGCGATTGACAAATGGCCATGTAACCGCGTGGTTCGGCATTCTCGCGGTTCATCGTGAACTGTGTCTTTGCGTCGAGCGTGTCCACTTCCCTGCCCGCGCCATCGTCGCTCACCAGCCGCACCGTGGGCCACGTCTTGCCTTCGTCGCGCGACACAGCCGCGAACAGCCCGCGCACCTTTCGCTGCTTGCCGCTCGCATCGGTGATGGTGACCGGCTGCGTCGCGAAGCTCACAAACAGTAGTGGCCCTTCCTTCAGTCGGATCAGCACCAACCGTTGCCCGCCGCCGATGGGCGGCCACTGCGACGCAGTCGAACGCCACGTTTTACCCATGTCCGCGGAAATGCTCTGCGGCATCTTGCCGTCGATGTCCTGACCGCGTCCGAAGGCGAACAGCTTGCCGTCTTTCAGTTGCACGCAACCCGCATGTATCCCGGCGATGGTTCCACCCGGATCGTTCCACGTCTTGCCGTCGTCGCGGCTGATCTGTAATGCCGAGCCAGCTGTGCCACCTGGTCCCGCGTCGGCGGTGAAGATGATGGCGCCTTCGCGGGTGCGGAACACGTTGGGGATCACCTGTTGACGCGTCACGTGCTCCGGCAGGATCAGATTCGCGCGCGACCACGTGACACCGCTGTCGGTCGAGGTGCGCATCACAACGGCGAGCGGCCCCCAGGTGGCCGCGGTGGACAGTCCGTTGAAGTGATAAAGCGTCTTCGCGCCGTCGTACCAGATGGCCGGCGCGTGATCGTTGCGGTCCGGCGCATCCCAGAACGGCGACGCCGCTTCCCACTCCGTCGTTCCGTAGCGCAGGCGGCTGGCGGCCATGGCCACTTCGCGTCCGCGCTCGGTCACCGTCGTGTACCAGATGGCCAGAAGGTCGCCGTTGGGGCACTCGGCGATACCGGCGTCGTGATTGTGATTGGAGTAGAGCGGGCCTTCCGAACCGGCCGGGATCTTCACGTACTTGGCGGGTCCGAAGAAGTGCGGCGACTTCATATCGACGTTGGGAGCCGACTTGGGCGGCGCGCCCAGACGCACGTTCTTCTGATACAGCTCGGGCTCCGGCGGAGCCAGTTGCGGAGTGCCCGGCATCTCGCCCAATACCACGCGTAGTCCGATCATCCAATGCTTGTCTTCCGGAAGCGTGCCCATACGATTGGCCGAGCGCATATAGAACGCGAAGGTCGAATGACTGCCTCCGCGCGCCACTTTGAAATCACCGCTCGACCGCCCCGTGGGGTCCGTCTGATCGCCGGCCGCATAAGGACCGTACCAGTCTTCGCACCACTCTTCGACGTTGCCGTGCATGTCGTGCAGCCCCCAGGGATTCGCGGGCGTCTTGCCGACGGTCAGCACTGTAAGGCTGTCGCGCCCACGGCTGCGCCCCGGCGCCGGATACCAGCTATTGTCGGGCTTGTTGAGGTATTCGGCCGGGAGCGTATCGCCGGTGGAAAACGCGGTGTTAGTGCCGGCGCGCGCGGCGTACTCCCACTCGGCTTCGGTCGGAAGGCGATAGGGCAAGCCTTCTTTCATCGACAGCCAATCGCAGAAGGCTTTGGCTTCATGCCAGCTCACAAAAACCACCGCTTCGTCGCTATCGATGGAGAAACCCAACTTGCCGCGCAAGTGCGCATGACGCGGATCAAAGCGTTCGTACTGCGCGTTGGTGACCTCCAGAACGCCCATGTAGAAAGGCTTGGTGATGCGGACGTTGTGTACGGGACGCTCGTCGTAATCTCCCGTGGCCGGCAGCCACACGGCACGTTTGCCGTCGGCTTCGGTGACCTTCACAACGCCGTCGTCGAGCCTGGCATCGTTCCCCATGCGAAAGCTGCCCGGCTCAATGCGCACGAACTCCATACCGATGGAGTTCTTAAACCGCTGTTCCTTGGGAAAATCCGCCGCCGCAAGCGAGCCCACGGCCAACACCGCCAGCAACAGAATACCGAGTCTCATCCGCCACCTCTCCAGCGCGAATCCAAAGCTTCGAAGAGGATGTTAGCACGACTGCGGTGCGCGACGGATCGCACCTAACTACCAGAAAGTGATAGGCCGCCACGCATGACAGAGGCCATGCTGCGTGGGTCATCCACGCAGCGCGCACCACACAGCAGACAAGACTCCGCTAACGGCTCTCGTGGAAGAGAGACACAACCTGTCCTAGCACATTCTTCGCTACACGGTGCGGAACCTGTGGGGCCCCATCAGCAGCCTGGTAGATGACCACATGCACGGTGCCGAGGTGATGACCGCCTTCCCGAGAACGTGCATCGAGCAGCGCCGTAAGCAGACTCATCAATGCGACCGACGGGGGCAACCCGCCCTTTCCCGCACCAAGCAGTGGTAGGAACACTTCCGTCAACCGCTGTTGTGCGAGAATGCAGCGAATTTCACTAACGGCCTTAAACAAAGTCCCCGGCTCGGCCTGGAGACCCTGTGGCTGACGGTTAGTGGCGATCGCAGCGAAAATCGAACGCACCGGCCAGCCCGCCGCTTCACCCACGTAAACACAGGTCCCTACTCCGTAGCTGAGCTTTCCTTCAATCTGCACACTCTTATGAGACCTCAACTCGTTGTGCACATACCCGTGGAGCCTGCCGACGTCGGGATCCAAGTAGTGCTTACGGACAAATGCTCCCGCCGCGGTGTGCCCGTCGCTGAAACACTTGTCGTCAAAAAACTCGTTTGCGGGCAATACGACAGCGGCATCTCTATTTGACGGCTGGTATAGATCTTGCAGCACACCGAAGTCGATGCGTAACTGCAGATCACGAATGCCCACGGCGAAACCGGTGGCCGTTTCGCGAATCTTGTTTCCACCCCGGAGAGGTCCCACCCCCTTGTCAACCAAGGCCAACAGGAAAGCACCACAAATGAGCAAAAAGCCCGGGATTATCAGCACATACCGAGGCTCCACCGGTGTCAACTGCGGCTTGCTCAAATCCCCGGAGACAGAATGGTACCCCACAATGAAAAACAGGACTCCCGCAACCAGCAGCGCGGCGTGGAAACCATGCTGAGCTAGCAAGCTCTTCAACAAGTCCTTCAATAAGCCCATGGTCTTGAGGCATTGTACATCGGAGTGCGCGAGATGTCTCGGCCCTTTTCGGTTGCCACTTGACGGCACGACGGGCGGCACACACGAAGATGTTGACAAGTATAACTTGTCACTGTAGACTCAAACCGTGATAGTGAGTTTCCGGCACAGCGGGCTACGGATGCTGTACGAAGGGAGTCCCCGCCGCGTAAGTCCGGAGCTGCGCGAACGCGTCGAAAATGTCCTTTCCGTCCTTGATGCGGCGGCGCATCCGGCCGACGTCGATCTGCCCGGTTATCGCCTGCATCCGTTGAAAGGCGACCGGAAGGGCCAGTGGTCGATCACCGTGAGCGGCAATTGGCGGATTACGTTTCGGTTCGCTGGCGGAAACGCGCTCGACGTCGACCTGATCGACTATCACTAGGAGACACTATGCCGATGAAGCACCCACCGCACCCGGGACGAATCGTGAGGCACGATTGCTTCGAGCCTCTCGGCCTAACCGTCACCGCCGCCGCGAAGGCTCTCGGTGTGACTCGTCAGGCGCTAAACAATTTGGTGAACGGCAAGGCCGGCGTCTCGCCGGAGATGGCTGTGCGGCTCGCTGGTGCATTCGGCGGCTCCGCGGAAATGTGGTTGCGCCTACAAGTGAATTACGATCTGGCGCGTGTGCGCCGGGACCAGATCGTGGTGCAGCGCTTCAAGCGCGCCTCGTAACGTCTTGCTAGAACGCCCACAGCAGGCTCACGTAGCCTGTGTG
>CAZDIZ010000037.1:0-39323 GCA_964505625.1 uncultured Solibacteraceae bacterium | reverse complement strand
CGCCGCCAATAACAGTTGAAGTGTGAAGTTAGTCCGCGCGCGCCGCCACGGTCGCTGGAGAGAACTGCTGCAATTCCTCTTCGATGCGTTGGTCGACGCGGTGAGAAGCAAACTCCGCTGCGACACGAATGGCGTTCTTGATGGCGTTGGCGTTGGAGCGTCCATGGCAGATGATGCACACCCCCTTGATACCGAGCAGCGGTGCTCCACCGTACTCGGAGTAGTCCACTCTCTTACGGAAATCCGCGAACGCCGCGCGCGATAGCACGTAACCGATCTTGCGCGTGATGGTGGCTTTGAGCGACTCCTGCAGCATGTGCTTAATGATGTCCACCAGGCCTTCGCTCACTTTCAGCGCCACGTTGCCGATGAAGCCGTCGCAGACGATCACATCGGCTTCGCCCGTATAAACGTCGCGCCCTTCCACGTTGCCGATAAAATTGATCGGCAGCACCTTGAGCAGCGGTGTCGCCGAACGCGTCAGATCGTTGCCTTTGTGTTCTTCCTCGCCAATCGACAACAACCCCACTCTGGGATTCTTGGTACGGAAGATCACCCGCGAGTAGATGGACCCCATCACGGCGAACTGCGCCAGCATCTGCGGCGACGAATCCACGTTGGCGCCCACGTCGATGATCACCGCGGGCGTCCCCTTGACGGTGGGGAAGGCCGAAGCCAGCGCCGGGCGATCCACGCCCGGCACCATACCCTGCACCATCTTGGCCGTGGCCATGGCCGCGCCGGTGTTGCCGGCCGACACCAGACCTTGCGCCAGGCCATCGCGCACCAAACGCGACGCCACACGGATGGAACTGTCGCGCTTGGCCCGGAACGCCTTGGCCGCGCTGTCTTCCATGGTCACGACTTCGCTGGCGTGAACAATCTCGATCGGCAGACGTTGCCAGCCTTCGTGCGCGGCCAGTTCCCGGCGCAATACTTCCTCGCGCCCCACCAACACAAGCTGGACACCGAGCGACCGGGCGGCCTTTACCGCGCCTTCTACTTCCACCTTGGGCGCGTGATCGCCGCCCATGGCATCCACAGCGATCGTAACCATATCTTTGCGCTTAACAGCGGCCCCTTCGCGAAAATTACTCTTCGGCAACTTCGACTACTTCGCGGCCCTTGTATTTGCCGCAGTGCGGGCAGACCCGGTGCGGAATCTTGGGCTCATGGCAATTGGGGCACTCCGACACGCCCGTGTTGCGGACGGCGTCGTGGGCGCGGCGCGTTGAAGTACGGCGCTGCGAATGTCTCCGTTTCGGATTCGGCATGCAAACTCCCTTGTTCTGACTCTCGTTTATCCTACCTGACCAGCGGACCCTACAAATTCTTTAGGGCCGCCCAGCGCTCGTCCACCGTTTTCGGGTGGCAGCCGCAATCGCGCTGATTGCGGTTCTGGCCGCACGCCGGGCAAATCCCCCGGCAGTCCTCGCGGCAGATGCGCTGCATCGGAAGCGCCAACAAAACCCGCTCCCGCAAAATGTCCTTCAATTCCAGTCCGTCGCCTTCGTAGAAGCCAACCTCGGTTTCCCGCGTCCCGATCTCCACTTCCTCGGCACGCTCCAGGCGATTAACCGGCTCATAATACAAATCGAAATCGGCTTGGATCGGAAGACGGGCCGGTTCCAGACAGCGGTCGCATTCGGTCTCCATCTCGACGTCAAGGGTTCCCCTTACTCGAACCTCACCCAAGCTCTCCGATACCAACTCGGCCGTTCCGGCCACCCGCAAGGGTGTGAGCTGCTTCAGCTTCCCGTCGAGAAACTCAAGCACACCGGGGGCAAAGGTCTCGTCAAAGATGAGCTTCCGCTGTTCCATCTCTCTGATGCTAAGGAACATGCACACCTCCACCGCCATGCCGGACAGGCAAAAAATCCATTATACCGCCTTGCGCGCCTCCCGGCACTGGTTTACGGAAAGGAAACGTGCCAGCCACCGCCTTTGGCGGCCCGGACCTTAGTCTTAAATACCCATCGCGGCTAAGTGTTTCACTGGGTTGCTGGAATGTTCCCCTGATGGCAACCTGGAGCAGGGTTTCCTCCTATGGAAGGTCTACATCTCTTTTTGATGCTGTTTCTTGTAGTCGGTTTCGCCGCGGGCGCCGGAGCCGTCTGGTTAGTACTTCAGGGCCGTACCAATTCGGCCTATGCCCGCGCGCAGGCGGAGATGCAGTCGGCGCACGCCGAGGCGCTCGAACGGCTCCGCGGAAAGGAAGAACAGGTTCAAGCTTTGCAGGATACGCTCGGTAAGAGCGTGACTACGATCGAAGGCCTTAAGACTGAGGTGGCAACCCTGTCCACCAAGCAGACCACGGCCGAAGCCGAAAAGGCCGCGCTATCGGCCCGTTTGGAAGACCGCGACCAGCGCTTGTCGACGATCGAAGCGGAACTGGCCACCACGAAGACGGATTTGGCGAATGCCGCGGCCGGGCAGTCCGCGCCGCCGCCGCCGCCGCCCGCTCCGATCGACCAGGGCGCGCTGCAGCTTTTGGCCCGTCCGATCGAGGAGCACCTGGCCGAGCTGCGCGTGCGTCTGGAGCAGATCAGCTCGGCGCCGCGGCTCGAATCGGCGGTCAACGAGGACTTGATCCGCAGCCTGTCGCGTCCTATTGAAGAGAAGATCGCGGAATTGCGCGAACGGGTGGAAGCGCTGAGCGTCGCTCGCGTCGACTCCGCGTCGGGGGAAAACGTCGGCGAGAGCGTGATCGGCCCGATCGGAGTGCAACTGGCCGAATTGCGCCAGCGTGTGGAGGAGATCGGTTCGGCGCCACGTCCCGAGCCGGGCGTGAATGCGGCCGAATTGCAGGAAATGGCGCGGCCCATCGAGGCGCAACTGGCCGGTATGCAGCAGCGCCTGGTGAACATGGAAGCCGATCAGGCCAAATCAGCCGCCGTCGCGGCCGGCCTTCGTGCGCGCAACGCCGAATTGCAGGAACGTCTCAACAATGTGACGCGCGGGTTGTGCGATCTGCGCGGCGCGTTGGCGCGTAGCCTGGATCTGTGCAGTCTGGCCGTGGCCACCGCTGAAACCGCCATTGTCGAGGCCGAACCGGAAACGCCCGTGACGGTCGAAGCGGAACCGGCGGCTGTGGCGGAAACGCCGGTCGTGGAGGAACCCCCGGTCGTGGCGGAGACACCGGTTGTGGTGGAAACGCCGGTGACGGTGGAAACACCGGCCGTCGAGGAAACGCCCGCCCCCGCCGCGGAAATTCCTGAACCGGTGGTCGAAGTTGTCGAGGCACCCGCCGCCGAAGCTGTGGTGGAAGCCGCGGAACCCGAGGCCGCCATCGTCGAAGAGCCCGTCGCCGCCGTGGAAGTGGCCGTGGTGGAGTCTCCGGCGCCGGTCGAGGAAGCGGTTGCCGAAGTTCCGCCGCAGCCGGAAGCCGTGGCCGAGGTTGCGCCGGAACCGCCGGCCGTAGCCGAGACCGCGCCGGTCGAAGAAGCCCAAGCTGCTGTGGAAGCTGCGCCGGTTGCGGAGACCGCCGCCGCCGATGCACCTGTCGAAACCGCCGAGAAGCCCGCTCCGGTGGCCGAGGCCGAAGCCGTCATTCCGCCTCCACCGCCGCCGCCGGCTGAGGAACCCGCGGCCGAAGTAAAACCCGTCGATGAGCCGGTAGCTGTCTAAACTCCAAACTGAACTCGCACAAGAAAAGGGCAGGCTCTCGGGCCTGCCCTTTTCGTTTCTCTATCGGTGTACTTCCGCCTTACGATCCGAACGCTTCCTTGAGCTTGCGGTAGGTCTCTGAAATGTCCTCGGGCATCACGCGCGTCTCGCCCACCACGCTCATGAAGTTTGCGTCGCCGGGCCAGCGCGGCAGCACATGCATATGTATGTGGCCGGCAATGCCCGCGCCGGCGCATTCACCGATGTTCATGCCCAGGTTCAGCCCGCGCGGTTTGTAGATGGCGCGCAAGTGCGCCACCGACCGCCGCACCAGCAGCATCATCTCGACGGCGGTGCGTTCGTCGGCGTCCTCGATGGAAGCCACGTGCTCGTATGGAGCCACCATCAGGTGGCCGCTGGTATAGGGGAACAGATTCAGAATCACGAAGCAGCGCTCGCCACGGTGGACGATGTGGTTTTCGTCGTCGCTCGAGGCGGCGCTTTTGGCGCAAAAGATACAAGCGTCATCCGGCTGCGCCGTACTGACGTAGCGATAGCGCCACGGACTCCAGATGCGATCCATGATCTTGGCCCGCGCCCGTCACGGTGTGCGCGCGCGCCCGCGGTTGCTCAGGCCGTCTGCGGCGCTTCCGGAGCCGGCGCGGCGGGCGCGCTGGCGGCATCGTTGACGAGGTCCTTCAGTTCCTTGCTCGGCTTGAAATACGGAATGCGTTTGCTTGGAACATCCACGCGTGCGCCGGTCTTCGGATTGCGCCCGATGCGCGGCTGCCGCTGGCGGGTGCGGAAGCTGCCGAACCCTCGGATTTCGATCTTGTCCCCGTTGCGCAGCGCGCGCACGACGCTCTCGAAGATCGCGTCGACAATGACTTCCGAGTCCTTCCGGGTTACCTCAACCACCCGGGCTACTTCTTCGATCAGATCCGCTTTCGTCATAGACACTGGTTTCTCCTTGCCCTTCGCTCGCGCCGCCGGCACGGGCCATGCACTCCGAATATCCACTATCGCAAAAAAGGCGGCCCCGCGGCTATCCCTGATTCTTCAGGTGCATTGCTTCTTCGATGGTCATGGTCGCGGCGGCCGCGCGGCGCTGGTAATCCTCCAGCCGGCTGCGCTCTTCGTCCACGGCCACGGCCCGGTAACTGAGGCCGATTTTCTTCTCGGCCTCCGAGATACGAATCACCTTAAACTCGAATTCCTCGCCGATCGCCAGCGGCGATTCCTCGGCTTCCTTCTCGCGCTCCCGCCGCCGCTCGGTCTGGGGCCGGATTTCTGAATTGTGACACAGCCCCTCGACCCCCGGCGCAAGCTCGACAAACACGCCGAAACTCGATGCGCGCGTCACGCGCCCCCGCACCACGTCGCCCACCTGATGCGCGCGGAAGAACGTCTCCCACGCGTCGGGCTGAAGTTGTTTGATGCCCAGCGACAGGCGCCGGTTGGCCGCTTCGATCTGCAGGATAACGGCCTGCACCACCTGCCCCTTCTTGAGCATCTCCGAGGGGTGCTTGACGCGCTTGGTCCAGCTCAGGTCCGAGATGTGGACCAGTCCGTCGATGCCTTCCTCGATCTCGATAAAGGCGCCGAAATCGGTGAGTTTGCGCACGCGGCCCTCCACCACTGAGCCCACGCTGTAGCGCGAGTCCACCGTGGTCCAGGGATCGGCCTCCAGTTGCTTGATGCCGAGCGAAATGCGCCGCTCCGAGGGCTTCACCTCGATGACCACGGCTTCCACCTGGTCGCCCACCTTCACCACCTTGCTGGGGTGCTTCATGCGCCGCGACCACGTCATTTCGGAGATGTGGATCAGGCCTTCCACACCGGCTTCCAGTTCGACGAAGGCGCCGTAGTCGGTGATGCTCACCACGCGGCCGATCACGCGCTGGTTGGCCGGATAGCGCTCGTGCACGGTCTCCCACGGGTCCGGGGCCATCTGCTTCAGGCCGAGCGAAATGCGGCCGCGCTCGCGATCAAGCTTGAGCACCCTCACGGTGACGTGGTCACCCACGTGGACCACTTCGGACGGATGCGTGATGCGCCCGTGCGACATGTCGCTGACGTGCAGCAAACCGTCGACGCCGCCGATGTCCACGAAAGCTCCGTAGTCAGTGAGATTCTTGATCGTTCCGGTTACCACCGAGCCTTCGTCGAGCGTGTCCAGCGCGGCATGTTTACGCGCCGAACTCTCCTCTTCGATGGCCAGCTTGCGCGAAACCACCACGTTGCCCCGGCGCCGGTTGAGCTTCACTACCTTCACCGGAATGTCCTGACCTAGGAGGGCGTCCAGGTTATGGACCGGGTGCGAATCGGCCTGCGAGCCGGGCATGAACGCCTTCACGCCCACGTCCACCATCAGCCCGCCTTTGATGCGGCCGAGAACGCGCCCGCTCACCAAGAGGTTTTCGCGGAACGCCCGTTCCAGATTGTCCCAAGCGCGAATGCGCGCGGCGCGTTCGTGGGAAAGGAGTATGTAGCCCTCCACTTCCCCGCCGTGACGGTCCACCATCACGTCCACCACGTCGCCGGTATGCACTTGTATGCTGCCGTCCGGCAGCTTGAACTGTTCCAGCGGGACCAGTCCTTCAGATTTGAAGCCGACGTCGACGATTACATCCTTGTCGGTCACCTTCAGAACGTGCCCTTCGAGGACCTCTCCTTCAACGGGCGGCGCGAAGTGACTGTAGTCCTCCATCAGGTGTTCGTAGTCAGCTTCCGCCGGGGTCCCGGGCATGTCCTTACGCCGGTCTTCTAGTTCGTTGGCCATGGCTGCGTCTCCAGAGCGCGAGCCTTACTCAACACGCACACCGGGCCGGGCCTCGATACAATACAACCCTTCATGACGACTACCTCGTAACTTGCGTGACCCAACACCGGACAAGCCGTTGATAAAGCGATACTTCAGAAATATACCGGACGCAGGGGTGCTTGTCAACACGCCCTTGCCGCCTGGAAACGTGCTTTCAGTACCACCGCAGAATTCTTAAAAGATTCCCTGCAACCGCGGACGGTTTTTTTGCACCTAACACAATGGAGAGCGAATTGCTAACCGATAAGTGAGTGAGGGAGGTTCGGTTATGATGGTGGGCTCGCTGGTTGCCGGTTTTCTGATACTTAGCCTGTTTATGGCTATGCTGTCGTCATCCCCCAAGACGGACCGCTAGGTCCCATTCCGACACACGGCCTGTACATTTTGCCGCACTTCACCCGGAAGATTCTGCCATCGGGTTGGTTTCGCCGCCTACTTTAGTTCGAGAATTTCCTTCTCTTTTGTCTTGGACGCCTGATCCAGTTTCTGCATCTCGGCGTCGGTCAGCTTCTGAATCTCGTCCAGCGAGCGGCGCTCGTCGTCTTCCGATATCAGTTTGTCCTTGAGCATCTTCTTCAGCGCTTCGTTGGAGTCGCGGCGGATGTTGCGCACGGCGACGCGATGCTCTTCGGTCATGGTGTGCAGGTGCTTCACCAGTTCCTTGCGGCGTTCGGCGGTGAGCGCCGGGATGGGGACGCGCACGATCTTGCCGTCGTTTTGCGGATTCAGGCCCAGGTCCGAAGTTCGGATGGCCTTTTCTATTACGCCAATCTGCGAAATATCGTATGGCTGGATGGTGATCAGCGACGGTTCCGGCACGTGCATCGTCGCCAGTTGATTCAACGGCGTCGGCGTGCCGTAGTACTCCACGCGGATGTTGTCTAACAGACTCACCGACGCACGGCCGGTGCGAATGCCCGCCATCAGGTGTTGCAGGTCGGCGCGGACTTTCTCCATCCGGACCTTGGCGGTGTTTTCCACGTCCTTCGCGGTACGAAACTGCGGTGCGGCTGCTTGATTGGGTTGTCCTGTCTTCATACGTTCGGTCCCCACGAATTGGTCAGTGAATCAACGTGCCCACGGGTTCCCCCATCGACACACGCATTATATTCCCACGAACGTGCAAATTGAAAACCACGATCGGCAGGCGGTTGTCGCGGCACATGGCCACGGCCGAGGCGTCCATCACGCCCAGGGCCTTGGCGAGCACTTCGGCGTAGCCGATCTCTTTAAACATTTTCGCGCCCGGATGTTTTTTCGGGTCCGCGTCGTACACGCCATCGACGCCGGTGGCCTTGGCCACCAGTTCCGCGCGCAACTCCAGCGCGCGCAGCGTCGCGGCCGTGTCGGTCGAAAAATACGGGTTGGAAGTTCCGGCGGCCACCAGCACCACGCGGCCTTTTTCAAGGTGCGCGATGGCCCGGCGCCGCACGTAGGATTCGGCCACCTGGCGCATCTCGATGGCCGTCATCACGCGCGCCGGCGTACCCTGCTTCTCCAGCGCGTCGGCGAACGCCAGGGCGTTGATGACCGTGGCCAGCATGCCCATGTGATCCGCCGTCACGCGTTCGATGCCGCGCGCGTTGATGCCCCGAAAAAAGTTGCCGCCACCGGTGACCAGACCTATCTGGACTCCGGTGGCGGCAAGCTCGGATATCTCAGCCGCCAAGCTGGCGACTCGATCCGCGTCCAGCCCTGCGCCGGCTTCGCCCGCCAGAGCTTCTCCGCTCAATTTCAGAAGAATGCGGTGGTATTTTGGCACCCCTATCCTCCCGGACGATCCCGCAACTTTCCTTATTCGGCTGGCGCCTCGTTGGCCGCGGCCGCATCGCCCACCTTCATGCGAATGAACCGGGCCACCGTGATGTTCTCGCCGCACTTGGCGATCTTGGTGGCGATCAACTGCGTGACGGTGAGCGTGTTGTCCTTGATGAAAGGCTGCTCGAGCAGGCAGACTTCCTCGTAGAACTTGTTCATGCGCCCTTCGACGATCTTGTCCACCATCTTTTCGGGCTTGCCTTCGGCCAAGGCGCGCGAGCGCTGAATGTCGCGTTCCTTCTGGAGCGCTTCCTCGGTGACGTCTTCCTTGCGGATGAATTGCGGATCGGCCGCGGCGATCTGCATGGCGATGTCGTGCACCAGTTCCTGGAAGTCCTCGGTGCGCGCCACGAAATCGGATTCGCAGTTGAGTTCCACCATGACGCCGAGTTGCGAGCCGGCGTGGATGTAGCTGCCGATGACACCCTGCTTGGTGGCGCGGGCGGACTTCTTGCCGGCATTGGCGATGCCGCGCTTGCGCAGGACCACTTCGGCTTCGGCGACGTCGCCGTTGGCCTCGGTCAGCGCGCGCTTGCACTCCATCATGCCAGCGCCGGTGCGATCGCGAAGTTCTTTTACTAGCTGTGCGGTGATTTCCGCCATTGTCTTGTACCTGTCCTTGAGAAATCTATCCACGCCACGCTTCCGTCGGGGAAGCGCGGTACGCTACTGCGCTTCGGGGGCCGGAGCGGCTTCACCCTCGGCGGCCGGAGTCTTCTTCGGCAGCGATGTCGAAGGCAGATCCTCGTCCTTGAGGCTTTCCGACATGAGTTGCTCGGCGTATTGCGGATCCACCCACTGCGTGTACTCGGGGATCTCTTCGCTGGGCGTCTCGTCGGTGATGATCTTCTCGGCCGTGAAGTCCTGCTCAGTGGCCAGAGCCTTGCCCTCGCTGACGGCGTCGGCAATCTTGTTGGTGAACAGACGGATCGCGCGCAGCGCATCGTCGTTACCCGGAATCACGTAGTCGACCACGTCCGGATCGCAGTTGGTATCCACAACCGCGACCACCGGGATGCCGAGCTTGCGGGCTTCCTTGACGGCGATTTCTTCCTTATTCGAATCCACAACGAACAACACATCCGGCAGACCGGGCATTTCCTTGATACCGGCCAGGTTTTGATCCAGGTGCTTGCGCTCACGCTCCAGGCGGATCAGTTCCTTCTTGGGGCGTCCGCCGCCAGTGGGGTCCGCGGCAATGTCTTCAAGCAGCTTCAGCCGCTTGATGGACTTCTGTACGGTGGTCATGTTGGTGAGCAGTCCGCCCAACCAACGCTGGTTGACGTAGAACATGCCGCAGCGCGTGGCTTCCTCGGAAATGGCTTCCTGTGCCTGACGCTTGGTGCCCACGAACAGGACGTTCTTGCCCTGCGCGGCCATCTCACCCACAAAACGCATAGCGTCCTTGAACAGCTTCAAGGTCTTCTGCAGGTCTATGATGTAGATCCCGTTGCGTTCGCCGAAGATGTATTCTTTCATCTTCGGATTCCAGCGCTTGGTCTGGTGCCCGAAGTGAACGCCAGCTTCGAGCAATTCTTTCATCGAAATCGACGGCAAAATGCCTCCTTGACTTGTTGTGCTGGGGACATCAGTCCCACTTGCGACGTGGATACTAAGCCGCTCTCCGCTGCGCCGGCGGTCCAAAGCGAGATTTACCGGCAACGGGAAAACGACCCAAAACGCAACACCGCCCCGGCGGACCGCAGGTAACCATCGTTCGCCGAGGCGCGAGCGCGAGATAAAACGTTTAGCGCTTGGAGAACTGGAAGCGGCGGCGTGCGCCCTTCTGTCCGTACTTCTTGCGCTCGTGTTCTCGCGGATCGCGGGTGAGGAATCCAAGCTGCTTCAGCTTGCCGCGCAGCTCGGAATTGAATTCGATCAGCGCGCGCGCGATTCCCAAACGCACCGCGCCGCTCTGTCCCGTAATGCCTCCGCCGCTAGTCAGCACCACCACGTCGAACTTGTCGGCGGTTTCGGTGACCAGCAACGGCTGCCGCGCCGTGTTACGGGCGGCATCGGTTTGGAAGAATTGTTCGAAGGGCCGGTTGTTGACCTTGATCTGGCCAGTGCCCGGCCGCAGGAATACGCGAGCCACGCTGGACTTGCGACGGCCTGTTCCCAAATACTGCACTAAAGTGCCTGCCACTCAGTTCCCTCTCGTTCGTTGGTTATGCTTCGGCCACGGGTTGCTGCGCCTGGTGCGGATGCTTGTCGCCAGCGTAGACCTTCAGCTTCTTGATCATGTGCTTGCCCAACTTGGTCTTGGGTAGCATGCCGGCCACGGCGTCTTCGATCATGCGCGTTGGATGATTCGCGCGCACTTTCTTCACGCTGGTCTCGATGAGCCCGCCCGGATAACCCGTGTGACGACGGTAGACCTTCTGCTCCTCCTTGCGGCCCGTCAGCCGGATCTTGGAGGCGTTGATGACGACGACATGGTCGCCGGTATCCAAGAACGGGGTGTAGATAGGCTTGTTCTTACCCATCAGAATCCGCGCGGCTTCGCTGGCGACGCGACCAAGCACTTTGTTATCAGCGTCGATGAGGTGCCACGCACGGGTCACCTCGCTTTTGGACGGAAAGACCGTATTCATGGACAAACTTTTCCTGTAGGTGAGCTACAACTATTTAAGATTAGCGGACTTGCGCGGCGCTGTCAAACGCGCCTGACGCCGGCTGCCCCAGCGCTTCGCGCCGGCGCTCGCCGAGCGCGTTTTCAAGCACTTCCGCAATGATTTCCGCGGCCCGTTCAGTGCGGTCCGGACGCACGTTCTCGATCATCATCCGCCCGCTTGAAAACCAGGTGACCGCCGCGTTGCGCCAGTCAAACAATAATCTACCGCCCGCCAAGCGCGCGCGCAACGCGCCGGATGCCTTCAGCCGCCTTCCGGCCTGCGCCACATCGAGCGTCAGATTCCGTGTGGGAAACGCCTGGAAGTCGCCGCGGTCGCCGTGGTGGCACAACACCGTAATCAGGTAGGTGAGCGTGCCCTCGCCGAAATCGCAATCCAGTCTCATGCGGCGGCCTCCGCCTGATGTGCCATCGCGCGCACGGCATCCACCAGCTTCGCGGCATCTTCTTCGCTCGAGTAGAGATGAAACGAGGCGCGCACGGTCCCTTCGGGGCGCCTCAGCACCGAGCGCATCAGCGGCAACGCGCAGTGATGGCCGGACCTCACCGCGATGCCGTATTCTTCATCCAGAATCGATGCCGCCAGGTGAGGCTGATAGCCGTTGATGGCGAACGAGACGACGCTCGAACGCCGCTCGGCCGATTGCGGTCCGAACACCGTGACGCCGCCGATTGCCGCCAAACGCCGCGCCGTGTCCGCCACCAGTTGGCGCTCGCGCGCCGCGTGTCCCTGGCTGATCCATTCGCCCAACAACTGTGCGGCCACACCGAACCCCGCCAGTCCGGCGATATTAGGCGTGCCCGGTTCGAGCGCCGCGTACGGCGGCTCGCGGAGCAGGGAATACCAACCCGCTCCGGCATCCTTCACCGAGCCTCCTCCGAGCAACAGAGGCGTCAGCTTCTCCAGCAACTCGCGGCGTCCCCAAAGCGCTCCCGTTCCGGTGGGGCCGAACATCTTGTGCCCACTCCAGGCCAGAAAGTCGCAACCCAACTCCGAGACGTTCACCGGAAAGTGAGGCACCGACTGTGCCGCGTCCACCAGGCACAACGCCCCGGCGCGCCGCGCCGCGCGCGCCACGGCTTCCACCGGCTGGATGGTGCCCAACGCGTTGGATACGTGTGTCACTGTTACCAGCCGCGTGCGGCCGCCCTGAATTGCTGATTCCACGGCTTCCACCGGAACGTAGCCGTCCGGCTCCGGTTTCACCGCCACCACTTCCACCTGGCTGCGTTCAGCGATGCGCAGCCAGGGCAGGTAATTCGAGTGGTGCTCGGCGAGCGTGGTCACAATACGGTCTCCGGGCTCCCAGTCCAGACCCGCCGCCACCAGCCCAATGGCCTCCGTCGTGTTGCGTGCGAACACGATCTCATCGGGTGGCGCATTGACGAGCCTTGCCACGGCGCGCCGGGTTTCCTCCACCATTCCGGTGGCCAGAGCACCCGCGCGATGCGCGCTTCGGTCCACGTTGGCATCGCATTCGAGGTAGTAGCGCCGTACGGCCTCTATCACCGGCTCGGGTGTGAGGCTCTTGGCGGCGCTGTCCAAGTAGACCATGCCGCGGCTCAAGACCGGGAAACGATCCCGGAGTCCGTCTTGCATCAAGCCGGCCTCCTACAGGGCCCGCTCGATTTCCGGCACTCTCTTCTTTACCTGGTAGCGAACGTTACCAAGGTTCGCCTTCAGGTCGGCAACGATCGCGAGCATGGCGGAATCGCCCAGGAATGAAGTAACGATGATGCCGCTCTTGTACTCGACCATGCTTTGCGTCATTTCGCCGACTTTCAACTCGTTGCCCATGACTTCGTTGGCACCGATGCCGGCGCTGACGACCGCGCCGATCGCGTCCGTATCCAGCGTGCCACTGCTGGTCACGCCTTCGATCACAAAACCATCGCGGCTCACCACCACGGCGCAGGTGATTCCCTCGACCCGCGCCAGGTCGTTGAGATGATCTTTCAGATTTGCCATCGCTTGTTTCTCCTTGATTTACTAATTGACTTTTTATGCCGCCTGCTAGTGGCGGCTTACAGAAGATCGAACATCTGCGGGACAAGCCGGGTCTCGAACACACAAGCCGGGTGTCCCTGGGTGGCGCATTGCACCTCCACCGCTTCGTACTCGTGAACCTTGCTGCCGAGCAGCAGGTCCATGTTGCCCGCCGCCACGCCTGTCCACATATAGCAGCGTGGGCGGTCGGACTTGCCATGCTTACGCAGGTAAGCATCCACGTAATAAGAGTGCTTCACCGTCATCCGGTAGGTTTTCGACGCTTCGTCGAAGGTGTAGTCGGAGACCCGTCCCCACCCCAGGCAGTTCTGCACGGCGTGCAGCGCGTCCAGCCGGTCGCGCTTGCTCGCGATCATCGGTTCGCACAGCGCGCCCCATTCCGGCGACTTCATCATGCCGCCGAAGGTTGCGTTGGCGCACCACTGCGCCGCGTCCACCAGGCTGGCTTCCACCATTTCGAGCGCGTTGGGGTACTTCTCCAGGAACTCGAGCTCACGGCCGACCAGATAGTCGACCGAATTGATGGCCAGAATTACTCCAAAACCCCGCAACAGCCCCGTGCCGGCGTCGCCGCGCAATCCCATGCCGAGGATCCCTTCTTTGATTTTGTTTGCATCTACCGACATCAGTTCACCTCCACTACGAATTCGCACACATCGGCGCCCTTGAAGGCGCGGCACTTGGTCTCTTGCACTTTGAAGCTTCCCTGCGGCTTGCCCGTGGCGATCGCCATGGCCGCGGCCAGATGTCCGCGGATGTCGTGGCAGGCAGGGCCCTCCCGCTCGTCCAGGTGCCAGCGTTCCTTGTTTTCCAGCCAACCTTCGGCCAGGTAGGATGTGCGCGACATGAAGCGCGCGCCTTCGGGACTGGCTTCCAAGGTCTCCACCGCGCCGTAGGCCAGAACCTTGAACAACTCGAAGATGGCTTCCAGCCGCGCGCCAAGCGGCAACGGAGCAAAGATCGCCGCCGCTTCGCCCGCGCCCAGGAACTTGCGCAGCGCTTCATACGTGGTGGCTTCGGCGCAGGAGGCCAGCACTTTGCCGCCCTCGTGATACCCCATCACGTCTTCAAAGTTCTTCAGGATGCGCGTGTTGAACTTGTCGCAGTGGAACGACACTTCGATGCCGCCCAGCTCCAAACGGCTGCGATCCTGGTCGTGTTTCAATGTCGCCAGATA
This sequence comes from uncultured Solibacteraceae bacterium, assembly GCA_964505625.1. Taxonomy (GTDB): domain Bacteria; phylum Acidobacteriota; class Terriglobia; order Bryobacterales; family Bryobacteraceae; genus JAJFUV01. The sequence continues at coordinate 25,258 of CAZDIZ010000037.1, read as the reverse complement.
GGCGTTCACCAAGGCTTCGTGCGCCATGTTATTCGGTCCTTTCTTGCCGCGTTCCGCGCGGCGGCAACAGTCCGCCCTGGCAGCGGGCGCCGGGGGCGAATTGAATCAATCGATAGGGGCGCTTGATGCCGCTGAAAACCGCCAGCGCCGCCGAGTAGGTGTCCATGCGCAGGCACGGCACGCTGCTCTTGTTGAAGTCGCCCCGCGATAGCAGGCCCGCCAGCGTCTCGTTGCACAACGGCCCGTAGGGGCATGCCTGGAACGTGACGGCCACTTCACCGTCATCCTTCGGCTCGAATGTGACGTCTTCGGCTTGCGATAAGCCCGCGCTCGCCTCGATCGCACGATACTTCTCCAGGCCGCGCGCCGTATCGCAGGTGCCGTCAACTTTGACGCCCGCGACGGCGGAGCACTGGTTGGAGAGCATCCGCACGAATACCAGACTCATGGCCCGGCTCATCACCTTCGCCTGTCTGGCGCCCATTGTCTTCACGGAGGCGTAAACGGCGCTGGTGAGCCATTTCATCAACGCCCCGTGCCACACACCTTTATCGGTGTTTAGAGTCATGAATAGTCCTCCTCCAAAATCGTTCTAACGGGCCGCCGTCCCACTGTTCGCGTCCAGCTTGGCCAGAAGCTTGCCAAGCGTGACCGAGACGGCGCCCAGCGGCGCTCCCCGGTCGGCGATTGCCAGTAGCAACCGCTCTCCCGGAGCGCCCGCCAACACCACCGTGCCGGCCTCGTCCTCAATAAACATCCGCCTCATTTCTCCGCGCGGATAGGTCCGCGCGAAGCCAGCCATGGCGGTCACCACCGGGCTCAGATCACCGCTTTCGGCCCGGCTGCCGTGGGCTTCACCCAGCAGCTTTCCGTTTCCATCCAACAGGCACAGGTGCAACAGGAAATCCCCCATGCCGATCAACTGACGGAGATGTTCGGACGCCGCGTGGCCGTTGTTGGCGTGGGCCCGCTCGCGCGCGGCGCGCTCGGCCCGCTGCCGTTCTTCCTCCGCTTTGCGTTCGTCCCGCAGCTTCACCGCCATCATCACGGCCCGGTGCAGGTCCATGTCGATGGTGACTTCACTCGCTTCCTGTCCCGCCAGAAATTCAAATTCGCCGCTGGTCCAATCGATTACCCGCACCAGCACTTCCAGTCCCGCGTACGGTCCCGATCGTGCATCCACCAGGGCTCCCTGGCGGTAGAACAGCGACGCTTCCTGTCCCGCGCCCTTTAACTGCAGCGCTCCAGTCTGCCTTGCCTGATGCACGAACTGGATCAGATCCACCACTGCCAGATCGTCAAGGCTGCCCCGCAATGCCATGTGTTCTCCCTCTCCACCTAGATCTGAAACCGCTGGACCACCATCTGCGTGATCCGGCGGATGGTCTCCATCACGCCGGCGCCTTTTACTGCCACCGATTCGAAGACCGGTATGCCATTCAAATCAAGCGCCCCTTCGAGTGTTCCAAGCTCCAGCGGGTGAGCGCAGTCCCGCTTGTTGTACTGCAGCACCGTGGGAAAGGTCGTGGGATCAAGCCCGTATGAACGCATGTTCTCTTGCATCAAATGAAAGCTCTCGATGTTCTCGGCCATTCGCTCTGTTTGCGAATCGGCCACAAACACCACGCCGTCGGCGCCGTCCAGCACCAACCGCCGGCTGGCCTCGTAGTAGACCTGCCCCGGTACCGTGTACATGTGGAACCGTACGGTGTAGCCTTCAACGTTGCCCAACTCCAGGGGAAGGAAATCAAAGAATAAGGTCCGTTCTTCCTCTGTATTGAGCGTCAATAATTCCCCCCGCATGTCGGGCCGCAGAGACCGGTGAATGTGCAGCAGGTTGGTCGTCTTACCGCTCATCCCCGGACCGTAGTAAACGATCTTGAACGTAATTTCGCGCCTGTTGTAACTGATGTAAGGCATAGCGCTTGCTTGTTTACGGTTGGAAGATACGGTCGATCAGATTGAGTGCGTATTCCTTGAACTGTGGCAGCGAGATTTCGGCGTCGTCTCCGCTGGCTTCCCGGCTGCCCGGCAGCAGCGTCTCCAGTTGCTCGGCTGCCTTGCGCGCCGCGTGCCGGACGATTCCGATGCGGTTGTGATCTTCAAATACGATCACCAGCATCATTTCTTCCGACACCAGCGAAATATGTATATGACGCCGCTCGCCCTGCTGCAGGAGAATCGAGAATTGGTTCTCTCCCACCAGCCGGGCTACTTCCCGGGTGGCCGAAAACATCCCCGCCACCAGAGCCGCCATAGCCGTCGAGTTAAGTGATGAGGTTTCGCCGGCGTCGGCCACCACCGTACCCTGCTTGGTGATGAACATCGATGTCAGCGCTTTGCTTTCCGAAAGGAGCTTACTGAGGACTTCTTCAAAGACCGACCGCGAGGAACTTGGGCACATCATTCTCCGATTCAAGTTGTACTCCTGAATTCTTAGTTAGTCTTGGTTCTTGCGTGAATTCAGATCACCGTTCGGCTGTTCTTGCCCGATGCGACGTAAGTGTGACTACTGATTTCCTCCTACGGGATACGCCTACCTGTCTTTGGCCGTACTAGTACCTAGGCGTACATCGGTACTAATCAAACGCGCGGAAAATATCGTGTTTGGCGCTCAAATGCATGTTTTTGCTAGCTATGCGTCGCGAGCGAGCGGTTGGTGGATTGCGTAGTACAGTACCTCAATACTAGCCGCATCGTTTAGGTGATCCGTATTACGGACGGGCCAGTCTAAGGTGTCTTGCGTAGCTCGAAACTGCTCCATTCGGAGTAGAATGAACTGTCGCGTGACGTGTTAACGTGACGCGAAGATGCTGTACCCCGGGTGCCTTACCTAAGGGCGCGGCCAGGTAACCCATGGATTGCCTTTTCTGTGGACAAAGACTGACCCTGTTCCAAGAGATGTGCGGGCTCCGCTTCTGTTGCGTGGAGCACGAGCAGGAACAATCCTGTTTGAACGAGCTGGCCATCGCTCGCTTACAGGGCCGCTCTACCGTTACTTCGTCGCCGGTGCTGAACGTACCTGTGGCAACTCCTCAGCCCGAGCCCGCTGAGGTCCTGCCAGGGATGGCTGGCACGGCGCCGGTGCAACAACCGGATCCTTATCGGGTGGTTCTGGACCACACCGCGGTGGCCGGATTGGTGGCCGCCTGCGACGAACCGCCGGCTCAAGTGCTCACCCAGTGTCCGGTCGAATCTCCCCAAGCCTGCCTGCCAACGGGTGACTATAGATACCCGTGCTTGTCGATCGAGCCGCCGCCTGAAGCGCGGAGCGGCTCCATTCGCGATCTCACGGTAATTGCTCCCGTTCTGAATCCCATCGGCAGGTTTGGCCGCGTGAGTAGTCCCACGGCCAACTCCAGGCGTCTGGCCGAGATTCGTTCGCCGCGGTTGGGTTTGGCCGCGCCGCCTTCCATGCGCCTGTGTGGCGTGGTGGACGTGGCGCTGTTTGCCAGCCGGGCGGCCGACGCGAACTCGCACGGCGAAATGGCTTGGCAAGACGTGCCTGTTACCGCGGCGCTTGTCCGCTTTGAGTCAGCGCCGTTTTGCCGAGTTCTGGCTCCGCTTGTGCCGGTGGCCACCGCGCCGGCCGGTGCGCCGGTCCGGGGCAATGAATTCGTCCTCTCGCCGGTGGAGTTCCTCCCACGGCGTCCGGCTGAAGCCCGTGTAGTGGAGACGGCCGGTCAACTCGAGTTGCCGGCGGCGCGTCGCGTGTCTGTGGCGCTGTCCCCGCTGGCGGAGACACGCGCGTATGAAATGGAACTCGAGGCGGCAGCAGGGACTTGCGAAGCCCCGCCGCTCGCCCTCGGTTCGTTGAGTGTTTCGGCCACGGAGACCTTGGCGTGGGCGCCTTTGAAACGGCTGGAAATCGCGGCTCCGGCGCAGGGTTCGCGCGCGACGTTTAGCGTGCCGATCGAACATCTTGAGACTGTGGTTGGAGCGGAGAAGCCGCGCCTCAGCCTGCGGCCAATGCGCAACAGATTCCGGTTGTCCGGCAAACCGCTGCCGGCTCCCCTGCGCGCGCAGGACTTCCCCTGTCTTCCAACGTTGCGGCCGGTTTTCGGTTCCTTCCCGGATAAGAGCCGTGCCGTGCGGCGCATTCCGCAGAGCATTCCGCGGCCCGGGGATGGAACGCACGCATTGGTGGTGCCGGCACGGCCGCCGTTTGCCGGGTTTGTTGGTACGCGTGCCGGTGTTTCCGAGCTTACCACCCGCTTAGCCGCGGGCGACCGTGTCATGAGGAGGAATAGAATCCGTGAAGCTTGATACCGGTTTTTCCTCTCCTCAGTCCGCGCCCGCCTGCATGATGCGCCCACCCGCTTCGGCGCCTGGTAGCGAAAACGGTTCCGCCGCTCTAGATCTGGCTGCGGTAGCCGAACGCCATCGCGAGACGCTCCGGCTTAACCCGCGCCATCGCGGCGCGCGCATGCAGTTGGCTATCTGTCTGGAAAAGCTAGGGTTGTGGCAGGAAGCAGCCGACGAATGGCGCCGCTCGCTCGAAATTGACCCGCAACGCGAGGAAGCTCAACTCGGGTTGGGGCTCTGTTACCTGCGTTTGCAGAGTCCGGCCGAAGCCTTGGAGATCTTCAATCGCGTGCTGCGGCAGAGCCAGGACGACGAAGTCGCCCAGGCGGGCCGCGCCGCCGCGTTGCGCATGATCGCCCAGAAGTCCTCCGCCTCCGCCGGCCGGGCTCCGGTGGTTCGCACTCTCCCCCCGCCGCCGAAGGAAGCCGAGACGAGCGTCGAGGAGTTGGAGATGTCCGCGGCGGACGCGCTGGTGCGCGAGGATTACCGCAAGCTGGTCATCGACTGCTCCAAGCTGCTTCAGACGCAGCCGGATTCGTTCGACGCTTGGCTGAACCTGGCCGTCGGCCGTCACCAGTTGGGCGAATCCGAGGACGCGCTGTTCGCGTATTTGCAGGCCACCCGTCTTCGTCCGGACACTCCGGCGCCGCTGCTCAATTCGGCCATGCTGCACCACTCGGCCGGCAACCTCAAGGAAGCGTGCGACGGCTATCAGGCGGTGTTGCGCCTGGTGCCCGACCACCGCGTGGCATTGTGGAACTGCGGACTGGCGCTCGAAGAAGCCGGCAAGCTGGAAGACGCTGAGGTTTGTTACCAGCGGTTGGCGAAGGCCGACCCGGCCGCGCGCGACGGTCTGTTCCGTTTGGGCTTGATCCGCCTGCGGAGAGGCAACTATGTGGGCAGCATCGATGCCTACCAGGCCTGTCTGCGGATTGGCGAGCCGTGGCCGGAAGCCATGGTGAACCTCGGGCTGGCTTATTGCGGCCGTGGCCGCGCCGCCGACGCTTCCGATATCTTCCGGTCGGTTTTGGACTTACAGCCCAAGTCGATTGCCGCGATCCGTGGCTTGGCCGTGGCCAGTTTGGCTGATGGTCAGGTGGACGCAGCCATGACGGCATACGACCAACTGCGGAGCTTGGGTGGGGAATGGCCGGAACTGGCCTTCAACATGGCGCTGAGGATGCATCGCAGCCGCAGATTCGGGGAAGCGGCGACGTTGCTGCGCGAAGTGGTTCGCGTAAAACCGGACTGCGCAGACGCTTACGTGAACCTGGGGTGCGCGCTGGACGAGATGGGAGAGCGCGACGAGGCTGTGACCTATTGGAAGCGCGCCATCGAGATTCGTCCCGAACTGGCAAACTCCTACTTTGGTACGCTCGGCTAATCTCCTGAGCCATACGGCGGCGCGGGCGGCTGCCGTGGGCTCCCCGTTCGCCTAGTGCGACCGTTCCAATTGCGCCAACATGTCTTCCAACCGCCCGGCTTCCCGCCGCGGCGCGTCGTCAGAGGCGCGATTGGCCGCAAACAAGTGCAGTAGGTTCAACTGAAAGAGCAAGCTGTCCTGTAGTTCTTGCGTGTGTTCCGGCATATCTACATCCCTTCATCGGCAATTTTGTGCCGACCATTAGGCCTTTTCTCAATCCGCAAAATCCCGTCCGAGGAGAGACAAAGGCTCAAGGAGCGTGGCCGGGAGGGTTTATTAATGGCGGGATGTCTTTTGAATTCTTAAGCTTGGAGGAAACTCAACGTCGTGGAGACGGGCGGTACGGCCTTTGCTCCTTGAGCCTTCTTTGCTGTTCTCACGCTCAACAAGGGAGCAACTCGCGTACCAAAGCCTAACCGCTTGAAAACAAACATCCGGTGCGCGGGCCCGGCAACGTTCGTGCCAAATCCGCACACCGGATGGGAGACTGTTCTGTTCTGAAACGCCTGCGCTCGCCTCAGGTCAGTTATTCGGGATCGCGCTCGGCGGTGTGGCTACCCGTCCTTTGACGGCATCGTCGACGACGATGTTGTTGGCCGTCAACGTCTGGCCGGTGCTGCGGTCCATTTCGACGCGGGCTTTGCCGTAGTTGGCCAAGGCGGCCACTTCGGTGGAACGCGCGGAAGCCAGGTCGCGCTGCGCCTGAATCACGAAGTAAATGGTCGAAGCACCCAGCGCGTACTTCTTCTGTTCGGCGTCCAGGTTCTGTTCCTGCAGAATGCGGGCCTTGGCGGCCGCGTTGTAGCGGGCACGCGCCTGTTGCAGCGTGATCTGCGCGTTCTGCACTTCCACGCGCAACTGGTTCAACTGCTGCTGCTGGCGGATTTCATTTTGCCGCAGGGTGAGTTGGCTGCGCGTGACGTCGGCCTGGGCTGAACGGTTGCGCAGCGGGATGTTGAGCTGGAAGCTCACGCCGTAATCCGGGAAGTTGCGCGAGAACAGTTGGTTCATCAGGCCGCCGACGCCGCCGACGAAGAAGCGGTCCACGGTGAGTGCGCGCTGTTCGGGGGTGACTCCGGCGCTAACGCCCGGAATGGCCGGTTGCGGAAGTTGGTTGATTTCGCCCACCAGCCCGTTGTTCTTGAACGAGCCGACCACATCGAGCGAAGGCCGCAGCGAGTTCTTGACTCCGCGCAAGCTGATCTTCGAGTTCTCGATCTGGATGTTGGTTTGCGCGATATCGGGACGGCTCTCGATGGCCTTCGCCACCATCTCCTCGACCGGTGGCAGCACATCACGTTCGGGCAACTGAATGCGGTCAGTCGGAATGATGCGCGCGCCGGCCAGCGACGGGCTGGCCACTCCCGTGCGGCTCAGGGCGTTTTTCAGGATGGTTTCCTGCTGGAGCAGTTGCGTCTCCGACACGGTCAACTCCTGCTGCCGCTGCGCCACTTCGGCTTCGGCCTTGACGATCTCGATGGGCGCCATAGTGCCGATTTCGACCTGTTTCTTGTTGTCGTTGTACAGCTTTTCCGCGAGCGCCAGCGCCTGCAGCCGCACCTTGCGGTCCTCGTTATAGCTCACCAGGTCCCAGTACAGGTTCATCACCGAAGCCACGGTGGTGATGACCTGCTGTTGGAAGGTGAGGTCGGAAACCTTCAAGTTGTTTTTCGCGATGCGGATGTTGCGCGAGTTGAGCGCCAGGCCGAAGCCCTGCAACAGGCGCTGCGAAACCTGGAGGCTGAAGGCGCCGCTGAGCGAAGGGTTGAAGTCATTGCGGTAGGAGTTCTGCGCCACGCGCGAAGTGTCCCAACCGAAGCCCACGCTGGTGCCGGTGAGAAATCCCTTCTGCACACCGAAACTGGTCGAACTCGTGGTGGTGATCAGCGAGTTGGTGCCGGTGGTAAACGAACTGGTGAGCGGCCGCGTGCCGTGGCTCCAGCCGTATCCCGAGGTGAGGACCGGGTCCAGGCTGGGCGTGGAAGGCCCGCTGCCGCTGGTGACCGCGCTCACGCCGCTTGACGAACTCGAACTGGAGGAACTTGTCGTGGTGGATCCGGCCAGTACGCCCGAAGCCGACGTCGCGCTGGATGCGCCCGACGACACCGACGTCGATACGCCGCTGATGCTGCCGCCGGCGTTGGCGCGCAGCAGGTCGGCCTTGGCGATGCGCGGACCGTAGCGCTGCAGTTCGATATCAAGGTTGTTTTCGAGCGCCAGCGCGATGGCGTCCTGCATCGACAGGTAGAGCTGTCCGGCGCGCAGCAGCGAGTCCAGACGATTCGAATTGGAGAGATTGATGGGCGCCACCTCACGCACGCGGTACGGAGCGATGAGGCGGTTTCCACGATCCGTCTCCGCCGTCTGGGCGGCGGGTGCCGCTGACTGGTTCAGTTGCTGCGCACCCGCCGGTGGCAGAGCAAGCAGCATGGAGAAGAAGATGGCAAAACACGATCGTGCGCGCTTCATGAACATCCTTTCATTCGAATTCGGGCCGGACGGCCATCAAGACATAGACGACGTTGTAACGCGGCCGGTTGTTCCCGAATTCTCAATGGTATCGCAAGCCTGGAATAGTGTAGGATGCCTTTGATGACCGATACTACTGCGATTCTGCAATTATTCGAGAGCACCGGCGCATACCTGCGCGGCCATTTTCGTTTGACCAGCGGCATGCACAGTCCTGAGTATTTGCAGTGCGCGCGCGTATTGGCCTATCCCGAACACGCTGCCGCGCTGGGTACGCAGTTAGCCGAAGCCGTGCGTGCGCTCACGGGCAATCGCAAGCCGAGCGTAGTGGTTTCACCCGCGCTGGGCGGAGTGATCATCGGGCACGAAGTAGCGCGCGCGCTGGGTGTGCGCTTCCTGTTCACCGAGCGCGACGCGGAGGGCAAGATGACGCTGCGCCGCGGCTTCAGCGTGGAAGCCGGAGAAACCGCGGTCATGATTGAAGACGTGGTGACCACCGGAGGCAGCAGTCGAGAGGTGATCGAGATTCTGCGACAGTCCGGAGCCGAAGTACTCGCCGCGGGTTCCATCATCGACCGCAGCGGCGGAGCCGTGGACCTGGGAGTCCCGCGCGCGGCCCTGGCGGTGCTGAAAGTCGTAGCCTACCCGCCCGACCAATGCCCGCTGTGCCAGCAGGGAATCCCGGTAGTGAAGCCCGGCTCGCGTCCCACGGCGAAGTAAGGGGCAGAAGTCGGATGGGAATCGACAAGTCTGCCGATATGAGTGGGAGTTCGACCATACAAAGCTGTTGGGATGGAGCCTTGCACCTGTAGGCGCGTTTGTGTTTCGTGTTCGCTGATGGCAAGTTCACGTTAGTTCTGAAAGCACACTGTTGAGACTATAGAGATGAGCGCTTGGCACCGCCTACGACGCATAGGAGTAGTCCTGACGTTGTTCACCGCATGGACTGCACTCGCGCAGTCCCCAGTGCGGTACGAGAAGTGGTTTAGTACCTTTGGAGGGCGCACGGCGGAACTCCTTACTCTGGACCGCCAAGGCAATATTTACGTTGCGGGGTCAGGTTTCCGCGATCTTCCCATCACATCAAATGCTTTCGCGCCCGTGGCGGCATCCAGTTATGGTGAGTTGCAGGGCTATCTGCTCAAATTGGATCCTTCGGGCGCGGTGGTTTTGTACTGCACCTATCTGAACGGCATAGTGCCTAACAGAATTGCGGTTGACGCGGAGGGGTTTATGTACGTGCTGTCCAACCACGTGGAAGCTGGCTCGTGGGGGGAGCGGGTCAGTATTCCGGCTCCCATCACGCCGAATGCCGCGCAAACCTATCCCTCCGTAATAGAATTCACTCCGGTGCTTCTGAAGATCGCGCCGAGTGGCGAACTCGTCTACGGTACGTTCTTAGGCGGTGTTGCGTCCGCTATCGGTGGGTTGGCCGTCGATCCGCGCGGTGCGGCAACGGTATGTGGGTATACGGCAGATCCCAACTTGCCCGTATCCGAAAGAGCCTATCAGGCGCAATATCAGGGGGGTGCGGACGCATTTGTCATGCGCATCAGTCCCGACGGTTCCCGCTTCGAAGCGCTCACCTACCTGGGTGGCGCGGGTCCGGATTTCTGCATGGACGTCAAGCTAGGCGCGTCGGGAAGCGTCTATATATACGGTGACACCGGCTCTCGATTTTTTCCCGTGACCGATGGCGTGTACCAGGGTTACGCCAAAGGACTCGAAAACCTGTTTGTGGCGGAGTTGGATCCCAACCTCACGCGCTTGATTTGGTCGACTTACCTGGGGAGCAGCGGCGCGGATTATGCAGCATCCCTCGCTCTTTCCGCCAACGGGAGCCTCTTGCTCACCGGGACGACGCTTTCCCATGACTTTCCGGTCACGCCCGGAACCTCGCCGGTCCATTTCAAGCCAGGTCCGAATGACGGCTCGTGGCACGGCCTGATCGAGCGGCCGTTCTTTGTGGTTTTGGACCCGCCTGGCGTCAGCCCCCACCTTTCCTATGTATTTCCCTTCGCCGGGCGGTGGCAAGGGAGCACCGATCAAGGAAGCCTATTCTACGGCGTCGTTTCGGCGCTCAGAGAAGCGGCTGCCAGGAACTCGACTCTTAATGCCGCGGACACCGACGGGCTTGATAACCCTGATGGCCCGGGGTATCGCCTTCTTGTGCGGTTCGACCCGTCGACTGAATACCCAACGTACTTGGGGCCGCTCAGAATGATAGGATCGACCGGTGTTGTGACCGACGCGGCGGGCCACGCTGTGCTTACCGGCATCGCGGCCGACGAGTATGATCTATCTGGAGTCCCGAGCCGGCGGCTCGGTGTATCAGGTGCAGAACAACAGCCGACGATGGTTCTTGCGATGGACTTTTCAGGCGAAAAGCGGCCGCTCGTCACGCAGGTCGTCAACCCGGCCAGCCTGCAAGCAGCACTCGTCGCTCCCGGGCAGCTTATGCAGATCCGCGGGCTTGGATTAGGCGCACCGGATACGGCAAAGCTATTCATTGATGATGCGCCAGTTCCGGTCCTGTCTGCGGAGCAGGACACGATTCTTGCCGTGGCGCCGGTTTCGATTGCCGACAAATCCAGCTTCAAGTTGTCGGTTCAGCGCGACGGAGTCCTTTCCGATGAACGGACCGTTCCGGTCGTCGCCGTGAATCCCGCTTTGTATACCACGCCGAATATCGGCGCGGGTCAGGCCCTCGCAATCAACGCGGACGGTGCGCCCAATTCGCCGCAAGAGCCGGCACGAAAGGGCCAACGCCTCCGTTTGTTTGCGACCGGTCTGGGACTTGTCGAACGCTCCGATCAACCTTTGGCGGCCATTGCTGCGAATGTGAGTGGAGTCCCCGCGAGTGTCATTGCCGCGGCTGCGTCGACAGCCTATGGCGAGGGGTATTTTGCCATTGACATCGTCGTGCCGCAGGGCACTCCCTCAGGAGATTTTATTCCGGTCGAAATCAGAGTGGGCGACAAAACTAGCCAGTGGGGCGTCACGGTAGCCTTGCGATGACTCGACTCCGGTGTTTGCCGTTGCTAGTGTTTGTCAGCATGATTTCCCGTGCCGCTGTTGTCCGAAAGTCGCACATCATTGGGTCGTATGATAGTGTGACGGCGATAACAGGTGTCGCAGTCGATAGTAAGGGGTTTATTTATGAAGTGGGAACGACTTCATGGAAGGACTTTCCCACTACTCCCGGTCCATTTAACCGTTTCATGGGAAGTCGTGGATATACGAATCTGACGGGAGATGTGTTCATCCGAAAGCTCGCCCCGGACAACCAGACGGTGGTTTACTCAGTTTTGATCGGTGGCTCAGCAGACGAAACCAGTGCGGGAATCGTGGTCGATCAACAAGGTAACGTCTATGTTACCGGCTACACGGATTCAGGCGATTTCCCGGTCACCGCGCCGTCGTCACATACGCCGCAAGCATTCGACGCCGACGCTTTTGTGTTTGAACTGGACTCGAGCGGAACGAAGTTGATCTATTCGCGTCTGATCGGCGGAACTGGTCAAGACGTCGCTCGTGGCATTGCTCTGGCTCCGGATGGGCGTGTCGTGATTGCTGGCAGCACCGCTGCCGCCGATTTCCCGGCGACTCCGAACGCCGTCCAGGGAGCCGCGACGGCGTCTGAAAGCGCCTTTGTCGTTAGACTGGCCGACGGCGTCGTCGACTACTCGACGTACCTCGGCGGCTTGGGCGGCGCAAGTGGGTATGATGTTGCCGTTGATCAAACCGGCGACATTTATGTGACTGGATTCGCCGGGCCGTACTTCCCCACTCTCGCAACGTCGTTCGCTCCGCAAGCTCCCTTCGGTGGATTCGTCACCAAGCTTGATCACGCAACTGGCCAGTTGGTGTACTCGACGTACCTGCCCGGAGTTGTTGAACCCCTGGCGGGACCGGCGCCAGCCAAACTCGTGATTCGTGTGGACACTGCGCGGCACGTCTACGTCACTGGGCCCACGACAGGCGGATTCCCCGCCACGCCGGGAGCTTTTCAGACGCAGCTCGCCAACGATGCGTATACTCGCTATCCGCTGCCGGACGCGTTCGTTCTTGAATTGGACGAGAGCGGCTCTCACCTCGTATTTGCGACTTTGTTCGGAGGCGCGGGCCACGATCTCGCCACGGGGCTCGTGATCGACGGAGGTTCGATCACGATTGCGGGAGTTACTGTCTCTACGAATCTTCCTTTGCGCGACCATGGTGTGCCTGCGTGCAACCTGGCTTCCGTGCAATATGCCATTGGCTATCCGAATACCACGTTTGTGGCCCGTTTCGATCACTCAGGTCAATTGATGACATCTTTTTCCTATGGGGAGTGCTTCGATGAGATCCCTTCCACCTTGGTGCTCGGATCGTCGGGCTTGCTCATGGCCGGTACCCGTGTCTCGTTACACGGGTCGTTCTTGCTAGACATAGACATGAATGTGACAGCGCCGGTCCAGATCTCGACTGTGGCTGATGCCGCGAGTCTACAGGTAGGTGCGTATGTGCCATTGGAGATCGTCTCGATCTTTGGTCGTGGGCTGGGGCCTACGACCGGTGTTTCCGCAAAAGTCACCGACGGGAAGTTCCCGTCGTTTCTTGCGGGAACCTACGTTTCCTTCGACGGACGGTTGGCTCCGCTTCTGTATGTGAGTAGCAGCCAGATTAATGCCGTGGTTCCCAGAGAGACCAACAACAAATGGGTGAGCATCGCCGTTGGAAGCTCAGGGACATCGGCCCCACTTATCACTTGTATGGAAACCGCGACTCCCGCGCTCTTCACAGCCAACGGATCAGGAACGGGGCAAGGCGCCATTCTAAACCAGGATAGTACGGTGAATTCAGCGACTAATCGGGCTGCGCGCGGATCGGCTATTGTTCTGTTTGGGACCGGCGGAGGTATGACTAACCCGTCTTACGGAGATGGGCAAGTTGTACCCACAGCGGCGTCGCTGGCGGTCGCAGGAGGGGTGTTGGTGCGGATCGGCGATAAGTACGGGAAGGTGTTCTACGCCGGCGCTGCTCCCGGTCAGGTTAATGGTCTTATTCAGATTAACGTTACGATACCGGACGACGCGCCGACGGGTCCGGCGGTGCCCGTCACCGTAATCATGACTCCTTACCGGAGTCAGAGCGGAGTAACCGTGGCGATTCGGTGATTCCGCGACAGTCCGGAGCCGAGGTGCTGGCCGCGGGTTCCATCATCGACCGCAGCGGTGGAGCCGCGGCCCACGGCGAAGTAGGCACGGCGCGCCACTAACGGCGCATCAGACAATCTCTTCGTTCACCGGATCCCACTTCACTTTGCGTTCCTTGAAGTAGGACTCGACGGACATGACGATTGTCACGCCCTCTTCGAATGCGCGGTCGATCCCGCAACGCGGGACCTGGCCGCTGCGTATGCAATCGATCCAGTCCCTTTGGTGGCTGGTGACTTCGAGGTCGCCCTTCTTGAAGTTGTACTCGGGATCGGGCAGCGCCAGGCGTGGATCGAGACCGGCGGCTTCGTATTTCTTGCGCGCTTCGGCCAGTTTCTTCGCGTAGCCCGGCTTCCATTCGGCGTCGTAAAGGCGGCAATGCTCCGAGGCGACCTCAATGGTTGCATCGCGTCCGAAGATGTAAGTGTTCGTGCCGTGGTGGCGGTTGTGGAAGGTGCAAGCAAACGTGCAGGTGAGTTCCTTCTTCGGGTATTCGAACGAGACATGCCACTGGTCGGGCACCTCGCGGTCCTGCTTCCAGAAATATAGCGAGCCCTGCGTCTGAACGGCCTCTGGAATCCCCATCCCGACGACCGTGTTAATACCGTCCCATTGATGACTCATCAGGTCGCCGGCGATCCCGGTGCCGTATTGCCACCAGCAACGCCAGCGGAAGAACCGTTCCGGGTCGAACTTGGTTTTGGAAGTGGCCGATTCCTGGAAGCGTTCCCAGTCGATGGCCGTGGTGGTCGCGTCGGCGGGGAGCACTTGATTGTCGTAGCGTGTGTAGAACTGCCATTCGGGCCAGGGATTGGTGCGGTCAATGTAAGTGCGGGCCAGGACGGTCTTGCCCAACCTGCCGGTCTGGAAAATCTCGCGAGCCTTGATGTAGGTGGGATCGCTGTTCTGATGATGGCCCAGTTGGAGCGTCACCTTGTTCTCCCGGACTGCCTTGCGGATATCTTTGGCTTCCTGCAAGGTCCGGCAGAGGCCCTTCTCGACGTAGACATGCTTCTTCAACTGCGCGGCGCGAACGACCATGGGAGCGTGCCAGAAGTCCGGTGTGGCGATGACGACGGCGTCGATGTCCTTCGAGGCGATCGCTTTCTCCCACTCCTTGGTCACCACGGCTTGTTTGTTGAAGGCCATCTTTCGGGCGCGGGCGATGTTGGAGTCGTAGAGATCGCAAATGACGCGGACTTCCGTATTTGGACACTCCTGTACGTGCTCGAGCAGATAGATGCCGCGCGTGCCGACGCCGACCATGGCGACGCCGATGCGGTCATTAGGATTGCGCTGAGCCAATATCGCGGGCGCGGCCAGAACACCGCTGCCGCTCTTTAAAAAGTTACGGCGATCCATGTATTGCTGCTCCTCCCAAGGTGTCTTGTCTACTTCAACCTGGTCTTCCGACAGCGTCCCGCTCGCAGTGGCAGGTGAGCGGGAGCGGTCCGATTCATCTTACGTCAGTTTGTCGCTGGGGTGGTGCGGCGTGAGCACGGCCTCGCGTGTCTTCAAAGTACCAGCTACGCAGAAGGCAGGGCGAGCGATGACGTGACCGGGTTTGCCGGGTTAGGAGTCGTGGTGACCGCGGGAAGTAGCAGCCGGGACGTGGTCGAGAGTGTGGGGCAATCAGGAGCCGACTTGCCACGAGCGGCGCCGCCGGTGTTGTACGTGGCGGCCTTCCAGCCCGACCAGTGCCCTCTGTGCCACCAGCGGGTCCGGAGACAAAGCGGAATTCGTGGCACACGGCGAGATAGGCGCAACAGAATAGAGACGGGGGCGACAATCCGCCAGTTGGTCGAAGCGCTACCCCTCCGCAACACTTCTCGTCGTCGCGTTCGAAGGGCAAAGCACTCGGAGGATTGTGCGCAGATTCTCGCAAGCTGCGAGTTTCGGCCGAATGGACGCAGGTCGAGGCTAGAATTGGCCGTTCATTGCTGTGTTGAAACATGTAAGTCGCTATAATTCGTACCTGAGTGGCGATCCACATTTACGACACGTCGTCAGAAGTGATGCAGTTTGCGGACATTGCTGCTGAACGTGCGGACTCACAGAAGGATGCGTTAGGGTTTCTTCCCCGAGTTGCTTACAGTGAGGCGGCCGCCCAGGGAAAGCTATATGTGGCGACAGTCGGTGAGGGGCGATCTGAATGCTACGCCGGGCATGTGCTTTTTGGTGGCAAATACCCGCACCTCAAGATCTTTCAGGTTTATGTCGAGCCCACTTTGCGGGAAAAACACATCGGGCGAGAACTCGTGCAAAAGCTTCTGGTCCACGCTGAACGGAAGTGCTACCTCACCATCTCTGCAAGAGTCGCGGCGGATCTACCAGCAAATCGGTTTTGGGAGCGCTTGGGGTTTATCGTTGTGCGAACTGAAGAAGGTGGTGCTACGACCGGCCGTCGAATCAACATCCGAGTACGAGATCTTGACACGCCAACACTATTCAACAATGTAGAGAATGTGCCGGGAGAGAGTCTAGTACCGGTCGCGGAGCCTCCGATCTATGTGCTGGACGTGAATGTATTCTTGGACGTTCTCAAGGATCGTCAACGTTCCGAATCTGCGAAGAGGATAATCACGGCGGCGATCAGCGGTAGCCTCCGGTTGTTTGTCACGAATGAGTTCGTGAAGGAGCTCAGTCGTGCAGCTGAAAACGCGTGCATAGACCCTGTAGTACGTCTCGCTACAGCTCTGCCGCAGTTCCCTGACATACCAAGTCCGTCACTTGATCGATTGAAAAGGGATCTTTCGGCGTTGATTTTTCCTGGGAGAGCTGCTGCGGGTGAGTTGCGCACCAGGGACGTTTCGGACTTGGTCCATCTAGCTACGACGATCTATCATTCGGCTGCAGGTTTCGTGACCAGTGACGACGCAATTCTGCGCAAGCGTGAAGATCTCCATAGGCGGTATCGCATCGATGTTGTGGGCCCGGCGGAGTTAGCAGAACTGTACATACCGAGTCAGTGGATACCGACGAAACTTGACGTGTTGGCCTGTGGTGGAGCCGCGGTGGAGGTCGTCGAAATGTCGGAGGAGCAGCGCGACACAGTCAAGATGTTCCTTCGCTCCTGTTCATGGTCAGATGACAAGATCGCTAAAGCAACGGCGGTAGGTCAGTCAGCTTGTCCGCGTCATCGTGTTCTCGTACGTTGTGCCGGGCATGTTATCGCATTCGTCTCATGGGCTGCGCCACTTCCACCTCGATCACAGAGTAGAGCTTGGCTCGCTATTGCGCCGATGCACCCAATGTCGGAGGTAGCGGCAGATGTTCTTGTCGAGCGCATGGGACGCGACATTTGTGCGACGCGACCGGCGTCTGCTTTGTTGCAAGGGGATACACGGAGCCGCCATTTTCGTGCGACTGTGATTTCCCGGGGATTTGTCCCCGGTGGCGACTCAGAAGACCCTTCGCACTTTGAGAAGTTCTGTGTGGGCGATGTACTCGCAGCGCAGAATTGGGCCAATCGTGGAGACGCTCTCGCTAAGGCTATCGGGCTTGTTCTTCCGGAAAGACCACCAGCCTACCTTGGTCCAGCGACGAGCGTGGAATACAGTTTGGGGGCGACCGGCCCCGAACGTTTGCAGTTGTCGGCGTTCGAAGTCCGGTTCGGGCCAGTGATCCTGTTCTTGCCGGGCCGTCCGGTCGCGGTTGTCCCCATCCAACGAGCTTTCGCCGACGAACTGCTAGGTACGTCCAGGCAGTTCTCGCTGCTCCCTCAGCCGGAAGCAAGTATGTGGCGAGAGCGGCTGTACTTGTGTAGTCCTCGGGCTCTCGCTGTGCTCGCTGCTGGAACCATAGTTTTATTCTACGAGTCGGAGGGGCAGAACAACGGACGAGGAGCGATCGTCGCCATAGCGCAGGTTGTGCGCACTGCGATTCGGAACAAGAGTGGGCTAGATGAGAAAATGATTCGACGCGGTGTTCTGACCACCCAGGGAATTGACCATCTGAGCGTTACGCGAGAGACGGCGCTCATATATTTCAGCCAACTCATGCCATTGACAGATCCAGTTCCTAAGAACCGGTTACGAACACTGGGCTGCATGGACGGAGCCAATTTCGTTACAGCTCGCCAAATTGGCGAGGATGCGGCATGGGCGATTATAGAGCAAGGTAAACCAAATGTCCGATTGTAGTGACATCCTCATTTCGGTCTCCCCGATATACACGAGAGCAATACTTAGCGGGCGGAAGACGGTCGAGTTACGTCGCCGCCGGATGCATGTGCAACGTGGCACTCGGATCTGGATCTACTCAAAAGTGCCGGTTGGAAGTGTCGAGGCGACGGCTGTTGTTGACAAGATCTGTCAGGCTGATCCAGAGTCCCTTTGGTCGGAGTTTCAACAGACAGTGGGTATTTCGCGGGATGCCTTTGACGAGTACTTTGCAGGATGCACGCGGGGATGTGCGGTAGTGCTGCGAGAAATCAGCCCTGTTCGTCCTGCGTTGGGGCTTGCTCACTTAAGGGCGGAGTTCGACGGGTTTCAGCCACCACAGTTTTTCAAGCGACTGCGTTTGGATCAAATCAAAGTGCTGATTGCTCGGAAGGGGGCTCGACGGGCTTCATGCTGAATGATTACAGCTGGTCGAAAAGTCGAGCAATTACGTATCCCGGCAATCATGACGTATAGCAAGTGGTAAGCCATTAGGCTCACTGCCACGATTGCGGGACCTCGCATCGCGCCGCAGTATGAGCCGCAAGCCATAACAAACACGGTGGCCAGTTCGGTCAAAGGTGCAGGAGGTGCATCACATCCTTCTTTAGGCTGGCGCAAAGCGGACGTCTTCACCACCGATCTTAAGCTGTGCCTCTTCCGCATTCGTAACGACGCGCCCGTTTAGGACGGCGCCCGCGGCGGGCGAGACAATTTGCGGGCGGCAGGCGGATTGTTTCACCGCTTCCTGATGCCGTCTCTACACCTGGTCCATTTCCAGGAATTCGCGGATGTGCGGGTGGTCGCAGTGTTCCAGTTCCGCGACCGGGCCGAAGTAGATGCAGCGGCCTTCGTGCAGTACTACGACTTTGTCGGCTACGCGGCGCATCAGGTCCAGATCGTGCGTCACCACCACCGAGGTCAACTTCAGTTGTTCCTTCAGCCGCAGCATCAGCCGGGCCAGATGGTCGGACATGATGGGATCCACCATGGTGGTGGGCTCGTCGTAGAGCACGCACTCCGGCTGCGCGGCCAGGGCGCGGGCGATGGCCACGGCGCGCTTATACCCGGTCGACAGATCGGTCGGGAAGGACTCGGCGTAGTCGGCCAGCTCCACCATTTCGAGCAGGCCGTGAACCACGTCTTCCTTGTTGGTCGCGTCGTAGTCGTCGCGCAGTTCGAGCGAGAACAGGATGTTCTCGGCCACGGTCAGCGAGTCGAACAGCGCGCCGGATTGGAAGACCATGGTCACCTTTTTGCGGATGCGGCGCAGGGCGGACTCGGCGAAATCGGTGATGTCCTCGTGCGCCACGATCACGCGGCCCGCGTCGGGTTTGAGAAAACCCATGATGTGAGCGAGAGTTACGGACTTGCCCACGCCGCTGCGGCCGATGATGGCAACGGTCTCCCCGGCATCAATGTGAAAACTCACGTCGTCCAAAACGGGGTAGTCGAACGTCTTATAAACTTGACGGAACTCGATGTAGTGCGGAAAAAGCTCAAGCATGCCTGGCCCATTCCTGCGGAGTATTGACATTAGCGAACCAATCCGGCCCGGCCGGCCAGTAGTGCGTGTCGAGGAACTGAAGGGCGTCGCTCATGCGCCGTACACCGTCCTTAAGCGCGGTTTCGACCTTGCCGAGCGCACCACGATGCCAGGCCGCGCACAGCGGCTCGGGCTTTCCGGGCGCGGGAAGCGGCACCAGGCAATCGCACGTGTTCTGTTCGGCCTCATCGAGCAGTGCTTCGAGAAAAGATGCTTCCAGTTGCGGCATATCGCAGGCGACGATCAGGTTCCATTCCGACCTGGTCGAACGAAGTGCTGCTTCCACGCCGCCCAACGGTCCCTGGCCCGGCTGCCGGTCAGGGATCGACGGATAGCCGAGGGCGGTGTAGCGTTCGGGCGCGCCCACCAGCGTTACCGAACCGGCGGCCTCCAGCACCTGCCGGGCGACGTAGTCCAACAGCGGGCGGCCGCGGAACTCGAGCAGCGCTTTATCCCGGCCCATCCGGGAACTGGCCCCGCCCACCAGCACAAAGCCCGACCGGCGCATGAGAAAATGATAGCATCGGCGCTAGGTGTGGATGACCGTTGGCGCTGGGCGGATTTGACTGTATAATCGGATAAAACAATAGGATGTCTTTTTGTTCTAACATCTTGGTGCCCACGGTAGCTCTGGTGAGCGCCGCCGCCGCGATGGGCGCGGCTCCGGGGGCGCGTTCGACCAGCGTGGTGCGGGCCGATGCGCGCACCGGCAAGCTGATTCGCACCGTGGTTGCGACACCGCGTACAACCGCGGAAAACGAGGCCGCCAAGCGCGACATCAAGGCCATCGTTCACGAAACCGCGGCGCGTCATGACGTGGACCCGCTGCTGGTGGATTCCGTGATCCAGGTGGAGAGCGATTACAACGCGCAGGCTGTTTCGCCCAAGGGCGCCGAAGGGCTCATGCAGTTGATTCCGGCCACCGCGCGGCGCTTCGGCGTGAAGAACAGTTTCGATCCGCGCGAGAACATCGAAGGCGGCGTCCGTTATCTCAAGTATCTGAAGGAAACCTTCAAGGACGATCGTCTGGCGCTGGCCGCTTATAACGCCGGCGAAGGCGCCGTGGCGAAGTACGGATGGATTCCGCCGTATCCGGAAACGCGCAGCTACGTCAACAAGGTTGGAAAGCGGTACGGTGAAGCTAGAAAGACTTCGGAAGCGGCGGCGAAGCCGGCTGCCCCGTCCGCCGAGCCGCAGTATCGTCCGATTGAGCAGTACGTCGACGCGGAGGGAAGGCTGCATATTCGGACACGGTAGGATCAGATGCATTCTCTGATGCCTCCAGGCACGACGCGATCCGCCAGGCCCGGATGGGTTCGGGTACTGGTGCCTTTGATCGCCGCCGCGGCTTCGCTGGCCGCGGTTGAAGCGCGCCCCGGGCCGCTTCGCGTCACCAGCGTCAGGTTCTGGTCGCTCGGCGATACCACGCGCGTCGCTGTTCAAACCAATGGTGAGTTCCGCTTCAAGCTGGACCGTCTGCGCGACCCCGACCGTTTGTTCTTCGATCTGCTCGGCGTGAAACCGGCCGACGGAACCGGCAAGATGCACACCATCGCGGTGGGCGACGGCATCCTCAAGCAGATTCGCGTGGCCGAAACGCAGCCCGGCAAGACGCGCGTGGTGTTGGATCTGGACACCGGCGTCGAGTACCGGGCGTCGCAGCTATCTTCGCCGGACCGCCTGGTGATTGAGTTGCGTCGTTTGGGCGCTGCTCCGGCTCCCACTCCCGCTCCGAGTACGACGCGCGTCGAGCGGTTGGCCGAGCCCGCCGTTGCGCCTCCGGTGGCCGCGCCAGTTCCACGCAAGGTCATCCGGCGGCCGTTTGAAGCGCCCCCGCCCGCTCCCAAACCGGTTTACGTGCCGCCGGTGCTGCCCGCGCCGCCGGTGCTGGTTTCCGATGCGGCGTTGTCACGCCACCCTGGGCCAGAGGCGCTGATGGTGGCGCCCGAGCCGGTCCACCACCGCCCGGCGCCGCCCGTGCAGGTGGCCGCATCCAGGCCCAAAACCACGACGACGGCGCCCACGGCAAGCGCGCCGGCTGAGCCGGCCAAGCAGAACCGCGGCGGTGGACGTTCGCTCACGCGCGCGCTGGGGTTGAAGGTCGGGCGCATTGTGCTGGATGCGGGACATGGCGGGCACGATACGGGCACGATCGGGCCCGGCGGCGTGCTGGAGAAGGACCTGGTCCTGGATATCGCCCTGCGGCTCGGACCGCTGATTGAGAAGGGCATGGGGAGCGAAGTGATCTACACGCGCAACGACGATACGTTCGTCCCGCTGGAAGAACGCACGCGCATCGCCAACGAGAGCCAGGCCGATCTGTTCCTGTCCATACACGTGAATTCTTCACCGCTGCGCAGCGCGTCCGGGTCGGAGACTTACTATCTGAACTTCACTACCTCTCGCACGGCCTTGGAAGTGGCGGCGCGTGAAAACGCGACGTCGAACAAGTCCATCCACGAATTGCAGGACCTGATCCGGAAGATCGCCTTGCGCGACAAGGTGGAAGAGTCGCGCGAGTTCGCCGCCAGGTTGCAGACTTCTCTGTATGCGTTGGCGGCTAAGAACGGAGCCGGCAAGAACCGCGGTGTGAAGAAGGCGCCGTTTGTGGTGTTGATCGGCGCGGCGATGCCGTCGGTGCTGGCGGAAGTGGGCTTCGTCACCAACCCGCGCGAAGAAATGCTGTTGAAGAAAGCCGACCATCGCCAGAAATTCGCCGAGGCGCTGTATCGAGGACTATCCTCGTACGCTTCCACACTGAGCCACTTCCAGGTGGCGCGACGCTCGGGCGAATAGGCGCGAACTACGGACGGAATGCAACCGCCGTGGTTTCGACCGGCAGGCCGTCGCGCACGTCGATCTTGATCACCACTTCCCATGTGGAAGGAAACGGCTTTCCCGGCGCCGCCGCGCGGATACGATCATGGACCGCCTTCATCTTGGCGGGGTTCGCGAAAAACTCACCCGCGCCTCCAGTTCCGGGGCTGGAACATCCGGCAAGTAAAAGCAGGCTGAAGCCGTAAGGCGACGCGAACCGCTTGACAACTCCGTAGTCGGTCAGCGCCGAGCCTGGTTTGGCGCCAGGTTCCAGCCGCACCAGGTATTTTCCCGGCTCGCCGGCACGGGGCTTCACGTTTTCGACACCGTTGCTTACGATGTTGAAGTTCGAGGTGCCAACGTTCTGGTGTGTCCAGTCGTTGATGTGGGGCGCGCCGAGTAAAATCAGGTTCTCCTGGGGGACGCGCTCCCAGGTCAGAAAACGGCCCTGCGTCAACCGTACCGGGCGAGATACGAGATGCAGCAGCCGGCCCAAGTGGAAGGCGGCTATGGCTTCGCCCATTCCGGTGTAATCTTCGCGGGTGGCTTGGAGAAACTGGTAACGTGAGTTGCGGTCGAGGTTGTTCAGCGCGTCACTGAAAATGCCCTTCAATTGCGGCGGCGCTTGAACCGTATGCCCCGATCCCTTCACTACGGGGTCCGGTGAGTCCGAACCGAAGTATAGAACCACCTTGGGGTTGCTCAGTACGAGCAGAGTTTCGCGGCTGGATGCACCCAGCGGTCCGAGCAGATCGGCGTAGAAGGAGTAATCCTCCGCGCGCGTTCCGGCCGGAGACCGATATGTCGCACGTAACCGCCAGTCGTCGATCCCGAGCCAAATGGCCACCGCGGCGAGGATCACCGCGGTCGCGGCTAGCGCAAGTGGAAGCGGGCGTGGCGTCTTGCTATCGCCCCCTTCGACTGTGGCCGCCTCGGCGAGATCCTCCGAACCAATCTCGGTTTCCTCGGCCGGCTGCTCGCGCGGCCGGAACTCCGGGACGTAGCCGCCCTTCGGAATGACGATCACGATCGGTTCTTCAAGCCCCTCGCCGGAAAAGTAGGCTTCGAGCCGCTTGCGAAGCTCCCGGGCTTCTACCCTGACGATGTTGTCGTCGTTGAGATTGTAGTCGGCCGATCGGCCGAAGACTTTGGACCCGATGAGCTGCTCCCGAACGTTGCCCGCGGTTCCCAGCAGTGTGTTCTCGCAAACGTAGAGCAGGAATGCGCGGAGTTTCGGGCATTTGCGGAGATTGGAGCTGTCAGCGACACGTTGGGCCAGTTGCCACCGTGGGTCGGTGGACAACTCCGTGGCCGACGGTACTTCCGGTATCTCCCTCATTTTAAAGAAGTCTCCCCGCAGCTTACGGTAAGTTGCGCTAGTCGGTGGAATTATAACACGGCTCACCCGCAAATCCCTGGCAATCGAGCGCCTTACGGTGAGCTTACCGTGAGCTAACCTTGTACCCACGACCGCTTGTGCGTGAAACTCACCTGAGCAAGGATTTCCGGCCCGCTTCGGTTGGCGAGCCTACGAGGTTAGCCGCCGCCGCCAGCTTCGTCTGGCAGAGGAGAACCACAATGAAGGTGATGAAACTGAGATGGATTGTCTCGCGCGTGGGCGCCGTATTACTTACCTGCATGGTCTGTCTTTGTGTGGGTTATTGCCAGGAGTCGCGGGGGACCGTTTTAGGGCGTGTGACGGACACGGCCACGGGCGCCGTTCCGGGCGCCGACGTTCGGTTAACCAACACGGCGACGGGGGCCGTACTGAGTACGTCGTCGAATGAGGCCGGTAGTTTTCGGTTCTCCTACCTTGTGCCCGGCACGTACCGGCTTTCCGCCAGCCGAACCGGGTTCAAGCAATTTGTTCGGGAGGGGATCGAGGTTCGCGTGGCCGACATGGTGGAAGTGGATGTCGTGCTCGCGGTCGGAGATTTGACCGAGAAGATCGAGGTCACATCGGAGGCGCCTCCACTGGCGACGTCCGACGCGTCGCTGGGCACTGTAATCAACCGTGCTAGCATCGCCGAGTTGCCCATCCGCGACGGTTCGCCGGCCGAATTGGCGCTGCTGGCGCCGGGCGTGGTCAACACGCAGAGCCTTCGTCAGCGCAAGGCGTATACGACGCTGGCGCTTTCCGAAATTTCCTCCAGCGGCTCGGGTTCGCTGAGCAACCAGTTCACCTTGGACGGAATTCCCAACTACGCATCCGATCGCATCGCCTTCAGCCCGCCGACCACGGCCGTGCAGGAGTTCAAGGTGCAGACGGCGACCTACGACGCCGGTTCGGGCTTCACCATGGGCGCCACCATTAATATGGTGACGCTGGGCGGCACCAACGCGCTGCACGGCGAAGCGCACGAGTGGTTCCGCAACAAGTCGCTCGACGCCAACAGCTTCTTCAACAACATGGCCGGGCGCAAGAAGGACAACTACCGGGACAACCGCTACGGCGCTTCCGCGGGCGGCCCCATCGTCGTCCCGAAGCTCTACAACGGGAGAAACAAATCGTTCTGGTTCTTCGCCTATGAGGGCAACCCGAACCAGGTGCCATCGGAGGGGACCATCACCACCGTGGCGACCGCCAAGCAACGCACCGGCGATTTCTCCGAGCTGCTGCAATTCGGATCGTCCTATCAGATTTACGACCCTCGCACCATCAGCTACGACGGCACACACTATGTCCGGCAGCCGTTTGCGGGCAACGTCATTCCGGCCAGCGCCATCAGCCCGGTGGCCAGAAACATCGTCGACAAGTTCTATCCACTCCCCAATCAGGACCCGCAGACGCCGGTGGGATTCCGAAGGAACTTCCGCTCTCCGAATCCGCTGAATGCGAACGAGTACAACACCTACACCAGCCGCGTGGACCACGCCTTCTCGGACCGCCACCGTATGTTCGGCCGCTTCAGCATGGACCGCTGGCACAGCGAAGGCGGCGACATGTATGGAAACATCGCCACGGGCAGCACGACCGAGCGCATGAATCGCGTGGCGGCGCTGGACGATGTGTTCGTGCTGTCACCCACCAAGGTGCTCAACGTGCGTTACGGTTACACGCGCGTGCTCTTCCCGATCACGCAGGCCAGCACCGGCAAGGTGTCGGATATTCTGCCGGCGCTGGGCTTCTCATCCCAATTCACCAGCCTGATGTCGAAGCAGAACATGGCATTCCCGACCATGTCCATCGACGGTGGCAACTACGGTGGCTTCGCCAACGGCACCGACCGCCGAATCTACAACGATACGCATTCCCTTTCGGGAACGCTGACGTGGATCAAAGGCAGCCACAACCTGCGTTTTGGCGCGGACTATCGTGCCGAGCGGTTGAACGGCGGCG
>CAZDIZ010000036.1:38431-39796 GCA_964505625.1 uncultured Solibacteraceae bacterium | reverse complement strand
TCCACCACGCCGCAGCGCGCGGCCCACTGATTGTAGAGCGCCGTCATGTCGCGTACGCGCTTCGGTTCGCGCGACGCGAGGTCCTGCATCTCGGTTCGGTCGCGCGCCAGGTTGTAGAGTTCCCAATTCGATGGATGGCGCGACACCAGCTTCCAGTCGCCCTGACGCACCGCGCGGTTGCCTTCGTGCTCCCAACACAGCGCCGGGTGCGGGTGCCGCTTGCGCCCTTCGAAGACCGGCAGCAGACTGCGCCCTTCGAGCGGCGTCACATTCGAAGGATACGTCGCGCCCGCCACGTCCGCGCACGTCGCCATGATGTCGATGATGTGTCCCGGTTGATGCGTCAGCGTGCCGGGTTTGCGTATGACGCCGGGCCAGTGCGCGATGAGCGGCGTCGAGATGCCGCCTTCGTGCACCCAGTGCTTGTAGAGCCGGAAGGGCGTGTTGCTCGCGTTGGCCCACGGCAGGCCATAGCTCGAAAATGAATCCGGCGTGCCGGTGAGCGCGCCGGCTTTGCCGCGTTCAACGCGTTCGGCGCAGCCGCCGTTATCGGCCAAAAACAGAATCAGCGTGTTCTGTTCGGCGCCCATTTCGCGCAATTTGGCCAGCACACGGCCGATGTTCTGATCCATGCGGTCGATCTGCGCGGCGTAGATGGCCATGCGCAGATCGCGCTCGTTCTGATCCTTCACATCTTCCCAAGGCGGCGCCTGCGCGTCGCGCGGGGTGAGCGGCCAGCGCCGATCGACTAAACCCATTTCGATCATGCGGCGGTGGCGGCGCTGCCGTAGTTCGTCCCAGCCGATCTTGTAACGCCCGCGATAGCGTGCAATGTCTTCGGGCCAGGCGTGCAAGGGCCAGTGCGGCGAAGTGTAAGCGAGGTACAGGAAGAACGGCGACTGGCTGCCCTTGCCTTCATCGAGGAACCGCAGCGCGTAATCGGTGAAGGCGTCGGTCATGTAGAACTTGTCCGGCGGCGGCGTGAACGGTTCATTGCCGAACGCCATCTGGCGGCCAGGATCGAGACGGAAGTAGTTGCTGCCGCCGCTGATCAAACCGAAGTAGCGTTGAAAGCCGCGGTCGAGCGGCCAGTACGGACGCTTTTCGCCGACGTGCCACTTGCCGGACATGAGCGTGCGGTAGCCCGCCGGCGCGAGCACCTCGGCGATGGTGGCGCAGCGGTTGTTCAGGTATCCCTGGTAGGCGGGCAAGCCGCGGTCGCTCACCATGTGCCCCACGCCGGCCTGATGCGGATAGAGTCCGGTGAGCAGCGAACTGCGCGTGGGGCAGCAGCGCGCCGTGTTGTAGAACTGCGTGAAGCGCACGCCGTTCGACGCCAGACGGTCCAGGTTGGGCGTCGAGATT
>CAZDIZ010000036.1:36659-38331 GCA_964505625.1 uncultured Solibacteraceae bacterium | reverse complement strand
CCCCTTGCGGTGAGTTATCATGACGGTGGACATGGGGTTGGTCACGGTTTCAGGCGAACCCGGGTGCCGGGTGGACGAAGCGGCACGGTTGGTTTCGCAGCATCTGCACTTCGAGTTGATCACCGAACCGCGCCTCCGCGCGCTGCTCGAGGAAGAGTTCGGCGACGTGACTTCCCTTCCCGACCGCGTCTATCCGCACTTGGTCGCCTCCATCATGGCGCGGCTGGCGACCGAGCATCACCTGGTCCTGTCGGCCGACGGGGCCGAGTTCCTGCTCGCGAAGTTCCCCAACCTGGTGCGCGTGCACCTGATGGCTCCCGAATCACGGCGGCTGGGCATGATCATGCTCGACCGGCGTTTGGAACGGCCGGCCGCCCGCGAGCTATTGCAGGAGTTGCACGCCGCGCGCCGCACCGAATGCCGCAAGCGCTACGGCCGCTCGGCGGCGCCACCCGCGCAATTCGATCTTGCGCTGAGCACCGAGGGGCTGGACCCGGACCAGGTGGCCGGCGTCATCGAAAGTCTGCTCGCCGCGCGAGGGCTGGTTGAACAGGGTCTCCTCAGCCCGGCCGCCGAAGCGCAGTTACAGTTTCAAGTGCGCTACCAGCTTTCCCGCCACGGCATACATCCGCCCGGCAAGGCGAACTTGAAGCCGGTCATCTTCAACCATCCGAGCGAGCAGATCTTCGCCAACCTGTTGGACTTCTACCGCATCGTCTGGGATTACGAGCCGCACAGCTTCGCGGTGCAATGGGACAAGGACGGGCGAGTGCTGGAAGCGTTCACACCGGATTTCTATCTGCCCGAGTTCGATCTGTACGTCGAACTGACCACCATGAAGCAATCGCTGGTGACAAAGAAAAACCGGAAAGTGAAATTATTGCGACAAATCTACCCGCATATCAATATCCAAGTTTTCTATCAAAAGGACTTTCAGAACTTGATTTTCAAGTACGGTATCTCGGAGCGGCCGATTAACGTATGACAAAACCCATCGCGCCGGAGATCGAGCGTGTTCTGTTCACTGAAGAACAGGTCAATGAGCGCATCCGCGAGGTGGCGGCGGAGATCTCGGCAAAGTATCGCGGCAAGGACCTGAAACTCATAGCCGTACTAAAAGGGTCCGTGTTCTTCCTGACGGCGCTGGCGCGCGAGATCGAGATCCCGGTGAAGATCGACTTCCTGGCCATCTCCAGTTTCTCGAACCAGCGCGGAGCACCGGGCGTGGTGCGGATCGCCAAGGATCTGGACGACGGTATTGAAGGCGAGGACGTGCTGCTGGTGGAAGACATTGTCGACACCGGATTCACAGCGCGCTACTTGCTGCAAACGTTAGCCGGGCGCGGTCCGAACTCGCTGGCCATCTGCACGCTGCTCGACCGTACGCCCCGGCGCATTGTGCAGGTGCCGGTCGAGTTCCGCTGCTTCGAAATCCCGGATCACTTCGTGGTGGGCTGTGGTTTGGACTACAAGCAGTTGTACCGCAACCTGGGATTCGTGGCGGTGCTGAATCCCGGCGTGTAGAAAACCCGGGGACAGACTCCTCTGCCCCGCGCAAGAAACTCCACGATTTCAGCGTGTTCCGCCGGGGGCAGAGTTGTCTGTCCCCGGGTTTTCAGGCTCTCGCCACTTTGAACAAACGCAGGAACACCGGATCGGGACGCGTGCGCGT
>CAZDIZ010000036.1:34422-36559 GCA_964505625.1 uncultured Solibacteraceae bacterium | reverse complement strand
ACGATCTGGCAGGCCGGCTTCAGGATTTCGATGCCGTCCAGAATCCAGAAACCGATTTGCGGGTGCTTGCGCATCTCCACCCATTCAGGACCAGTGAGTTTGCCCGGCTTCAACAAGATGCCGTCCGGAATGCCGATCTTGCCGATGTCGTGCAACATGGCGCCGCGGCGGATCGCTTCCATCAAGTCCGCTTCGACGCCCAGCGAAGTAGCCAGCACAGCGGCGCCTTCACTCACGCGTTTGGAGTGCGATTCCGGTTCGTGCTCGCGCGCATCCAGCGCGGCTACCATGGCGTCCAGCGCCTTCTCCCAGGCTTCGTGCAACTCGCCCAACACTTGGCGCAGTTGCCGCGCTTGCGTGTTCACCAGGTACTCGAGTTCTGCCAACTGCAGCCGGTCGCGCTTCTGCTGGCGGAAGGTCGTCAGAGCGCGGTCAACCGTGCATCCGAGTTCATCCAGACTGAATGGTTTGAGAACGTAATCCAGCGCGCCAGATTTCATTGCACTCACCGCGCTGGCTACATCGTCGCAGGCGGTGAGCATCACCACACCGACATCGTACTCACGGGAACCGATATGCTGCAAAAGTTCTAGACCGCCCATTACCGGCATCCGGATATCAGTGACCACAAGTTCAACACCGCCTCGCGCCAGGCAGTCCAATGCTTGAGCACCGTCGCTAGCCTGCTCCACCTCATGACCACGCTCACTTAGATACTGGTGCAGAATATCGCGTATCGGTGCTTCGTCGTCCACCACGAGGATGCGTGCAAGTGGCACAGACATTCCAATTTTATTTAGCACTATTTCAAACGGATTACCATCCCCAAGTGAACTTTTTTTATAATCAGCGCGGAGTGATGAGTCCGCCGAGCTTATCCCGCTCCCCCGCGCGCGCGCGCGGAAAGCGCGTTGAGTACGCTTCCAGGTACTTCAACCCGGCGCCGGTGTTGTATAGTACGACACGCGCGCCAGCGTCCACCGATCCGTTCTCGATGAGCAATCGCGCCGCGGCTACCATGGCGGCCCCTTCCGGCGCGGCGAAGACACCTTCACGGCCGGCGAGCAGCGCACCCGCATCGAGAATCTGCTGATCGGTGACAGCGACAGCCAGTCCACCGCTTTCGCGGATGATTCTGAGAAGCAGGAAATCCGCCGTTGGCTTGGGCACGCGCAGGCCGCTCGCAAGTGTGCGCGCGTCCGTGCATGCATGCGTGGACTCTTCACCGCGTTCGAAAGCGTTCACCAGTGGGCGGCAGCCTTCGGCCTGTACCGCGATCATGCGCGGGCGCTTGCCCGGCGCCACCCAACCGAGCGCTTCCAGTTCCTGGAACGCCTTCCACATTCCGATCAGGCCCACGCCCCCACCGGTCGGGTAGAGGATGACGTCGGGCAGTGTCCAGCGGAACTGTTCAGCCAGTTCGTACCCCATGGTCTTCTTGCCTTCCACGCGGTAGGGCTCGTGGAAGGTATTCATATCGAACCAGCCTTCGCTCGCGGCGCGCTCGGCCATCGCCTTGGCGCAATCGCTGATCAGACCATCGACGAGAGTCACTTCAGCGCCGAACGCGCGGCATTCAATGTAGTTCGACTGCGGCACATCGGAGGGCATGAAGATATGCGACTCCAGACCCGCGGCGGCCGCGTACGCCGCCAGCGCGCTCGCCGCGTTGCCCGCCGAAGCCAGCGCCAACTTGGTGATACCCAATTCGAGCGCCTTCGACACAGCACAGGCCAGACCGCGCGCTTTGAACGAGCCCGTGGGATTGATACCGTCGTCTTTCAACCACAGATTGGGCGCGTTCCAGTCCTGGCCCAACCGCCGCAGCGCGATGAGCGGCGTGAGCCCCTCGCCCAGCGTAACCATGGCCGCGGGCGAGGCTACCGGCAGCACCGGCGCGTAACGCCAGATGTTGGACGGCCCGTGGTCGATCCACTCGCGGCTCCAGCCTTCGCGCGCGCGTTCCAAATCGTAACGCGCCATAAGAGGCGCACCGCACGCGCACAGGTTGCGTGGTCCGGCGGCGTCGTACTGCGCGCCGCAACGAGTACACTCCAGATGGGTGAGCGTCGTCATGATGGGAACGGCTTTTATGATAGCGGAAAAACGCAAGAGCAGTTTGCACGTCCCGCCCTGT